>JAFGVX010000088.1 GCA_016937775.1 Campylobacterales bacterium | reverse complement strand
CCAAGAGCATATCTGAGTGTGACAGGTGTTGCAAAGAGTTTTCATATTAAGCGTTTTATGCAACCGCTTATGGAGTATAAAAAGTGATAAAAAAAGATATTATTGAAAAGATTGAGGGCGAGGCAGATGTTGTTTTTACCAAAAAGAACGGTGTTGTGGATGATATCGATTTAATCTTTCCGTATAGTAGAGGTATTGAGTCTATTTTAGAAGGTCGAGAATATAGAGATGCACTTGTCATTGCGCCTAGAGTTTGTGGGATATGCTCACATTCTCATCTGATTGCCGCCGTGAATGCTATTGAGGATGGATTTCGAAAAGCGAACATAGCATTTGAGCTGACTGAAAAAGCAAGATGTATCCGAGACTTTGCGCTCTCTTGCGAGCTTATACAAAATCACATCAAATGGCTCTATCTAGTAATTTTACCTGAGCTCTATAAGATAAACAGACTTGAAATTCCAGGCGATCTTATCAAAAAAGCATCCAAGATAACATACGCGATTACAAAGGCGATGGCGATATTTACAGGTCAGTGGCCGCACGCGAGTTATGTAGTTGCGGGAGGTGTAAGCTGTGATCCGAGCTATGTAGAGGTATTGCAGGCAAAAGCACTTGTTGATGAGGTTTTAGAATATATGCACGAGGCTCTTTTTAATCCAAAAGAAATGAGTATTCTTAAAGATATGGAGTCGGTGTTTACACTGCTTGAAAAGGCAGATATTCTTTCTTTGTGTATGCATACAGAAAATTTTTTGGCGCTTGGAGATACTTTTTTCTCAAGAAGCGGAGTCTATAAAGAAGGAATTTTGAGTAAGATAGATATCGAAAAAATAGAAGAGATAACGCGATATGAGAGCAAAGCAAAAGATGTATTGTATGATCATGAGTTTGTAGAGGTCGGTCCTTTGGCAAGAGCGCTTATTAATCAAGATGAGATTGTAAACGGCATTTACAAAGAGTATAAAAGTGGCATTTGGAGCCGTATTTTTGCCCGCATCTTTGAGGGATACACGCTTACTCTCAAAGCAAAAGAGATATTGGAATGTATGGATGTATCACAGCAGTCTTGTGTGTTGAGTCACCACAAAAAGAGTCTTAGCTTTTCAGGTATTGGTATAGTTGAAGCCGCGAGAGGTTCGCTTGTTCACGAGATTGTTATTAAAGAGAATCGTATTGATACATATAATATCATCACACCAAGTCAATGGAATCTCTCGAGAGGCAGTGTAAATAAAAAAGGTGTTGCGCGACAAGCAGTTAGGGGAGCAAGATCAAAAGAAGAGGCATATTTGATTTTGCGCAGTTTCGACCTCTGCTCCGTCTGTACAACACAATAATAAATATAATACAATATTATAATACAAGATAATTTCTAAAAAAAGTATCCAATTTTTTATATCTGCTTAAGTTAAATATTCATATAATGAGTGAATGACTATTCATTAATTAAAAAGGAGACACAATGGCTGAGGGTAGAGACGAATCCATAAAAAAGCTTTTTGATGCAAAAAGTGCAAAAGTCAATACGAATAGAGGTGAAGAGTATTTTGCAGATCTTTATGTGAAGTGTCAAAAAAGACTCGGAGAATTAAAAGCAATGCCTGCGACAGGAGGAGGTGTTGATCTTAGAAAAGTTCTAGAAGAGGACGGCTTTGAGAGAAGAGATTTTCTTAAATGGGCTTCGGCAACAACAGCCATGTTGATGTTGCCGGCTTCATTTACTCCACTTGTAGCTGAAGCGGCAGAGGTGATGAATCGTATTCCTGTTGTTTGGATTGAGCTATCGGACTGTGCGGGAAACTCAGAAGCACTACTTAGAAGTGACGGACCAAAGATCGATGAGATCGTGCTTGATATCATCTCTTTAGAATTCCATGAAACACTCCAGGCTGCTGCAGGTCATCAAGCTGAGAAACAACTTGAGGAGGCACTTGAGCTTTTCAGAGGAAAATATATTCTTTTTGTTGAAGGTGCGATACCGCTTGGAATAGACGGCAACTTTGGAACGCTAGGCGCAAAAGCCGAGACATTTAAAGATCATCTTTTGAGACTCGCGGATGGGGCTGCGGCTGTTGTTGCTGTAGGTTCATGTGCCACATACGGCGGCATTCCTGCAGCTGCTCCAAATCCGACTGATGCCGTAGGAGTGATGGATATTGTCAAAGGAAAACCCGTTATTAACATTCCCGCATGTCCTGCAAATCCTGCAAATATAGTCGGGGTTGTTTTACATTATGCATTAACAGGGAGTGTACCTGAACTTGATTCACTTTTGAGACCGAAGTTTGCTTTTGGATATAGAATCCATGATAATTGTGAAAGAAGAGCACACTTTGATGCAGGCGAATATGTTGAAGAGTGGGGAGATGAGGGAGCAAAAAATAATTTCTGTCTCTATAAAATGGGCTGTAAGGGTCCTATGACATTTAATAACTGCTCAATCATCCGTTATAACGAATCGGTCAACTGGCCTATCGGGGTTGGTAGAGGCTGTATCGGCTGTAGCGAGCCTGATTTTTGGGATAAATATGCCTATGAGCGACCAATGGCAAATGCACATATCAAAGCACCGACAGGCGGTGTTGAGAGAACAGTCGATCAATTTGGTCTCGGACTCTTAACGGCAGCAGGGATTGGTATTGGTATTCATGCGGCTGCGAGTGTGATGGCAGGTAAAAAAAATAGTGATGAGAAGGATGCATAATGAGTAAGAAACATTTAATAGTCGATCCTATCACAAGGATAGAAGGACACTTGAGAATTGAAGCGATCATCGATGAGAATAATACGATAGTAGATGCATATAGTTCAGCGACAATGTTTAGAGGGATTGAAGCTATACTTAAAGGAAGAGACCCAAGAGATTGCGGTTTGATGGCGATGCGTATATGTGGCGTTTGTACCGGAACACACTATCAAAGAAGTATCGAAGCAGTTGAAGATGCTTTTAATATCACTATTCCTAAAAATGCAAGATTGGTAAGAAACCTGATCCAAGGTGCATTATATGTACATGACCATGTTGTGCATTTTTATCACTTGCATGCACTTGATTTTGTCGATATCGTCTCAGCAACGACTGCAAATCCTGAGCTTGCAGCTAAAGAGGCAAAAAAATGGGCAAATGTTGCCGGCGTTGAGCCTTTCATGGATGGCACAGGCGAATTTAAAGCGATCCAAGATCGTATCATTAAGTTCGTAAAAGAGGGAAGGCTTGGAATATTTGGCAATGGATATTGGGGCAATCCTCACTATAAATTGACACCTGAGCAAAACCTCGTTGGCGTTGCGCATTATCTCAAAGCGCTTGATCTTCAAAGAGATATGGCAAAAATGCACGCAATTTTTGGCGGGAAAAATCCACATCCACAGTCAATCGTTGTTGGTGGTGTTACTTGTGTACAAGATATCAAAAATCCTGCAAGAATTGCCCTTTATAAACAACTTCTGCATGAAGCAAGAGCTTTTGTAAAACAAGCATATCTTCCTGATGTTTATATGGCAGGAACGATGTATGCAGCCGAAGCCACCGATAAAAGTGCGACTTATAAGGGTGTTGGCGGAACTGGTGGTGGACTGCTGAGCTATATGAGTTACGGTGATTTTAGATTGGATGATACCGGTTTTTACAATTCTAATCTTCTTTTCCCTTCCGGAATCGTACTTGACGGAGATATCTCAAAAGCCTTTGATCTTGATCACAATAAGATAGCCGAAGATGTTACTCATGCATGGTATGAGGGCGATAAAGCACTCCATCCGTATGAAGGTGAAACCATCCCTCAATATACGGGAATGAAAAAAGGAGAGGACGGCTACTCGTACCTTAAAACAGATGAAAAGTACTCATGGATAAAATCACCGATATATGACGGAAGAAAGGTCGAAGTCGGACCGCTTGCTAGAATGGTGGTCGGATATGTGCGCGGCGACATACGTATCAAAAGCTATGTGGATGATTTCTTAGCAAGAGCCAATTTGCCTGTAACGGTACTTTTCTCAACTGTAGGGAGAACCGCAGGAAGAGCATTAGAGACAAGTATGATGGTCGATGTGATGGAAGAGTGGGTTGATGAACTTGCAGTTAATGCAGCAAGAGGCGATCTTTCAACATGGACCGAGTTTGATTTTGATAAAGTAAGTGTAGATGCCAAAGGTATGGGGCTTGCTGAAGCACCAAGGGGTGCACTCGGTCACTGGGTCAAGATAGCTGATGGGAAAGTAACAAACTATCAGGCAGTTGTACCTTCAACTTGGAATGCAGGACCTAGAGATTCCGAGGGACAATTGGGTGCTTACGAAGCAAGTTTGATCGGTACAAAAGTAGCTAACCCCGAGGAGCCGCTTGAGATCATAAGAACTATTCATAGTTTCGATCCGTGTATCGCTTGTGCCGTGCATGTTCTCAACACAAAAGGAAAAAAGTTGAGCGCTTACAAGGTAGATCCAAACTGTAAGATTTAAGGAGTTTATTATGAAATTTGATTATAAAAAAATCGAGCGTATGACTCCGGCAATGCGCATTATTCACTGGGCAAATGCCATATGTATGATTGCTGCGATTATCACGGGACTTTATATCGCGCATCCTTACTATCAAAGCTTTATCGCTGAGGGTGCGGTCGATAAATATGTTATGGCATGGAATAGATGGGTGCATTTTATCTCGGCGATTATCTTTGATGTCACCTCTATAGTAGTGGTATATCTCTATTTCTTTTCACGATTTGAGAAGCCCTACAGGAAGCTCATTCCAAATGCAAAAAATGTAAAAGAGTTTGGTGAGGTCGTTTTAAATCTATTGACGCTCAATCGTCGTAAAAGATTTGATTCAACCCATAGTGATAGTTTTAATACGACTTATTTTACGATATTTCATCTCTTGCTTTTCTTTATGCTTTTTACGGGGTTGCAGCTATATGTTCATGGACTCGAATCGGGAGAGAGCAGTATAGGTGCTTGGTGGCCGGCGTTCTTGCATATAACAACAGATTGGACGATTCCCGTAACGGGTGGAACATTGATGGATGTACGCATCGCACACCATATAACGATGTGGCTCATTATAGTATGGATAGTGTTTCATATCTATTATCAGATATGGAGAACGATTTTTTGGGAAGAGGGAGATATTGCTATCGTATTTGGAGGTAGCAAGTTTGTAAAAGACAAAGAGTAAACTTATGAGAGTTGCTCTTATTGGCTTAGGGAATATAATGTTTTGCGACGAAGGCATTGGTGTCTATCTCGCAAAATATATCGAATCAAATTATGATTTTGATAGTCAACTCGAGATAGTTGATGGTGGGCTTCTAGGCTTTTGGCTTATGCAATACCTCAATGGTTATGATGCCGTTATTATAGTAGGCGCATCCTCTCATGAGGCAAAAGTCGGAGCGATAGCCGTCGATGATAAAGATACAATATTAGCTGCCGGTTCGACACGTAAAAGTGCCAATGAAGCAGAGCTTGTAATCATGCTTGAAGTTGCTACTTTGGCAGGATCAGAGGCAAATGTAGAGATGATAGGCATAGTGCCTGAAGATACTCTAAGCGTATCGAATGCTTTAAGCGATGCAATGTATGACTCATTTGATACATTGGTAAAAATCACCTCGGAAGTACTAAAGAAATATGGAATAACACTTAAGCAAAAAAGTACTACCATACTTATCGAAGAGATTGTTGATAACTATGCAAATCTAAAAATGGTTTAAACCAAGGAGAGGTATGGAGTATTATGTTGTTGCGCTTGAATTTAGATCATCCAAAAGATATATAGCCGACCTTATAAGGGCATATGCAAAAAAGCACGATATAAGCGTTGATGCCATCCAAAGAGATCAAAAGATACTGCTTATTTTTGATGATAAAAATAACATCGACAGCTTTACAAAGCTTTTAGATGCAGTTATTCCCGTTTCGATATTTTTAGGTAAAACCACAAGCTACATTTTGGATGAAAAGCCAAAGATTGAAGAGATAGATGAGCCTAAAATTCCTCAAAATCTTGCACCGTGTCCAGCGTGTCAAGAAGCAATGTTTGATATAAAAAGCAGACACTACTATTATCCATTTACAAGCTGTAATAACTGTGGCCCACAAGCTCCATTTTTAGAAAAATATTCTTTTGTGCGCAAAAACACATCTTTTAGATTTTTGAGTCCTTGTGATGCTTGTAAAAGTGAGTTTGAGAAAAATCCTCTTCGCGTAGGTTATCCTCTTATTTCTTGTTCACAGTGTGGTGTTGCTTTGAGAATGGTTGATAAAAAGAGTGAACGCATTGCTAATGATAGTGCAACATATAGAAAACTCTTTGAAGTGGCTGCTAAAATTTTAAACAAGGGTGAGAGTTTGCTTATGAAGACGCCTTTTGGATATAGACTTTTTTCCAAAGTGCAAAAAGATCAAACATATGATACGCACACCAAAGTGATGTTTTGTAATGCAAATTCCATATCACACCATACGCTTCTCATCAAAGATGAGTTTACGGCTCTTCTTAGCATTGAGAGACCATTGATGAGAGTGGCAACGCAAAGTGAAGAGCTTAAAGTAGCTTTTGGCTCAAGCATTTTGGCAAAATATCCCGACGAGGGTATGAGTATGCTCTTGGCAAATGAACTATATCATTTAGGCATTGACTATATAGGCTATAAAAATGCAAATAGTGAGACGGATGCTGATTATCTTATTACCTTTGATTTGCCAATCATAGCTCCACAAGAGAGTATGCTTTCTATCAATCAAGATAAACGAACAATTTCTAGCGGCGAGAGGATATCGTTCCCTTCGCTTGTAAAAGATGTCACATCAAAAGCCGTAGTTGCTCATGCAATGGTGAGTTTTCCTTTTGAAGATACGATTATCATAGACAGCATGCAAAGGGCTTGTGATATAGAAGTAGAGCAACTGTATGTTTTAGAAGGGGATGATTTTGCAAAAGAGCACCCCAATGCAAAGATATTTAAACAATCTCATGCATCGATCATGAGTGTTTTGGCGGAAAATACATTGCTTGGTAAAGATGCAGTGGGTGTTTATTTTGAGGAGAATATAGAGTTTTTGTTTTGCAGAGCAAACAAGCCCATGACGATCATCCCTTCTATCGATATTAATTGTGATAATTTTTGGCAAGATATTGCAACACTTCGTGCAGGTTCCGATAGACTTGTGGAAAACTTTAAAGAGAAATTTCCGGAGATTTATAGTACTTTAGATAACTCTCAATTAAATGCCAATACTTTTGAGATAGCTGCCGCAATTATAGATGTCGGGCAAATAAATTTAGAAGGAATTGCTATTGAGGCATTGAAATTTTTAGGAAAGGCAGGGCTTGCTATCGATACACATATCAAAGATAATCGTTTTGAGAGTAAAGCTTTTTTAGCAAGCATCATCAGCTACAAATTAGCAGGCGTGGAGCAAGAACTTCTTTGTTATAGTGTCTTTGAATCAATCGGTGATTATATAGCTGATGGTGCTTTGCAACTTTGTGAAAAGAGTGGGAGCGATACTGTCGCACTCAGTGGAAAAAATATTGCAAATCAGATACTATATGGAAGATTAAAGAAGAAATTGGGATCAAAAAACATAGTGACTAATATCGAGTATCCACTCTCAAAGGAGAATGCTTTGTATGGAGCTTTGTACCTATAAGATCATTATCAAGGGTGTTGTCCAAGGGGTTGGCTTTCGCCCTTTTATCTATACTCTTGCAAAACAATTTTCTTTTAACGGGTATGTTTATAATGGCAATTTCGGCGTAGCGATAGTGCTCAATGCCACACAAGATGAAGTTGAAACATTTATAACAAATATCAAAAAAGAGCAGCCACCGCTTGCTTCTATCGAGAGTATCGAATATGCTCAAGTGAAACAAGAGAGCTTTGATGATTTTACAATCAAAGAGAGTGCCTCTAGCGAAGTAGGATTTACAAATATTCCTCCCGATCTTTTTGTCTGCAAAGATTGTGCGCATGAGCTTTTCGATCCGAAAGACAGAAGATATAGATACCCGTTTATCACTTGTACGAATTGCGGTGTGCGTTACTCCATCATTAACAATCTGCCTTATGATAGGGCAAATACATCAATGGCAAAATTTACAATGTGTAAAGCATGCGAGGCAGAGTATAGCGATCCTGATAATCGTAGATACCATGCACAACCTATCGGCTGTTATGATTGTGGATCGAGCCTCTCATTTTTAGATAACAATCAAGCGCAGCTTAGCAGTGGCAATAGAGAGCCCATTGCGTTGAGTATAGAGGCACTCAAACAAGGGGCAATTGTAGCGATAAAAGGAGTTGGTGGATATCATCTTGTTTGTGATGCAACTAATGATGTAGCTGTGCAAAAACTCAGAGAGAGAAAGCATCGCTCGTCAAAACCATTTGCGCTTATGCTTAAAGATATACAAAGTGCACAAAAGCTTGCTTATATAAATGATCAAGAAGCGCAGCTCTTAAGTTCACCTCAAAGACCGATAGTCCTTTTAGATAAAAAGAATGATACAGATCTATCAAAAAGTGTTGCACCACATCTTTCAAGACTCGGTATCTTCTTAGCATATACCCCCTTGCATCTCCTGCTTTTAGATGCGCTTGATGTTCCGCTTGTCGCAACGAGTGCAAATATCAGTGATGACCCTATCGCTACAAATATAGAGGAGCTAAGATTGATGAGTGGGGTTTATGATTTTATCTTAGATCACAACAGAGAGATACTCAATAGATGTGACGATAGTGTTGTTATGGTAATAGAAAGTAGAATTATTACAATAAGAAGAGCGAGAGGTTATGCTCCGGCATCCCTCAAATTACCTTATCCTCTTCAAGAAAATGCTTTAGCTGTTGGCGCACATCAAAAAAATAGTGTTGCTATTGGGAGTGAAGAGAGTGTAGTGCTCTCGCCTTATATCGGAGATCTTGGCAATATTGCCTCTATCAAATCATTTGAGCGCGCCATCAAAGACCTCCAAAGAGTCTATAATTTTAACTACACGACTATCTTGCATGATGCACACAAGGGGTATGACTCAACTCGCTATGCACGAGCGCAGGATGCACATAAAAAAGAGGTCTATCACCACTATGCCCATATCTTATCTGTGATGGCAGAAAATGGTCTTAAAAACCAAAAAGTGCTTGGTGTTGCATTTGACGGCACAGGGTTTGGAGAGGATGCAACACTTTGGGGCGGAGAGTTTTTAGTATGTGATTATGCAGGGTTTGAGAGGGTTGCGCACTTAAAACCCTTTTTGCTTTTGGGTGGTGAAGCTGCGATCAAAGAGCCAAGAAGAGTTGCGCTTGCTCTACTTTTTGATATCTATGGTAAAGAAGCTTTAGAGATAGAGAGTCCGACTTTGTCATCTTTTAGTAAAGAAGAGTTGAAAACACTCTACACAATGTGGAAGCGAGGGCTCAATGCTCCGCAAACTTCTTCGATGGGAAGAGTATTTGATGCTATTGCTTCGTTACTTGGCATATCGCAGACTATAAGCTTTGAAGGTGAGAGCGGTATGCTGCTTGAGGAGTTTTATGATGAGACGACGAGTGGAGTATATGAATATGATGTAAGTAGAGGCATTATAGATATATCCCCTATGATTATCTCACTCACAAAGGAGAGTGACACAAAAATTGCCGTAACAAAGTTTTTCAATACGGTAGTAAAGATTATCGTAAATATCCATAGAAACTATAAGAATTTGCAACTCTGTGCTAGTGGCGGGGTGTTTCAAAATAGAATACTTGTGAAATTACTTCTCAAAGAGTTTCCTGATCTTTTCATGAATGAACGATTTCCGCCAAATGATGGCGGTATCGCTTTGGGGCAGATGGCAAGTTTTATGAATATTCCAAAAGGCTCATAAGATATTATCGAGTATCTCTTTTTGTCGTTCTAGGGAATAATTGTATCGAAATTCTGCTTCTTTGATATAGTAGATGAGGTTTTGTTTTGCAACACCTCTATGTTTAGCAATAAATATTTTAAAATAGTTCCAGAAATCCGTGATTGCCGAGGAGTCTTTTTTTACTTTAATTATCTTATAAAAATTTTCAAGTCTATTTTTTTGCTCAATATTTTCTTGCAGTAAAAGTGCGTAAACTTTTTGTTCATATGAAAAAGTGATAAATGTACAATTCTTTTTTGATCTCGAATTTTTTTGGCAATAGATATACTCGTCATATTCATCTATTTTGTGAATATTTTTTTCATATTCGCTGTCTAAAAAAAGGGCTATTTTTTTTCTAAATATTTCAAAATGTTTTGAAATTGTGTTGATGCTTATCTCTGAATTGCTCTTAAGAGTTTTCATTGGAATATCTTCGGCAGATAAAAAAAGATTTATCAATTCTTTCTTTTTTTCTCTTTTTTTCGGACTAAACTTTCTTCGACATTGTGAGCATTTGCGCAAGCCGTCTGAAAGCAGGTAAGTGGTTTTGTTTTTGCAGTATATACATTCCATGAAAAATTATATATTTTTGGTCCTTAAAATATGTTAGAAATAAAATCTTTAATAATTGTTTTAAAAAAACGGTGTAAAATTTATAGTGAATAATCGTTCAATTTTAGGAGATGATATGAAAAAGTTTTTGATTTTAACAGCATTATTGAGCAGTTTTGCATCAGCGCATACGAGCATGTTGGAGCATGGTGGATTTATAAGCGGAATGACACATCCTATTAGTGGATTGGATCATATTTTAGCAATGATTGGCGTTGGCATACTTGCTTTTTTTGCAAGTAGAAAGGGTTATTTGGCGCTTGTCGGTTTTATGGGGGCAATGATCTTAGCGGCACTTATAGGTAAAAGTGGTATCGCAATTCCGTATGTTGAGGAGGGGATATTACTTTCTATAGCCGTTGTATTTGCTTTGATTGGATATGCAAAAAATATCTCTACAGGTATCATCGTGGCAATTGTTGCTTTTTTTGGCGCATTTCATGGCTATGCACATGGAGCAGAGTTTACTGTAGGCAATTTTGCTTTGTATATGTTGGGTTTTAGCCTTTCAACTCTTGCGCTTCATCTTACTGGAATGATAGGAGCATACCTCTATAGTAAAAAAGCTCAAACCGTCACAGTAAATTAGTTTTTTCAATACCTTAGCAAATTTAAAGTAAAGTTAAGGTATATTTTTATTGATGATAAGAATTATCATTATTAAAATAAAGAAGGAGTTGTTTATGTTTAACAAAAAAATAGCTATGTCCCTTTTTGCTGTATTGGCTTTGGGATCACAGACATTTGCCGAAGAAGGGTTTAGCGGCGAAGCAAGACTTGGGTATCAGTATACTGATGTAGAGACAGAAGATAGTAATGAGATGGCGTTTGGCGTCAAATTGAGCTATGAGAGTGCACAATATATGGGTCTTTCACTTGGTGGTACGCTTCAGGGTGTGCTGCTTGATGAAACACCTAATATCCTAGGCGTTCCTTTTGGAGATTCACAAAATGAGAGTTACGGGATATTGAACGAGCTCTATCTTAAAGGCATATGGGGCGGTAGTCAGATCATCGTCGGGAGACAAACACTTGAGACGCCTTACGCCGATAGTGATGATATAGGTATGGTTCCAAACAGATTTGAAGCGGCAACCTACATCAATAGCGATATCCCTGATACTACTATTGTGCTCTCACATGTGAGAAGTTGGTCAGGGGTCGATGCACCGGTGCCTGAAGAATTTACAAAAATGAACGGTAGCGATGGCGTACAAGTTGCAGGAATCACTTATGTGGGTATAGAGAATCTTGAGTTGCAAGGATGGTATTATTTTGCGAATGATGTTGTCGATTTAGCTTATCTTGAAGCATCATACGGCATTGCTTTGGATGCGATTGAATTCTCTTTTGGAGCGCAGTATTCAAGACAAGATTATGACGGCGGAGACAACAATGATATCTTTGGAGCTTCCGTAGAGGGGACGCATACATCAAGCGGTCTAGGTTTAGCAGTTGCATATAATCAGACAGACGGTATCGCGGCTGATAATTTTTTTGGTGGCGGACCGTTCTTCACAAGTATGGAACATTATACTTTGGCTGAAGCAGGCGACAACGGTAGAGTTTATAATGTGGCACTCTCTTGGGACGCGGATGCTTTTGTGAGTGGTTTGGCATTTGGTACAGGATATGCTAAAATAGACAGAGATATTCAAGATGATGCACAAGAGATAGATGTTTCTGTTGAATATGCCTTCAATGACAATATAAGTGCAACGGTTGTCTACAGTGATATATCGGATGATGTAGATGGAGATTTTCAAAATTTAAGAGCGTTTGTGAATTATAGTTTCTAAGGAGAGAAGATGTGTGTTGATTGTGGGTGTAGTGTAAGAGGAAAAGAGGAGGAGCATGAGCACCATCATGTCCATGATAACCCTCACCTCAATGATTCAAAGACGATAGAGGTCATTAAGAGCCTTTTAGATAAAAATGATCATGAAGCCGCCCATAATCGAGCACATTTCGATAAACATAATGTTCTAGGCATCAATCTTATGAGTAGTCCGGGAAGCGGGAAAACAACGCTTTTAGAGGCGCTCAAAGATGTAGCTGATTTTAGCTATAGTGTTGTCGAGGGTGATTTGGAAACCAATAAAGATGCCGATAGATTGAGTGCAAAAGGGATACAAGCTGTGCAGATACAAACAGGCTCAGCCTGTCATCTCGATGCGCTTATGGTACATAAAGCACTGCACGATATCGATCTTGATACGATTGATGTCTGTTTTGTCGAAAATGTCGGAAACTTAGTCTGTCCTGCGAGTTATGATGTGGGCACGCATCTTAATGTCGTGCTTGTTTCCATACCCGAAGGAGAGGATAAGATTGCCAAATATCCGGTGATGTTTAGAAAAGCCGATCTTGTGCTTTTTACAAAAGTTGATTTGTTGCCTTATTTTGAGTATGATATTCAAAAAGAGAAAGCCGCACTACGAGCACTTAATCCAAGTGCCGATATCTTAGAGATAAGCACAAAAGATATCGATTCGCTAAGAGCCTTTGCGCAATGGATTGATTTTAAGAAAAAGATGAGATAGGGGTATGTGCTTATCAATTCCAAGTAAAGTTGTTAAGATTGACAAAGAGAATCAATCTTGCATTGTTGATACCATGGGCATACAAAGAGAAGCAAGTCTTATGATGATGGCTCAAGATGATGTGAAGATAGGCGATTTTGTACTTATCCATATAGGTTTTGTGATGAATACGATTGACAAAGAAGAGGCTGAACTCTCTTTGCAAACTTATCAGGAATTGCTTGAAATGATGGATGAGGAGGAGCAAAAGCGAGCTATTTTAGAGGGCGATGCGTGTGATGATGGAGCTAAGTAATCTCTATGATGATTTTCGTAACCCCGATACCATAAAGGCATATGCCAGCAAGATAACACTCTTGGCTAAAAAGCTTGATAGAGAGATAGGCATTATGGAAGTATGTGGCGGGCATACGCACACCATTATGAAATATGGACTCCCGCAACTTATGCCGAAAAATATCGATTTTATTCATGGTCCGGGCTGTCCTGTTTGTATCATGCCAAAAGAGCGCATCGACCATGCATATGCGCTTGCTATGCAAGAGGATGTAATCTTGGTCACTTTGGGTGATATGATAAAGGTGCCCGGAAGCAATGAAAGTTTGCAAGATGCTAGAAGTAAAGGAGCCGATGTAAGATTTGTCTACTCGCCACTTGACACGCTTAAGATTGCACTTGAAAATCCTACAAAAGAGGTCATATTTTTTGCCATTGGTTTTGAGACCACGACCCCGATGACCGCAGCACTTCTAGATCTCATCATCAAAAAAGATATTCAAAATATTAAACTACATATCAATCATGTCACTGTTCCTGAGGTAATGACAACACTGCTAGTTGATAGTGACAATAGAAGTGTTAAAAATAGAATCGATGCTTTTTTAGGACCAAGTCATGTAAGCGTGATAACCGGCTCTAAGATTTATGAACCTTTTGCTCTTGAGTATGGCAAACCGGTTGTCGTCTCCGGGTTTGAGCCTGTTGATGTGATGCAGAGTATCGCTATGATTTTAGAACAATTGATAGAAAATCGAAGCGAGGTTGAAATCCAATATACAAGAGCAGTTGATAGGGGGGGCAATAAAGAAGCACAAAAGCTTATAGAAAAATATTTTGAAAAAGCACCTACTTTTCTTTGGAGAGGGCTTGGCGAAGTTGCGCATAGCTCATGGAAACTCAAAGATGTTTACAACACTTATGATGCCGAAGTGATCTATGATGCTGTGTTGCCAAAGGAGCAGTGCATGGATCATAAACTTTGTTTGTGTGGGGAGATACTCAAGGGAATGGCAAAACCACCTCAATGCACAATATTTGGTAAGTCGTGCATCCCAAGCAATCCGATAGGAAGTTGTATGGTGAGTAGTGAAGGCGCGTGCGCTGCTTATTATAGGTATGGGAATTTATAGTTATGAAGAAAAAGACGATAACACTAGCTCAAGGCAACGGCGGGGAAGAGAATAATGAGCTAATATCAAAAGTTTTCTACAAAGCTTTTAAAAATGAGATATTAGAGCAAAGTGAAGATGCGGCGGTTATCCATGGTGGAGAGCTGGCTTTTTCTACTGATAGTTTTACTGTTTCGCCTCTATTTTTTGCAGGAGCGGACATCGGCAAGCTTGCTGTGTGTGGTACCTGTAACGATCTTGCTATGATGGGCGCAAAACCTAAGTATCTTACTTGTTCTGTTATCATAGAGGAGGGCTTTGAGCTAGAGAGCTTGGAGCGCATTGTCGAGAGTATGCAGCGAGAGCTGGAAATCAACGGTGCTATAGTAGTCAGCGGAGATACAAAGGTTGTGCCTCGTGGGAGTGTAGATAAGATATTTATCAACACAACGGGAATCGGCGAGATAATCAAAAAAGGTATCAGTTCCAATAGCATTACATGCGATGATGTCATCCTTGTCAATCGTGATATCGGTTGTCATGGTGCGACCATTTTCGTAGCGCGCGAAGGGATGGAGATGAGTAGTGCTCTAGAGAGTGACTGCAATTCACTCTATCCACAGGTAAAAGCACTGCTTGATGCGAACATAGCCATAACCGCTATGAGAGATGCGACGCGTGGCGGGGCGGCGGCAGTGCTCAATGAGTGGGCAAAACAGTCCGATGTCTGCATAGAAGTTGAGGAAGAAAAAATCCCCGTGAGCGATGAAGTAGGCGGTATCTGTGAGATGCTTGGTTTTGAAGCGACCGCTTTAGCCAACGAGGGGACATTTGTATTGGCAGTAAAAAAAGAAGATTCCGATAAAGCAGTAGAAATCCTCAAAAGTTTTGATGTATGCGCAAAAGCATCGATCATCGGAAGCGTGACTTCTATGCATCCAAAAAAAGTAATTTTAAAAAGCGCATGGGGAACAAAACGATTTTTAGAAACCCCAACAGGTGAACTTTTGCCTAGGATTTGTTAGGAGTCGTTATGCATGAGTATAGTATAGTCCAAGCACTTCTCAATCAATGTGAAGATATCGCTACGCAAAACGGTGCTGAAAGGGTACTTAAAATTTATCTTAAGATAGGAGTGATGAGTGGTGTGGAGCCTTATTTATTAAAGAGTGCTTTTGATACATTCAAACAAGAGACCTTATGTGCGCAAGCAGAACTTGACATTCAAAGTCAACCTGTTGTCATCAGGTGTAAAGAGTGTAACGAAGAGACTACGCTTGAAGTTTTTCGCTATATCTGTAAAAAGTGTGGAAGCAATAGTGTTGAGGTGATTGACGGAGAGGATATGTATCTTATGAGTTTGGAGATGGAGTAGTATGAACGAATATTGGGAGATATATATGAAGCAGCTCGAAGGTGCGCCAGCAAGTGTACTTGTTAATGCCGGACTTGCTTTTGAGGACAGTGAATTTAAAGCGACCTATCCGATAGTCGGATTTGTAAAAGTTACGCTCAAAAATCCAAAAGAGAGTGGATTTATCGATGAGAAAGAAGAAACAGAACTCTCTTTTCTAGAAGATAAGCTAGAAGCTTCTATGATAAAGTTTCGCATAGGAAAATATGCAGGCAGAATCATCACACAAGGGAGTGTCACATTTCTATACTATCTGCAATTTACCTATAATTGGCAGGACTTCTTAGAGTATGCACTAGCTGAATTTGAGGATTTTGAGATAAGTGCAGGATTTCAAGATGATGGTGAGTGGAACTTTTATCATAATCTACTCTACCCCAATGTCAACGAGTGGCAAATCATCAATAACCATAAAGTGTGCGATAAGCTCAAAGAGAGTGGAGATGATCTGCAGAGTCCAAGAGCCATAGAGCATAGAGCTGTTTTTGATGTAAGCGTGCCAAAAGAGTTTATGGAGGCGCTTCAAAAAAAAGGCTTTCGTCTGATGGAACAAGAGGAAAAAAGCGTAAAATTTTATAGAAAAGATAAGCCTTTTTATTATGATATCGATGCAGTTACACTTGCGCTTATCTCACTTAGCAAAGAGCATGGCGGCATGTATGATGGTTGGGAGTGTAGTATAGTGAGTCGTGAATTGTGAATGACAATTGCCTCTACAACTTTAAGATAAAAAATGAAAATATTAGTCTATTGAAACATCTTTGGGTAGATAAAACGCTCTAGCTCCATGCTATCTGCTTTGAGTTCACTCCATGTGGATATATCCGTTTTTAAAAAAGCAGTGGCACATGTAGGCATTTTTGCTAAATGTTTGCCGCTGAGATATTCAATAAGCATATGGATACCTGGATTATGGGCAACAAGAAAGAGATTTACAACACTCTCATCAACTTCGGTAATGACATCTGCCATACCATACATAGAGGCTTCATAGAGTCGATCTTCATAGATTACTTTGATATCATTGTTAAAACTTTGCAATAGTAGAGCCGTTGTCTCTTTTGTGCGTTTTGCGCTACTTGAGATTACGAGATCGGGTTTTATATGTTGTGCAATTTCTTTACCCATTAAAAGAGCATCTTTTTTGCCTCTTGCATTCAGTGGACGATCAAAATCGGCGAGGCTCATATTGCTCCAAGACGATTTGGCATGGCGGATGAGACACAGTCTTTTCATAAAAATACCTTCTAATCTTGAAATGAGTTGATAATCTCTCTAAGAGATACTTGTGTGCTTTTTCTCTCTATTTTAAATCCAAGTTTTTCTATGTTTTCCAACACCGTTTTGATAAAGGCATTAAAATGTTCTTGAAGTGGATTACTTAGTCCGATTTGAAGATCAATCTCTTGCGGAATGATGCCAATCACTGTTGCATTTGGCAACTTTTTGCCTTGAAGTTCAAGCATATCAAGAGCTTCGAGTACGCCTACTTCATGTGCCCCGCCACTATTGATACCGTATCCTCTAAGCTCATATGCTGGAATTACGTAGATTGATCCCACAGCATCGTCAATTTGTATGCTATCTAAGATGATGAGCGAGTGAGTCTGCTCTAAAGTATCAAGCAGTGCCATGCCGGCAACACCACCTTCTTTGACGTGGATACTTGGAGTAAAGTCATAATTTTTTTTAAGGAATGCAGTAGCATATATGCCGATACCGTCATCAAACTGCAAGATATTGCCTATGCCCAAAATTGTTAGTTTATGCATATTCTCGTAGCTCTTTTCTTGATTGTCTTGTGTTGGGTACATATTTGGCAACGAGTTCCCAAAATGCTTTTTGGTGGTGCTTATGTTTAATGTGCGCAAGCTCATGGACGATGATGTATTCTATAAGGTGCCAAGGCAGTTTCATAACGCTAGTATTTATACTCAGTGCATTTGCTTTAGAGCAGCTACCCCATTGGGATTTTGTTTTTCCAAAAGATATTTTTGTCGGGTGAAGCCCCATCTTTTTAGCCCACTCTTCAATCTTTTTCGGCAATAGCTCTTTGGCTTTTTGGAGATAAAAATCATCAAGTATTTGTCTAAAGGGCTCTTCGTCAAGCATACGCGCATACGTGTATGTAAATCCTTCTTGTGTTGTGAAATGTAAGTTATGCCCCTCTCCTTGTTGAAGTGTCAAAGGATAATTTTGCCCTAAATAATAGATATTTGTTGTCTCATTGAGTGTGATGATTAAGCCCCTTTTCGCAAGCATTCGTTCTTTAGCTTTTTTTATCCACAAGCTTTTTTTGGTGATAATAGTAGCTATTTTATTTTCACAATTTTTAGGAGATTTGATCACAAGCTCTCCTTCTTTATTGATGGAGAGTGTGATATTTTTGAGTTTTGGGTTGATGATATGAGTAAATGAGGGAAGTATATGGACGCCTTTATCTCACTACGCTTCCGTCTTTGAAAATCACCTCTTTATAGAGACTTCCATCTCTCTTGAAGGTTTTGTAAGATCCATGTTTAACACCATTTACATATTGGATGCTTATCATGGGAGAGCCATCTTCGTAGTATGCTATCTGTTCCCCATTGATGACATCGTTGGCATAAGGTGTTTTTTGCAATACTCCACCACCCGGATCATACATAGTCTCGATACCATGTTTTCTTCCGTATTTTATCTCGGCTGTTGATGTGAGTTTTCCGTCATAGCCGTATTTTTTCAAGATACCGCTCTGTGTTGATGGATCTGTGATAAAAAATTCACTCATCAATCTACCACCGGTAAAATATTCTCTAACGACATCTTTTGAGTTAGAGGTTGAAGGTGTACTCGTAGAGGTTCCGGAACTTGTGCAACCTGCGAGTAGAGCGATCATAATAGTCGCAAAAACTACATAAAAAAATCTCATAGAATCTCCTTTTTGTTCAGATATTATACACTCATTTACAAAATAGTTTCTTTATATAATAATAGAAATATGAATCATGACAAAAGAGTAGTTATTTTATGATTGTTATCATTATATCAATATATCTTGATTTATTAATATAATTATGCTAAAGTTCTACAAGTAGTGAATTGTGAGCAGTATGATTTTGTATGATTAGCCACGAACTACGATTCAAAGGGGGAGTAAGTATGGAAACATTTTTAGATACAGTCGGCTCTATAAATGATGAAACAAGAATTAGGATACTTAGATTTATAAATGAAAATGGCGAAGTATGCGTGTGTGACATAGAGAGTTCTTTTGGTATGATTCAATCTCGCATTTCAAGACATCTCAAGATCTTAAAAGACGGTGGATTTTTGAAAGTTGATCGTAGAGGCAAGTGGGCATATTATAGTATTCGCTCTCCTCTTGATAGATTTAGATTAGGCATACTTGATGAGATACGATATCTAGATTTAGATATTCCTCAGCTTCTTAAAGGATGTGGCGTATGATACTAGCTAGTTTACTATTTTTGACAACTTTATTGTTTGTTATTTGGCAACCACGAGGTTTACAGATAGGAACAACCGCAGTTATTGGAGCGATAGTGGCTCTACTTATTGGCGTAGTGAATTTCGATGATGTTTTAATTGTAACAGATATTGTATGGGATGCAACACTGGCTTTCATTGGAATCATCATACTCTCTATGGTGCTTGATGAGATTGGTTTTTTTGAGTGGTGTGCTATCTATATGGCAAAATTATCACGCGGAAATGGACATTTGATGTTTGTGTATGCACTGATACTCGGAAGCTTTGTATCCGCACTTTTTGCAAATGATGGAGCAGCCCTTATCCTTACCCCGATTTTGCTTGCTAAGATGAGAATATTGAAACTCAATGCAAAAACCATAGTAGCATTTTTGCTTGCAGGTGGCTTCATAAGTGACTCTGCATCGCTTCCATTTGTCTTTTCAAATCTAACAAACATAGTAACAGCAAATTATTTTGGTATAGGTTTTGCAGAATATCTATCAAATATGATAGTTCCTTATGTGGTAAGTGTGATAGTTTCTATCATTGTATTATGGATAGTTTTGCGAAAAGATATCCCAAAACAAGTGGACATCACACTCCTTAAAAATCCGGATAGTGTCCTTAAAAATAAAATATTGTTTAGATTTAGTTGGGTTTTTTTGGCAGTTTTACTTGCAGGGTATTTTGTAGGCGACAAGTATTATCTTCCTGTTTCACTTTTTGCACTTGGCGGTGGGCTGTTATTTTTATTCATTGCAACCTTAGCAAAAACAGTTCAGGCAAAAGAGATTATCAAAAATGCTCCATGGCAAGTGGTATGGTTTAGTATAGGACTCTATATCGTTGTGTATGGGCTTAAAAATGCAGGGCTTACAGACTATTTAGCTCTCGTACTTCAAAATTTATCAGTTCAAGGCGATTTTGTAGCCATAGTGGGGACAGGTTTTATAGCCGCTATTTTGAGTGCTTTTATGAATAATATGCCAACCATTATGATCATGGATATTTCTTTGGAAAATATTGGGAGTGAAGCGATGATTTATGCAAATATCATAGGGTGTAATCTAGGACCAAAAATGACACCATTTGGTAGTCTTGCTACGCTATTATGGCTTCATGTACTCTCTCAAAAAGGGGTCAAGATAAGTTTTTGGCAATATAGTAAGTTTGGTTTGATTGTAACACCGCCAATTCTTTTGGTTGTGTTGCTCTCATTGGTATATATGTAAGAACAATTTAAACATAAAGGATATTAGATGAAAAAAGTTTTATTTGTGTGTGTTCATAATAGTGCGAGAAGTCAAATGGCAGAAGCATTTTTAAATAAATACGGAGATGGAGAGTTTGAAGCATATAGTGCAGGAATTGAAGCCGGAAAATTAAATCCTTATGTAGTAAAAGTATTGCAAGAAGATGAAGGAATTGATATATCGAACAATAAAACAAAATCTGCAATTGATTTTATAAAACAAGGAAAACTTTTTGAGTATATCGTAACTGTTTGTGATGAGTCTACTGCTCAAAGATGCCCAATTTTCCCGGGAATTAGAGAGAGAATTATGATGAGCTTTGATGATCCTAGTGGATTTACAGGAAGTGAAGAAGAGATTTTAAATAAAGTTAGAGTTGTAAAAGAAAAAATTAAATTAGAAGTACAAAGATTTATAGAACTTGTTCAAAGCGAACAGTTAAAATCTAATTTTCCGACAAATTGGAAACTCGGTTAACATTAGGAATAGGAGAAAAAATGAAGAAAAAAGTTTTAGTAATGTGTACAGGAAATAGTTGCAGAAGCATCATAGGCGAAGCACTTATTAATGCAAAGCTTGATGATGTAGAAGCATATAGTTGCGGGGTGGCTCCAAGTGGCAAGGTAAACCCAAATGCTAAAAAAGTGTTAGAGCAAAAAGGCATTTGGAAGGATGAGTATCATTCTAAAAACTTAGATGAAGTGATAGATATTCCTTTTGATCTGGTTGTCACGGTATGTGACCATGCGCATGAAACTTGTCCTATGTTTCCTAGAGCTGTGCCAAAAATCCATGTAGGTTTTGAAGACCCTGATGGAAAAGAGTTTGAGGTATTTGAAGTAACTTATGCTGAGATAAAAAGCACATTATTACCAAAAGTAAAAGAGGTGGTTGGTGTTTGATTGGTGGGAAGAGTTAAGTGGCTATATAATATTTGAGCTTTTAGAGCTTATACCGCAAAGCCATCTAGGCGTTGCTGTGCATTTTTTCTTGTTTGATACGATTAAGATTTTTATCCTTTTAATCACTATCATTTTTGTAGTTAGTTTTCTTAGAACCTTTTTCAATACAGAAAAGGTAAGAGTTTATTTACAAGGCAAAAGTGAATTTACAGGAAATACTTTAGCAGCACTATTTGGTATCATCACGCCATTTTGTTCTTGTAGTGCAATTCCGCTTTTTTTAGGTTTTATGCAAGCTAGAATTCCTATGGGCATCACTTTTAGTTTTCTTATCTCTGCTCCACTTAATAACGAGATAGCAATTGCAATGTTGTTTAGCTTGTTTGGTTGGGAAATTACCGTTATTTATATAGGCTTTGGTTTGGCTGTTGCCATACTTGGTGGTTTTTTGATAGGTAAAATTCCAAATATAGAAAAATATGTGTTAATCCCTGTCACTCCTATGGAAGGAGAACTTGAAGATATAGAGATACAACTAACTTTGAAGCAAAGAGTAAAAGAGTCTTGGGAGTATACCGCTGATATATTTAAAAAAATCTATTTGTATGTGATGGCTGGAGTTGGAATAGGAGCATTTATTCACGGCTATATCCCGGCTGAATTTATAAGTACTTACGCAGGTGAAGATGCTTGGTATGCTGTGCCCATTGCAGTACTTATGGGGATTCCAATGTATAGTAATGCAGCAGGTGTGATGCCATTGATTGAGGTTTTAACTTCTAAGGGGATGTTACTTGGGTCTGCATTATCATTTATGATGGCGGTTACTGCTCTGAGTTTACCCGAAGCGATGATTTTAAAAAGAATACTCCATTTAAAGTTAATTGTATTATTTTTTAGTATAGTAGGGGTGGGAATTTTAGTAGTAGGATATATGTTCAATTTTATTTTCGGGGGAAAGATATGAAAATAGAAATATTAGGAACCGGTTGTGCAAAGTGCAAAACACTTTACGAGATAACAAAAGAGGCAGTAGCAAAAAGCGGTAAGTTTGCCGAGATAGAAAAAGTTGAAAATATTGTAGATATCATGGGTTACGGAGTGATGAACACTCCCGCACTTGTCATTGATAAACAAGTTAAAATGAGTGGGAGAATACCAAGCGTAGATGAGATCATTGCACTTCTCGGATAAGAACTTCATAAAACTAAAGCCGGTTTATAGTTACTTTTTACTATAATTCGCGCTCTTATGAGTGTCTCTTGAACTATTTGGCAATATCTATATTGCCTCAAAATGATAACAAGACGGTCTATTATATGTTTATTGGAGTTTATTTATGTTATTGTTATCACCCAAAGAGGAGTGGTTTGGCAATATTCGCGGGGATATTCTCTCGGGTATTGTTGTTGCCCTTGCTTTGATCCCTGAAGCTATTGCATTTTCGATTATCGCAGGAGTTGACCCGAAAGTTGGGCTTTATGCGTCATTTTGTATTGCAATAGTAGTTGCATTCTTCGGTGGTCGCGCAGGGATGATCTCTGCCGCAACAGGGGCTATGGCTTTGTTGATGGTAACGCTTGTTAAAGAGCATGGGTTGCAATATCTTTTTGCCGCAACGATTCTTACAGGTGTTTTGCAAATTATTGCAGGTTACTTGAAACTTGGTGTTTTGATGAGCTTTGTTTCACGTATTGTTGTTGTAGGTTTTGTTAATGCGCTAGCAATTCTAATCTTTATGGCACAACTTCCGGAACTCACCGATGTTACTTGGCATGTTTATGCACTAACTATTGTAGGACTTGGGATTATCTATCTGTTTCCTTATGTTCCAAAGATCGGCACACTTATCCCTTCACCTCTTATTACAATCGTTTTCCTTACCATTGTTGTTGCCTATTTTGATATTGGCGTGAGAACGGTTGGTGATATGGGTGCTATGCCCGACACGCTTCCTATTTTTTTATGGCCTGATCTTCCTCTTAGTTTTGAGACACTAGAGATCATTTTTCCATATTCTGCAGCACTTGCAGCCGTTGGTCTGCTTGAATCATTCATGACCGCAACGATCATAGATGATATGACCGATACTGATAGTGATAAAAATCAAGAAGCCAAAGGGCAGGGAATTGCAAATATTGCTTCAGGATGCATGGGGGGTATGGCAGGATGTGCGATGATCGGTCAATCGGTAATTAACGTCAAATCAGGTGGTCGCGGTCGTCTCTCGACACTTATAGCAGGAGTACTCCTTATAATTATGGTTGTGTTTATGTCGGATATTCTCAGATACATTCCAATGGCAGCACTTGTCGCAGTGATGATTATGGTTTCGATAGGAACTTTTAATTGGGCTTCGATCAAGGGGCTAAAAACACTTCCGCTTTCTACCAATATCGTGATGCTCACTGTGGTTGTTGTTGTTGTATCAACACACAACCTTGCCTTGGGAGTATTTAGCGGTGTATTGTTAGCATCGCTCTTTTTTGCAAATAAAATTAGTCACCTCATGTATTGGGAGACGACATATGATGCCCTAAGTGAAACACGCACATATAAGTTTGTGGGGCAGATATTCTTTAATTCTGCCGATCGTTTTGCAAACGCATTTGATTATAAAGAGGAAATTAAGTGTGCCATTATTGATGTGAGTCGTGCTCATTTTTGGGATATTTCTGCCGTGTATGCTCTTGATAAAGCTGTCATCAAGCTTCGAAAAATGGGGAAAGAAGTTGAGGTAATTGGGAAAAATCAAGCAACGCAAACGATCATTGACCGTTTCGGAATACACGATAAACCTGAAGAGGTTGAAAAGATGATGAGTGCACACTAAAGATATATCAAGTGTTTTGTTGTCGTACCAAAAGAAGTGGCACGCACGCTTCTAAAAGCATATGGTGTGTCACACTTCCATAGATGATATGGTGCAATACGCCATGACCGAAAGCTCCCATAGAGATAAGATCAATATTACACACTTTTTGATGTGTTAAGATAGCAGAGACAGGTTCACCTTCAAGATAGATGAAGTTAGCATCTATATTGCTATTTGCTAATTTTTTCTTTGCTTCATTAAGTATTGCTTCATTATTGACACTCACGATATCTCTTTGAATATCTTGGAAGATTGGAGCAGAGATGAGCATATCAAGCGCTTTTTGGCTTGAAGTTGATCCATCGTAGGCTATGAGAACTTTACTAATCGGTCTATAATTGCCGTTTACTAAAAGTATGGGCGCTGCTACATCTTTGATAATCTTTTCAACTTGAGAGCCGATAGTATTTTTCCTCTCATTACTGAGCCCTTTGAGCCCGATAATCGCTACTCGTATACTCTCTTGAATATCTAGGAGACCTTCTTGGAGTGTTCCTTTTGTCTGAATAGTTGTAACATTTTCTATTTTTCTATTTTTTGCTATACGTTCAAACTCATTTAGCAATTCTTTATTGCTAGCTATTTTTTCAAGTTTGTCATTTTCTATGAAATTAAGAAGTTTAAGCGGTAGATTTAGATTTTTAGACAAGTCAACACCATACTCAAATACATATCTTGAAAACTTAGAACCATCAATGCAAGCATAAATGTATTGTTCTTTTCCGCCCATCTACTCTTCCCTCACCCTTTAAATTAAACCGCTCATTATAATCGATATTGCTTTATCTTTCTTATGATTTGGATTAATTTTTGTTTTCCCTCTGAATTTTATCAAAATTGTTTTTATGTTGGACATAGTTTGTATTGATAATTCTCTAAATTTATATTGGATTAATTTATGCTTGGGCTTTAAGAATGTAGCCAAGCTCATAAATATTTTGTGCAATATACTCTATATCATCAACAGCATCTTCACTGCATGCAAAAAGAAGTTGATCTCCTTCATTAAGAGTAATTTGTGTTTGTGGCAATAAATACGGCTTGCCTTCTCTGAGTAAAAGCAGTACTTTTATACTATTTTTCTCTTGCGGATTAGATCTTGAGCGCACTAATGTATCAAGGTAGATTTTCTCACCCTCTCGTATCCTTTGCATGAGAGCATAAGCTTGTTTGTCTCCTATTTCCATTTCAAAAAGTGAAGGGTTTGCGCCTATTTCTCTCAGCTCGTTCGCAAGGTCTCTTGCCCACATTTCATTTTTATTGGAGATGAGGTGTAAAAATCTATCGGAAAGCGGATGGATAAGTGCATTGATAGTTTTATGGATAAGAAGGCGAGAGGGCATAAAAATATAGTGTATGTTTGCATATTGAAAGAGCGATAAATTTTCCATCTCGTTCTCTCTTGCAATCGTGACAATGTGTGGGCTTATCTTTTTTGCAGTTGCGAGTATCGAGAGGTTTGTTGTGTCATCATT
>JAFGVX010000087.1 GCA_016937775.1 Campylobacterales bacterium | reverse complement strand
GCAGAGATAGAGCTGACAAGCGCGGATGAGTCCTTTGCTCTGCCCTCTTGGGTTACCAAGGAGGTCTCAATGGATACTCGCTATACCAATGTTGCCTTGGCACAGAAGCCTTTTAAAGAGTGGTGATAACAACTCACAACTCAACACTACTTACTTCCCGATATAGCCTTCCCGGCACCATAACCGCTTGCCCAAGCAAAAGTAAAATTATACCCTCCTCTGTGCCCGACTACATCTAAAACCTCACCCGTAAAATAGAGTCCTCTTATCTTTTTTGATTCCATCGTATGCGGATTGATCTCAGAGGTCAAGACGCCTCCCCCGCTCGCTTCTGCATGGTCAAACCCATGCGTAGCACTCACATCAAAGCGTAGATGTTGGATGTTATGGGTAGTCTCTTTGATGCTTTGTGATCTTACAAGTTTTATGAGCTTTAGAGGAAGCATACCTGTAAGCTCATTATCGACTTGTTTGAGTAGTGTAAAAAGCTTGTTTCTATCAAACTGAGGGAGCAAATCGATCTCGATATACACACTAGAGCCCAAACGCAGAGCATGAGAAGCAGCAGTGCTAATATCGAGTATAGCAAATCCCGATATACCATAATTTGTAAAGAGTATATCATCAAGCGCCTCTTCTCTTAAATCCTCATCGATATAAAGACTCACTTTGGCTCGCATCTTCACACCAAAGAGGCGTTTTGTGGCATCTGCTAGTTCTAACCCTACCAAAGCGGGAAATGTCGGCGCTACAGTATGCCCCAAACTCCGCGCAAAGTCCAAACCATCCTCACTACTGCCAAGCTGACTTGCTGCACCGAGTCCACTACTTATCACGAGTTTATCGAAGCGCTCATCATCTACAAGAAATGTGCCATTTTCATAGCGTATCTGCTCTACATCATGCTCTAAGCGCACCCGCACGCCCTGCTCACTCAAAGCTTTGCTAAAAAGCGTCACGACCGATCTTGCTTCATTACTTAGTGGATAGCATCTGCTATCCTCTTTGACATCTAAGACCAAACCGATATCAAGACAAAACTTCTTAAAAGTTGCGAAAGAGAACTGCTCCAATGCTTTTTTTACAAAGAGCGGATCACCCGCATGGTAGTTGGTCTCATCAAATGTTGTGTTGATGATGTTGCATCTGCCGTTACCGCTTGCGAGTATCTTTTTGCCTACCTTGTCATTCTTTTCAAATATCGTGATGTCAAGCTCGCTATTCTGCTTTTTGGCCGTAATCGCACACATCATACCCGATGCACCCGCACCAATGATGGCGATTTTTCTCTTTTTATTATTCATAGAGTGTAGTGTAGGATAGTTTTATTTAATTTCAAGTAATTAGGATGAAAAATACACCATTCCTATGAAAGCAAGAAACCATACTAAAGCTATTTATCGGTAAACTCGATTTTTATCAAACAATAATCATCTTGGATTAGGATTTGCACAATGGATTTTCTTACATTTAAAACATTTATCAGCACTGAGGCCTTGATACTATTTTATTATCTTGGGGCACTTGTATCGCCTATCGGCTTGTGGCTCTTCCTCGCTTGGCTTATCAAAAAATATAAACTAATGAACACGACCTATGAAAAAGGGAAAGAGTTATTGTGGAGATTGTTGAGCACAAAGCAAAAAATGCAGTTTGTAGCTTTTTACATCCTCTTTTTTTTCTTTATGGAACTGTTTTGGAGGATGTTATTTGAGTTTTTGATCGGCTATATGCAAATGCGCGATGCGTTATTGCAAATGTAGCTAGGTAGTGCTTACAAGTTTATTACTACCTCCAAATATGACAATTTGCCATATTTTTCACAAAAAAGAATAAAATTCTGTATATTTACTTTTATAAAAGTGTCTCTTTTGATAATTGCAAAAGAATCTTGACAAATAAAATATAATTAAAGTATAATTTATATACTGAAATAGGAAGTAAGTTGTTATGAAGTTTGAGTACGATGAAAATAAAAACCTCATCAATAAACAAAAACACGGATTGGATTTCGAAGAAGCACAAGCTTTATGGAACGATAGTGAAGCTATAAATATTCGAGCCAAAAGCGACACGGAAGTACGATATGCATTTATATCTAAACTTCATGAAAAATATTGTATAGCTTTTTATACTCTTAGAGGTGATGCTATTAGACTGATCTCTGTGAGAAGAGCAAGAGAAGAAGAACAAAGGATTTACGATGAAAGCTGAAGAATTAGATAAACTATTTGATAGCGGAGAGGACATTACTAAACATTTAGATATGTCTACTCTGACAAAAAATGGAACGCAAACAAAAAAAGTGAATGTTGACTTTCCTGAGTGGATCGTCAATTCTCTTGATCTTGAAGCGAAAAGAATTGGCGTTACTAGACAATCTATCATCAAAGTTTGGATCGCCGAAAGATTAAAGGAAGAAGCTGAGCATTTAGGCGCAGGGCAATAAAAGCATAAGCTCCATCTCATGGATCGCCATGCTTCGCTCGCGATGACAAATACCATTACTGCAAGGCTTTAAAACATAATTCGCCACCCTGATGAAGCAACGCGAAATCTCGCAGGGCAAAGCCCGAGGACAACTGTTTCAGGGTCTAGCTTTTCTGCACATTTAGATGCTAAAACAAGTTCAGCATGACAAATTGCCCCTCCCCTTGCAAGATGGAGCGATTTTATATATACTTGAGGTTATGGAAAATAAACTATGACGGGAGAAAAAGATGAAAGAAAAAATAGCAACTTTGGCTTTAAGTATTGTGGCAGTATTGGCAATAAGCGGGTGTGGTAACGCAAAAGGGCCACAATTTAATGGCTTTAAAGAACCGACAAGCGGTCAAGCCAATGTATATATCTACAGAACATCTTCTCTTGGTGCCGCTGTAACTCCTGATATACATAAAACAGATGCAGCAAGTGGTCAAGATGAAATCATCGGCTCTATCAAGCCAAAGGGATATATCATGACCACGATCAAACCGGGAATGAATAAATTTTGGGCGGAGACTGAAGCGCGAAATGAGGTGGATTTACAAGCTGATCCCGATAAGATATATTGCATCGAGCATTATATTTCCATTGGCTTTATCACAGGACACCCTCAATTTAAAATCGTAGATATGGAACAGTGTAAAGCGGAAATTAAAGAGACAAAATTAAGCTTGCAAAACTAAAAGCAAAGCATAAAATAATCTCATTCCACCTTTTCTAAAGTGGAATATATCTCATGATTGCCACGCTTCACTCTTTGCAAGATGAAGCGATTTTATATATACTTGCTGTTATGGAAAAAATAACACAAAGATATAGTGTATTTTACTAATCAGCAGGAGAAAAGAGAATAGCAATGAAAAAAGTTTTTTGGTGGATTTTACCCTACATAATAATTATGGCATTAGGATATTATTACTTAACATTCATAAAACAAACTGGCTATTTTCATGATTCGCTCATAACGGAATTCAGTGCTGAGAAGCTAAACAATATTTTAAAAGAACTAGAACTCCAGAAAATTAAATACGGAAAGTATCCTGACACATTGCAAGAAATCAAAGAAGCTCTAGAAAAAGAAGCTGATCCATTCTCTTTTCCACTTTACGATCCAACTTTGATAAAATGTGCAAATAGCAATCAGGAATATTATTATAAAAAAATTGACAATGACCATTATTATTTATTGGGTCTAGGATGTGATTTAACCCCATTTACGAATGACGATTTATTGCCAACTATCGAAACTCAAAACTTTGGACTAAAAATCCATAAAAAAATATAAATGTCTCTTTTCTTACTTCCATATTTTGCGCAGGAATGCATATTTCATGGATCGCCATGCTTCGCTCGCGATGACAAATACCATTACTGCAAGGCTTTGAAACATAATCCGTCACCCTGATGAAGCAACGCGAAATCTCGCAGGGCAAAGCCCGAGGACAACTGTTTCAGGGTCTATTTTATGGCAATTTACCATATTTTCACAAGAAACAATAAAACTCTGTATATTTCTCTCGTTCCCATGCTTTGCGTGGGAATGCATATGAATATATATCCTACCAAAACCTCTCAATATCTAAAAGACCGTTTATCCCCTCATAATCTCTAGCTGAGCTATAGCGCCAATAAGCAGCCTTATCCACATACCCTCTTTTAACAGGATTTTGATGCATATAGTCTATTTTAGATTTCATCATCGCATCACTTTGCATGAGTTTTGCTTGAATTCCCTCTTGCCAAAATTGATACTGCCTATCTGCTTTATGTGCCTTTTTGTAAAATGCCAATTGATCTAAAATGGGTTTAGCATTTTTATCTTGAAGCAATCTTATAAGAGCTGTAGCCGTATGAGCCTTAAACTTCGCCATGCTCTTTCCTATATCATCACTTTGAGCCAAAATATGAATATGATTTTCCAATATCACATAAGCATAAAGTTTAAGATTGTCACTTTCTTGCAAATATCTCAAACTATCAAGAACTATATCGACACTTTCTACCTTGGTAAATATAGGTATCCAGTGCAACACAGTGCATGTCATAAAATGAGGATGCGTCGGTTCATATATCTTATATCTACTTCTACCCATAACTACACTTTTTTTATTTAATGATATAGTTTTAAAATAGAAAAGTTAAAAAATATGACAAAATGTCATAAATTTTAAAAATATGCATTCCCACGCAAAGCATGGGAACGAGAAAAGAAACGAGAGCAAAAGAGTATGCATTCCCACGCAAAGCATGGGAACAAGAAAACACTAACTTCCCCTTAGAACATCCAAAACATTCGTGGCATAGCATCCCTTTGGGAGTGTGAAGCTGAGTTCATAATGCGCTTTTTCGGCTATATACTTCTTCTTGATATCTTCCGCCCATATCCACGCATATCTGCGTGACCCATCTGCATTGATAGGCTCGATAAAAGGCTCTTCAAGCGTGAATGCACTTGCCGTGGCATGCGTCGCTCGCTTCCCGCTCAACAAGCCTGTAGGCGAGATGTCTCTTGTACAAAATCGCGCCGATTCTTTTGCAACATCCTCTACTTCAAAGAGCTTTCCGTGCGGATAGTGCATCATCTGATCGCCTTTTAAGAGTTTAAAGAAGTTTTTTTGCCCTTTTATGCCCTCAAAAGTCCCCTCAGCCACTCCGAGTATACCCTCACACTCTTTTTGACTAAATTCGTCTGCCAAAAGGCTCAGCTCCACCCTTTTAGAGAGCCATGCATTAAAAAGATGGCTCTGATAGGCACTTATGAGAAAATCGCGCATCTTTCTATCTTTTATCTTGAGCTTCCCATCGATGATCTCTTTGCCCTTGAGATAGTTATCTCCTTCTATGCCGAAGCGTTGTACTCCAAAGTAATTTGGCACACCATTTTCTTTTATCCACTCAAGCGAAGAGTCTAGCTTATCACGACTCACACCAAGTACTTTTTTGAGTCGAATGTCAAAGCGATTGCCTTTGAGGTGCCCTGTGCGTATCTTGTTATTGTGTCTTGTGGTGCTTAGTATCTTGATATACTCATCATCAAAACTGCTCAGTTTCTCTTCATGTTTCGCAAGGATAGAGATATGCTGCACTGTCATAGCATGCTTATCTTTGAGCCCTGCATAACCGATATCTCTTTTGTCGATACCAAGATGTTTAGCAAGTCGCAATATCATCTCCCAAGTCGTGAGCTCTTTTTTGCGGACTTTGAGCACGAGATGTTCGCCCTCACCGCTAAATTCGTAGAGTGGAATCTCGGTGACGATGAAGTCTCTAGATGAGGAGTTGAAGGCAAAATCATTGTTGATTTTTAATGGATAGAGAAGTTTCATAGTGCTCTTTTATTTTAGACTGCCAAATTTTATCTAAAAACCATATAATTTCAAACTATACTATTGAGTTTAACGGAGAAAAGATGCTTAGATTTGCCCCATCGCCTACCGGTGATATGCACATAGGAAATTTGCGTGTTGCAATCATCAACTATATCGTTGCGATGCAAAAAAAAGAGGGCTTCTTAGTCCGCATAGAAGATACCGACAAAGCGAGAAATATCGAAGGGAAAGACGAGGAGATACTTGAGATCCTTAAAAAATTCTCACTCCACGATAACGGTACCTTCTATCAAAGTAAAAATCTTCATATCCATCAAGGTCTTGCCATTAAGCTTTTAGATGAGAAAAAGGCCTTTGTCTGTACTTGCAGCCCGGAGGAGCTTGAAGCACAAAGAGAGCAAGCAAAAGATCAAAAAAGAGCTTATAGATACAGTGGCATTTGCGAACATAAAAGCGAAGAAGAGATCAAAGCACTCAAAGAGAGCGGCACTCCTTTTGTGGTGCGACTCAAAAAACCGAGCAAAAATATAACTTTTACGGATGCTATCAAAGGTAAGTTTAGCTTTGCGCCAAATGAGGTCGATAGTTTTGTGATCCTCAGAGAAGACAGCACGCCAACCTATAACTTCGCATGTGCGTGTGATGATATGCTCATGGATATCGATATGATTATCCGAGGCGAAGATCACATCAGTAATACACCAAAACAGATACACATCAAGCGGATGCTTGGATTTGACAAAGAGACTGTGTATGCACACTTGCCAATCATCCTCAATAGTAAAAACAAAAAAATGAGCAAAAGAGATGATGCAAGCTCGGTTAAATGGCTCTTCGAGCAAGGTTTCTTACCTGATGCGATCCTCAACTACCTCTTGCTGCTTGGCAATAAAACACCGACAGAGGTCTTTACACTCCCTGAAGCCGTCACATGGTTTGATCTAGATAATATCTCCAAGGGTGCCGCTAAGTTTGATCTAGATAAATTGAGATTTTTAAATAGAAAGCATTTTGAGAGAATGGATGACAAGCTCCTCTCTTCGCTCTTTGGCTTTAGCGATGCCGAGCTTGGTAAACTTGCAAAACTTTATCTCGAAGAGGCAAGCACGCTTAGTGAGCTTGAGCCTAAGATCAAAGCGATATTTGCGCCGAAAGATTTTGGAGGTGAATGGGGAGGATCGATGAGGGTTATCGCTGATATCATCGATAAAGCGCCCTATTTTGAAGCGTACAATGACTTCAAAGATCACATCTCGCAAACAGCAAATCTCAAAGGCAAAGAGCTCTTTAAGCCGTTGCGACTCTTGCTCACAGGTGCAGAGCATGGCCCGGAACTCAAAGAGATATACACCTACATCAAACCCTACATAAAGGATCTTACAGTATGACAACTTCTCTTATTGTACTTATTCGTTCAATTATTTCACTCTATATTTGGCTTGTTATTATCGTTGTACTCATCGATATGATCAAACCCGGGCTTAACAATCCGATGCTCAACGCTTTTCGAGGTTTAGTCTATCCCCCTCTTCGTTTTATTCGCGAAAAGATGCCCTTTGTAGTCACGGATACCCTAGACTTTTCACCCCTCGTTTTAATATTTGCTCTTGAGATATTTATAAACTTGCTCTTGAGGTAGCCGATGAAGCTTCTTAAACTCCTCCTGGTCGCTTCTCTGCTTTGCACTTTATCGTTTGCTAAAAACCTTACTTACGGTGAGGTTCACAATATGCCCTCAAGCGTAGAGAAAGATTATTATATATGGAGATTTATCTCTTTAAAATCAACCACAAAAGAGGAAGCAAAAGCTATCATCCAGCATGCAAGTGCAATCAACTCAAAACTTAAAAATGCATACATAAAAAAGACGGGTTATGCGCCGAAATTATATAAAAAAAATAGCTACCCCGGTCCAAAACAAAAAAAGCGCAAAACCAAATACGGCAGTAGTACTTATTTTGCAGCCGGCATCAATGCATTAGAGCATAAAAATCTCCAAAAAGCAAAACAGTACTTTGGATGGGCACAAAAAGTTGCCATAAAAGAGTTAGAGAGAGATCAGGCAAACTTTTGGCTCTACCTTACTACGCAAGAGAAAGTATTTTTAGATGCACTCCTAAAAAGTAAAAATCCAAACTACTACACACTCATAGCACAAGATTTGGTTGGCGGACGATATCCTGAGACTATCACAGAAAACCTTCCAAATAGAAGCGTTGATTTTGATGTGACCGACCCTATTGATTGGACAAAACTCAAATATAAACTCTTCAATCCGAGAGAAAATCTTAGTGCACTCGCTCAAAAATACAGATCACAAAAAACAATCGGTCCTTATACTTACATCAAAGCGTATGACTCGGAATATACCCGGCACTACTTCCCTATGCCTTACCGCGATGCGATGTCGAAACTCTCCATAAATAGACAAGCAATCATCTATGCAATCGCTAGGCAAGAGAGTAGATTTATACCAGCTTCCGTGTCGACATCATATGCGCTTGGTATGATGCAAATCATGCCCTTTTTGGTGCAACATATCGCAAAACAAAAAAGAGAACATATCGATTTGGATGCCATGTTTGATCCTTATAAAGCCATAGAGTATGCCGATTATCATCTTGATTATCTCACAAAATATCTCTACCATCCGCTTTTTGTTGCGTATGCCTATAACGGCGGTATCGGTTTTACGAGAAAACTTATTAGAAGTAGTCATTTTCAAAAAGGTACGTTTGAGCCCTACCTTAGCATAGAGAAGATGGACAATATCGAAACAAGAGAGTATGGTAAAAAGGTCTTAGCAAACTATGTAATCTACAGAAATAAACTCGGCAAACCCACAAGACTGCTTCCGCTTATAAAACTTTTGATTGATCCGGAAAAAACAGATAAATTTAGGGATTAATATACTTTTCCGCTCTCCTCATAAAGAAACTTTTTCGAAAAAACAACTTTATGTACTCCAAGAGCTCCATCTTCGTAAAGCAAGTTTATCTTTTTGCTTTTTGTATGCTCAAAAACAACAAGATAATACTTTGTCCAACTATTTACAATAGGAATCGAACTAAGATATTCACTATCAAGCATAAGTGTTGTAATCTCTTTTGGTGCTATATTATCAAGTTTCAAAGACCATTTTTGAGGATCACCCTCTTGATGATAGATGCCCACAATAAAACGCTCATTATCATTCTTATCGTAATCCACTTTCCCTTTTTCATAGAGATAAGTAAGGCTCACGAGCCCGAATATTCGCTCATCACGTAAAACCCTAATCTCTTTTGTTTGCCCAAGGTTATTGAAAAGTGCGCTTTTCTTTTGTGCTTCTTTAAAAAGTAGCGTATCATCTTTGGAGGAGCATCCAAAAAAAAGCACTAAAACCATTAAAATAAGGGCTATCTTCTGCATATGTATTGTTCCCTGTTTTTTTTGATTTTAACATAGTTTCAATAAATATTTAAGTATAATTGTGCAAAAGAAAAAAGGGAAATTTTATGGCAAAAGCCGTTGCCTTTACGGGGGTTTCAAACAGCGGAAAAACAACCTTGATTGAGAAGATATCGCAAAAATTATCTCAAAAAATGAGAGTTTGCATCATCAAAAATGACCCAAAAGATAAAGCCGTCTTTGATACCAAGGGTAAAGATAGCCATAAATTTTATGAAAGTGGTGCAGATGTTGTCGTGGTTTCATCGACAAGAACAACACTTTTTTCCCATAGATCTATGAAATTAGAGGGGATCGTAAGAATGCTTGGCGACTTTGATCTTTTGCTCGTAGAAGGGTTGAAAACGCTTCAACTCCCAAGGATATGTGTCGCGAGAGATACATTTCACGCTGAGTATCTCGGATATAGTGAGGCTTTAGCTGTAGATAAGAGTCTCAAAAAAGAGGATTTACCAAAAGATATCGATATACTTGATCTTAACGATATAGATACAATCATAGACTGGATAGAAAAAAATGCAAAGGAGATATGATGCAGAGTATATTTGAAGCTATCAAAGATTGCGCAAAAGCCATAGATATAGCCATAAAAAATGAAGATTTAGGATTTGCAAAAAGTTCAAATGCCTCCGGAGAAGATCAACTCAAACTTGATGTTAAAAGTGACCGTATCGTTGAAGAGAGATTTAAAGAGGTAGATGTAATTAAAAATCTTATTAGTGAAGAAAAGGAGGATATCTTAGAGTTACATCCACAAGGTATTTATACTCTCTGTTATGATCCGCTTGATGGCTCAAGTCTTGCAGATGTAAACCTCTCTGTAGGAAGTATATTTGGCATATACAAAGGCACTCCCGAAGGAAAGAATCTCATCGCTTCTGCTTATGTCGTTTATGGTCCTCGTGTTGAAATAGGTTTTGTCACACAAGAAGATGTACGCCCTGCTCTTTTTAGATTAAGTGAAGGTAAATTCAAGAAGATATCTTCCATAGAGCTAAAGACAAAAGGTAAATTGTGTGCTCCCGGAGGCACGCAACAGCATTGGTCATCTATCCATAAAGGCTTTATAGATTCACTTTTTGCCAATGGCTATAGACTAAGATACTCCGGCGGTATGGTGCCTGATTTACATCAAATCCTCCTCAAAGGCGGTGGACTCTTTAGCTATCCCGGAACAACAGATAAACCGCAAGGAAAGCTCAGACAGCTCTTTGAAGTGCTTCCTTTCGCACTCATCTACGAGAAGGCAGGCGGTGAAGCGATAAACGACAAAGGAGAGAGGCTTCTTGCACTTAAACCGAAACATATCCACGATACAACCCCGTGTTTTTTCGGTTCAAAAAGCGAGATAGAAGCTCTCAAAAGTGCGTACGGAGTTTAAAATGGATGAAATTAGAGATGAATGGGAAGAAGCATTGGTGATCAAAACCACAGAGCTTCAAGCATGTCAAAATGAAAAATCGCTCAAAAGCTGCATGGAGTGTGAAAAAATCTTAGAATGTGAACTAAGAGATGCATATGTTAAAGCTGTTTATGAAAGTATGAATAAGGGTCAAGAGGGAGATTTTGAATTCTAACTCACCTCAATAATCGAGAAAAACGACAATGAACACTCTAAGGATTGGTGAAAAAATACATTTTTTACTTTTGGCATTTAAAAGACATCTTCCGCTTCTTATCTTTAATTTTATACTCCTTTTAGCAAGCTGTGGCGGAATCTACTTTGTCTTTTATGCAAATGATGGCTTGAGTCTCTTTGTAATTATTGTCATCGCTTTTTTTATAGCAATCTTAACGCTCATATCTATCGTGTTTCTATCTATGAATATCTCTAGTATTCGATATTACTACGAAAAAGAGATTGTCAACAAATACGGACGCTATAGAGATGCCAGTATTGCTGAAATAACACATGAGACAGATGCAGAAGATGGGGTTATCCGCTGTACTATCTCTGTAAATTATGCGGGAGAGAAGCTTACCGATCTTTTTGAACTTCTGCTAGAAGAATCGTACCTGCTTCCTAAACTTCTTGCTATGCAAAAAGTCCCGATACATGTTGTTGATGCGATGCCCTCACTCTTTAGCATTGCCGAGAGAAAACTCCTCAAAGAACTCAGAACAAAAGTGTAGTAGAGAGATTATGCTTTAGAGGGTCAATTTTATGACTCT
>JAFGVX010000086.1 GCA_016937775.1 Campylobacterales bacterium | reverse complement strand
TTTTTTGTGACTCCTCTTTTTTCTTCTGCTCTTGTCGCTTCATCTCATCATAGATGTTTTTATCGGAGAAATCAAGCAAAACAACCTCTTCTTCCTCATAAAGCTCAAAGCCGCTTCCCATAAAATCTCTATCATCTAAAAGTTCAATCTTCTCGCCACTCTCTTTCGTAGATGATGTTGATTTTTTTACTTTTTTCTTTTTAGACGGAGTAGAAACATTATCGAAAGTTATATCTTTTTTACTCTCTTTATGTTCTGTCTCTTTATGTTTTTTAACGATTGTAATACCGCTTTTTTTAAGCGGTCCTTTTTCTACAACAGTCTGTCTTTGTTGCTCATCTTGCTTTTTAACTTCTTCTTTATCTATTTTAGTGATGCCACTTTTTGGTTTTTTAGCTTTTTGCTGCGGTTCTTCTATGATATCTTCTTCAATCTTTTTACTTGTCTCTTGTGGAGTCTCCGTTGCGACCTTCTTCGGCTTAGGTTTTTTAAACCCTGCCGGGAGTTTTCCGCTAATAGCATACTCTACAAGCACTCCGGCATTTTCTAAACTAATTGAACTGTTCGCTGCTTTTATATCAAACCCTAACTCAGTTGCTTTTTCTAGCAGATCAGCATTTGATAATCCTGCCTCTTCTGCAATCTCTTGGATCTTAACCTTATCCATTATTTATTGGCTCCTTTAAAAACTTTACAAGTGACGTTTCCTCTATATTCAAACGCTTTGACAAGCTTTTTATTTTTTTTTGATTTTTTGCACAATCTAAACAAAGATACATACTTCGTCCCTCTCCGCTATAAAAAACTATTTGATTCTCTCTCAGTTGAAATCTAAGCAGTATATCCTTCGGCGCTCTTTGTCTGCATACTACACACATACGAATAGGTTTTGTCATTTTCATCGATGATTATATCCAAAAAGAGTTTAACTCTTCGTTATGACGCCCATGTTGTCAAGACCTTTTACAAAAACACGGAACTTAGGAAAACGATCCTCAAGTGCTTTTGCAATATTTGCGGCATCCGACTCATGACATAAAGAGAAAAGCGTAGAACCGCTTCCCGATAGCGTACTCATAAAAGCACCTTTATACAGTGCTATTTTTTGTACTTCAAAAAGTTCAGGCATCATTTTCATCCTTCTAGTTTGATGCAACTTATCTTTTGAAGCAAGCCTGAGAAGATCCCAAGATTCATTCATGAAAAGAGCTGTCATAAATGATGCTCTTGAGAGTGAATAAACCGTCTCATCTTTTTTATATACTTTCGGAAGTGCCGTTCTTGATCTTGATGTGGAGATAGTTCTATCGGGTACGACTAAAACTGCCTTGAGATACTTTGGTAAACTCTTTTTTTTGCTATAGACTCGGTTTTCTTCCACAAAAGAGACATTAAAGCCTCCCATAACGGCAGAGGTAATATTGTCAGGGTGACGCTCATATGTTAACGCGAGATTAAGAATATCTCTTTTTCTATAGTGAACGCCTGCGGCTGCGTATGCTGAAACAAGAGATGAGACAATTACGGCAGAAGAGCTACCCAATCCTCTTGAAATCGGTATATTATTATAAAATTCAAATCTAAAATGATCCTCTTTGTCTGTAAGCTTTTTATATGTTGTCGTGAATATATCCAAAAAGAGGCTGTTCTTTTTTATCTTCGGATTATTGGCACCCTCTCCGTGTGTTGCAATGCTTAAAAATTGCGAGGGTTTAATAATGATCTCATTTCTCAAATCAATGGCAAGTCCTAACGCATCAAAACCTGGTCCTAGATTTGCACTTGTAGCGGGAACACTTATAAACACTCATCATCCTTCAAACGGCCGGCAATAGATATAGCGGTGTTGCATCATCATCTATATCAAGCTCTTGAATACTTTTCGGCAAAACAAAACTTGTCTTTTCTATTTTGTCCATTTTTTTTGTAATTATAGTCTCTTTTTCTTTGACAAAGTACAGATTACCCATAGCTTTTATAGGATTATTTCCATTAAATAAAAAAGCGCTACATCCTTTAAGGACAATACCTTTTACAACTTCAATGGTTTTGAGCGTGACGTATGCTATCTTTATCGCCATATAACTTCCCGGACCTCTCGCATATATGATAGAATTTATCTCATATATCTCTATAAGATTTTTCAGTGCGGGAAGAAGTACATCCGAGCACATCCCTTCTTGCGAGACATCTTCGAGCAACATTCCGTCTCGATAGAGTCCTATTAAAATCGGGGAAGATACGGCTATTACAACGATATCATATCTATGCAAAACTTTTTGCAAACTCTCTACTTTTTGATTCGCTATCCAAAACGACAAAATCAAAAGAATCTGCCTGAGCCAATAGCTTTGATGTCAACTGATAGTTAAGATTATGACTTCCCGCGAATGATTCGTATTTTCCTAAAATATTATGTCCGCTTACCATCATATCGCCCATTGCATCAAGTATCTTATGGCGCACAAATTCATTTTCAAACCGAAGCCCTTCGGGATTAAGTATCTTGTGATCGTCTAAACCGATTGCATTTTGCAGACTTGCACCAAGAGCTAAATTTTGGCTCTGAAGGTATTGAATATCTTTTGCAAAACCGAAAGTTCGCGCCCTTGATATCTCCTCGACAAATGTCTTGGTGTCAAATTCAAAGCTATGCGATTGTCGTCCTATGGCAGGATGCGTAAAATCTATCTCAAAATCAAAAGTTGCACTCTCAGCAGGAAGAAGTCTGACAAATTTATCACCTTCTACAATCTCAACAGCTTTTGTAATCTTAATCACTTTTTTCGGTACATCAAGCATTCTAATGCCTGCCTCATCTAAAAGCAAACAAAATGATATGGCAGAACCATCCATAATAGGCATCTCATTGCCGTTAACGATTACTCTTAAATTATCAATTCCATACGCATACAGTGCCGATAAAAAATGTTCAATCGTAGAGATAAAACCTTTTTCATTCCCGATAACCGTTGCCATTCTTGTATCAATGACACTCTCGGGGCTCAGTGGCACAGAGAGTGCGATATCTTCTCTGTAAAATACAATACCACTATCAGCAGGCAAAGGCTCAAGCCTCAATCTAATAGGCTCGCCCTTATGCAACCCGATTCCGACAGCATCAACCGGTTTATTAATAGTTCTTTGTTTCATGTAAATATTTCCTGAAATACTTTGTCTTTTAGACTTTTCAAGTAAAATTCTTTAATTATTGCTCCATTATAGTATATTTTTATTATTTTTAAAAGCAAATGTATTAGTCCACAACATTTGGCACTGAGGATTAGTTTCAATTAGATATTGTACAGGAGTTTTCATTTGAAGTGAATGATGTGG
>JAFGVX010000085.1 GCA_016937775.1 Campylobacterales bacterium | reverse complement strand
TTTCACACTTCTTGTGCAGTTGTGAATGCGAGCACTGCGAAGCACGAGCGTTGAACAACGCCCGCACAATTGTGAAACGACGATTTTCTTTTCTTACTTTTCTTTACTAAAAAGAAAAGTTATAGAGATTTTTTTTCTTTTACTACTTTTTTAGAAAAAGTAGCACAAAAAGCGTCATGCTCACAAAGTCGCGGGCGGCATATCCCTGCTTGCTATCTGTACCGCCGCGGATATGCCTGCTTTACAAGGATACTCGCATGACAGTTATTTAATCGTCTTAGGAAGAGTGAAATAAGGAAAAAATGAGAGAAACTAATTATCCTGAAACAAATCCTGTGTTCGTTGCTTAAATTCATCATTATTTTTTGTAACAGTTGAGTTTTTACAAAATAGATTTATTAAGCTTATAATGAAAAATCCATATATTGTCAAAGGTATTAACAATAAGAATGCGGAAAACAAAATTAAAGCATAAAGTGTATCTGTTGCATTTTTTAAAAAAGGGATGATGTATGATGTGCCACTCCCACTACCTTCATTCCATCCAGATGCATTATTTAATAATAATATATGAACAATAGCAATAGCGATTAAAATACTAGACCAACAAACTTTTGTTTTTTTTCGGGTTAAAAAATACACAATGCCTATAGTAAGAAAGTCTATAATTATCAATTGCAGTAAACCTAGTGAACCCTCTTCGAAATTATCAAGAAATAACACTACAATAGTTAAGATAACTCCAGCAATAACAACGAACTTACTAAGCATATATTCCCCCCGCATTTATCAAATTCTTTAACTTGCTCGACCTTATCTAAAGTAGAATGTATATCTAGATTAACTTATCAAGCCCTATCAATATAATTCCCGCAAGCAGTCCACCGGCAAGTCCTGCGAGGATATCATCTCCCATGACACCGAGTCCACCTTCAACTTTTCTGTCGATCCAGCCAATCGTGGAAGGTTTCCATATATCAAAGAGCCTAAAAGCTAAAAAGCTCAAAACAAAAGAGAGGATCACTCCAAAGTCATAACCAACACCCACGCCTATAGGATAAGCTATGATAAGCGTAAGCCACATGCCGGCTACTTCATCGATGACAATCTCTTGAGCGTCATGCTCTTTGACTTTATTCTCATATCGATTGATCTCAAATATTCCGATGATAGTGATGGCAAGTGTGAGCATGCTTAAGCTCTCAATTCCAAGAAAATAAATCACAGGAATAGCCACAATAAGTGCAGCAAATGAACCTACAGTTCCCGGAGCTTTTGGGCTAAGTCCTGTGCCAAAAAATGTTAAAAGAAGCTTTTGCAAATCCATATTTTCCTACTTTAGTGATGTTGTTTGATAGAGTTCGATGAGTTTAATATAAAATTCTTCATCACTATGATCTTCAAGCAGCCCACTGCTTGGCATAAGTGAATAGTATATCTCTTGGATATTTTCCACCCTGTTTGGAAAAAGAGATGCTAGGATCGAAGCGCTAATCTCTTTTCTTACAAGTATTGTGGGAGGTATAAGCCCCGATTGGATGAGCTTCAAGATAGAATTGGAATTGTAATGGATGTGATGATGCCTGCCGTGCGGGCAGGTTGAATTGCTCACAAGTGTTTTGCACACCTCACAATAGACATACTCATCAATCGTTGTGATTTTGAGTCCTATATTTTCACATTGATTAAAAATAGTATGGATCTCATTGTGATCATAGTAAAGTCCGAGTCCTCCGTGATTTGTACCTACGACAAGTTCATCGCAACCGTAGTTTTTTACTAAGAGTGCATCAAGGATTAATTCATTATATCCTGCAAAAACATAAGTATTTTCAAAAGGAACGATGGCGACCTTATTGGCAGGTAAAAAGCTATCAACGTAAAGTTTTAATGCATTATGTCTAATCTCATACGATAAACCTTCTTTTGTAAAAGGTTTTCGTAAAAACAGAACGACAAGATCAGATCTACTGAGCGTATCGCGTATAACTCTCTCGTGAGAGCGATTGAGCGGATTTGCCGTAAGCATCAACCCCGTGACTTTTTTGGCATCATTCCTTTTCAGTAAATCTTTTAGCATCAAAATGCTCTTATCGATAGGCGGATATACGACATGGTATTTCCCGCTAACGGCATATGAGCCGAGTCTTGATAGTGTATTTTTAACACCCGGATGTGTTGTATCTATCATGCCATATATATTGTGAACCCTCTCAAGGGGATCTATCTCAAAAACTTCATCAACTACTAATTCACCTACTTTTTCTTTTTCACAAATAAGATCGACAAGTTCTCCTTTTTTTAAGGATTGTATCACCTCTTCGTTTCTTCTGCCCTTTGGTGCAAGAACAAATGAGAAAGGGAAAGGCACACCCTTATAGTATTTTGTTCTGTTGACTTCCTCTGAGGTTTTTGCATCCATAAGTCCATCAACAGGTGATATCAATCCGGCTTTAACAAGTGCTAGCGAAGAGAGTGCTTCCGTGTCTATGTAGATTGATCTATTTTTTCTTATAGAGGTCATATTTTTTCCTTTTCTCCCATAGACTTTTTCTTGATATTCCTAATTTTTTTGAAAGTTCGGTATCGGGGAATTGATATTGAAAATTATTGATCACAAACTTGACATAATCATCAATCGTAAGTATCTCATTTTGACTATAGAGTTTATCTTCGCTTATCAATTTTATATTTTTGTATTCACTCTCAATGTCACTACTCGTTGTTATGATGAAATTATGCGCTTTTAGTAACATTAAAACCTCTTCTTGGTCTCTCTTTTTGAGTTTATCGAAGTCCGTGAAATATATGAGATTGTTGGATGCTTGTTTTGTAATCAGATCTTTATAGTTTTTTTCTTTAGGGGATATCATAGTAAGTAGCAGACTATTTTTATAGGCAAAATCAAAGACCATCTTGTCGGCAAGCCTTAAATAATTTGTTGTTATGATGCAAGGCGTTTGGAGTTTATCTATATCATAGTTATATTCTATATTGGAGAAGATATTTTTTATGTAATCTTGACAGAGGCGATTTTCTTTTTTGAGTGCTTGAAATTCTCTAAAATGTTCAATTTTCCTTAAGAGTTCTTCTATCATAAAAGGTTTAACGATATAGTCTTTTGCTCCTAGTTTTATGGGTTCGCTGACGGTGTCATTGTTGATATAGTTGACCATCAATATAATAATCTTCTCTTTATGTTTTTCTATGAGAGAGTTTATGGATTGTCCTTGAAGATTTGTTGAGAGCAGATAGACGTCAGCCTCCCGCTCACTTGCCTCTTTGACAGAGCTAAAGAGCTCAACCTCAAAGTTCTTTTCCATCAGTTTCGATGCAATACTTTGTGCTAGATAGACCTCATTTTCGATTATGACTATTTTCATAAAGTACTCCAATCTCTATATGTGATGTTGGCTACAGAGTGTACACTTATTCCTTCAGATCTTCCTATAAAGCCCATTTTTTCCGATGTTGTTGCCTTGATATTGATAAATCTTTGCTCTAAGCCCATAATTTTGGAAAGTTGAGCACATATTGCATCTTTGTATCCTGATATTTTTGGTTTTTGCGCGACGATAGTGGTATCAATATTGACGATTTCAAATCCAAATTCATTGATCATTGTAACAACTTCTTGAAGGAGCACCGTCGAGTCTATATTTTTAAAAGCACTATCATTATCGGGAAAAAACTCCCCTATATCGCCTAAAGCACTTGCACCTAAAAGTGCATCGATGATGGAATGTATAAGCACATCCCCGTCACTATGTGCTTTGAAGCCAAATTCTGATTCTATAGTAATGCCTCCAAGAAACATTTTTTTACCTGATTCGAATTGGTGTGTATCTATGCCGAAACCGATAAGATTTTTTTTGGCAGTTCTTTGCAGACAATTCAGTTTTTTTAGATCATCTTTTGTGGTAAGTTTTGTTGCTTTTTGAGAGCCCGCAACAAATTTTATTTTCCCTTTTTGTGCGACGATAGCGCTACTCTCATCCGTAAATTCTTTTGAGGCGCAGAGTGCTTGCTTGAGTATTTGTGTAACACTTAATTGGGGAGTTTGTATCAATTTTACACTATCTCTGTCGATGTTTGTATTATCATAATATATTGTATCAACGGGAGTAATTGCAGGCACAATGCAATCTGCTTCACCTTTTTGATTCAATATTCTCTCTATCATCTCATGATCTATGCAACATCGTGCTACATCTGTCACTAGTACATATGGGCTCTCTACGCTTATAAGAGCATTTTGAAGAGATGTCTGCCTGCTATTGCCACCTTCTACATAAGTAAATTCGGCAAATTTTTTCATGGCGTGCATCTCTTTTTTTGATGTAACGACAATAGTTTTATTGAAATTATATTTTTTGAATTGATTTGCTACGAAAAGCCACAATGGCTCATCATCTATATATATCCACTGTTTTTTAACTAAGCTCTCAAATCGTGTTGAAGAGCCTGCTGCAAGTAAGATCAATGTTATGTCTCTCACGCAACGATCCTTTATTGGTTTGCAATACTAAGTGTAACTAAATTATACACTGTGTAAACTTGATACAATCTTTTTTGGTTGTGAATTAAGTTTTTTTCTACCTAAGATTTGGTAATTTATGAGAAAAATTATCTGATTTATTTTTTTTTATATGAATTTAAGATTTAATGAGTATAAATATCTAGACAATACCTAAGGATGACTTATGAGAGAGAAGTGGATAGAAAAAAGAAAGGATTTTCCAATACAGACACAGATGTATTTTGCAAAACAAGGTATCATCACTGACGAGATGCATTATGTTGCAAAAAAAGAAAATATCGATCCTGAACTCTTGCGAAGTGAAATTGCGAGGGGTCGATGTATCATCCCTGCTAATATCAATCACAAACATCAAAAACCGATGGCAATCGGAATGGTAGCAAACTGTAAAATAAATGCAAATATAGGTTCATCTGCTCTTGCTTCTGATGTTGCCGGTGAGATTGAGAAAGTTGATGTCTGCTTGAAATATGGTGCAGATACCATCATGGATCTCAGTACAGGCGGTAATTTGGATAGCATCAGAGAAGCAGTCATTGCACATTCAAGTGTACCCATAGGAACCGTGCCTATTTATCAGATACTTCATGATTGCAATGACAAGATTGAGGATTTGACGATTGAGAAAATGCTTGAAGTTATCGAAAAGCAAGCAATTCAAGGCGTGAGTTATTTTACCGTGCATGCAGGATTTTTACTCCGTTTTATGCCACATGTCGCAAAAAGAAAGATGGGTATTGTGAGTCGTGGAGGCTCTTTGATGGCTGCTTGGATGATGCATTATCATAGAGAAAACCCTTTTTATGAGGCGTATGACGCCATTCTTGATATCTGCCAAAAATATGATGTAGCACTTTCACTTGGTGATAGCTTGCGTCCGGGGTGCCTCCATGATGCGAGTGATGAAGCACAGCTTAGTGAGCTAAAAGTATTAGGTGAGCTTACACTCAGAGCATGGGAGAAAGATGTTCAGATTATGATAGAAGGACCAGGGCATGTGCCACTCAATCAGATCGAGAGAAATATGAAGATAGAACGAGAATATTGCCATGAAGCACCGTTTTACATTTTAGGACCACTTGTTACTGATATCGCTGCGGGGTATGATCATATCAGCTCGGCAATCGGTGCGGCAGTTGGTGGATGGCACGGCGCAAGTATGCTTTGTTATGTGACTCCAAAAGAGCATCTTGGACTTCCAAATGCCAAAGATGTAAGGGAGGGGATCATTGCTTACAAAATAGCTGCACATGCCGCAGATATTGCTAGAGGTAGAAAAGGTGCGCGTGATGTGGATGATGCGATGAGTGATGCGAGATATCGATTTGATTGGAATCGCCAATTTGAACTTGCACTCGATCCTGATAGAGCAAAAGAATTCCATGATGAAACGCTCCCGCAAGATGTTTTTAAAGAGGCAGAATTTTGTTCTATGTGTGGACCAAAATTTTGTTCATATAAGATAACGCAAACTATCATGGAAGAGCATAAAGAGTCCATGAATTAGGGATTTTTGTAAGAGATAATTTTAACAAAACTTCCATAAACAATTCACTTTTTTAATTAAGAGTAAAATTATATTATTTGGTTAAAATTCAAAAACTTAAGCAAAAAGCCAAAAAAGATAGATGTTCTCTTTTTTTGGTTCTTAGTATGTAAAAAGGAAAAAAAATGGCAACAAAAGAAGAGATTTTAGAAGTTTTGAGAAATGTAACTTATCCGGGATTCACAAAAGATATCGTGACTTTCGATTTTGTAAAAGATATCGTAGCGCAAGAGCAAAAAGTGGCGATAGCACTTGAGATTACATCAAGCGCACCCGAAGTAAAAGAACAGCTTACAAAAGATATAGAGGCTGAACTTAAAAAAATAGGTATTGAAGATATGGAACTGATTATCAATCAGCCAAAAGCACCTATTGAAAAAAGCAATACAATAAGCGGCAAAAACTTAGTGCCACATATCAAAAACTTTGTAATGGTAAGTTCAGGTAAGGGGGGTGTCGGCAAATCAACTACTTCTGTAAATCTTGCTATTGCTATGGCAATGCAAGGTAAAAAAGTAGGACTTTTGGATGCTGATATCTATGGACCGAATGTTCCAAGAATGATGGGATTGGATGATCAAAGACCGGAAATCCAAGGCAATCAAGTTGTGCCTCTTAAGGCATATGGTGTTGAGGTGATGAGTATGGGTTCACTTATGGAAGAGGGGCAATCGCTTATTTGGAGAGGTGCTATGGTTATGAAGGCAATCGAGCAACTTCTTCGTGATATCCTTTGGAGTGATCTTGATGTGCTTGTTATCGATATGCCACCGGGAACAGGAGATGCACAACTTACCCTTGCGCAATCAGTTCCGGTAACGGCAGGCATTACCGTCACAACACCGCAAGAGGTGAGTTTGGATGATAGTAGAAGAAGCTTAGATATGTTCCAAAAACTTCATATCCCGACAGCCGGAGTGATCGAAAATATGAGCGGCTTTATATGCCCTGAGTGTAATACGGAGTCCGATATCTTTGGTATGGGTACGAGTGAAGCGGTCGCTAAAGAGTTTGATACTTGTTTGATTACTCGCATACCTATCGAGCCGGCTATCAGAATAGGTGGTGATACGGGTGCACCGGTTGTCTATAATCAACCTTCAAGCGAGAGTGCAAAACGATACCAAGAGGCAGCTTCTCAGCTTCTCAACTTTATAGATGAGGTCAATAAAGAGGGAAGAGCTGATAACAGTGCTATCCAACCGACAACTCCTCCGGGTGTAAGTGCTTGTAGCACACATTGATTTTTTTGTCATTCCTGCGAAGGCAGGAATCCAGTCATGCTGAACTTGTTTCAGCATCTAAATTATAGACCCTGAATCAAGTTCAGGGTGACGGCGTGTTGTTATTGCGAGAAGCTTTAGCTTCGTGACAATCCATACTCTTTCTTCTTTCCACTTTTTAGAAAAGTGGAGTAAAAGCGTCATGCTCACAAAGTCGCGGGCGGCATATCCCTGCTTGCTATCTGTACCGCCGCGGATATGCCTGCTTTACAAGGATGCT
>JAFGVX010000014.1 GCA_016937775.1 Campylobacterales bacterium | reverse complement strand
GACGATTGAGAAGATCGTATTCCAACTGAGACTTGAAGCATAAAAACTTACCTTATCGTCAAAAAGCTCATTGATGAACTTTCTGATAAAAATAATATAGTCTTTGATTATTTTTGATAAGGCAGGATTCTTTTTCAAGCCTCAGAGTCCCATTTTCCCCGGATTGAGGATATTGTTCGGATCAAATGCTTTCTTGATGCTCCTAAAGAGTTCCAATTCCGCCGTATTAAAGGCAATCTCCATAAACGGTGCCTTGCTAAGTCCTATGCCGTGTTCACCACTGAGCGTTCCGCCCATATCGACAACAAGTTGAAATATCTCTTTGATTGCTTGATGTCCAAGTTCAAGCTGTTTTTGATCGTTTCCGTCAACCATAACATTGACATGGATATTGCCATCGCCGGCATGTCCAAAACAGGGTATTTTAAAATTGTATTTCTTTCCAACGGCATAGATAAAGCTAAGCGCTTCAGGAAGTTTACTTCTTGGTACAGAGATATCTTCATTGAGTTTTTTTGAGCCATAAATTGTGATAGAAGGAGAGGCATTTCTTCTTGCATACCAAAGCTTTACACGCTCTTCTTCGCTATTTGATACCTCAAAACCACTCGCGTTATTTTCTTTGAAAGATTGCTCTAAGATTGCTAGTTGCAGATCAACCTCTTCTTGCACATTACCATCAACATCACCTATGAGCAGTGCACCGGCATCTTCAGGAAGTTCAATGCCGAGTTTTCTTTTGAGTGCGCTTACAACCAAACTATCTAAAAACTCCATCGCTACGGGATTAGCACCCTTTGCTAATGATTTAAAAACAGCATTCATGGCATCTTCAACATTAGGGAATATTCCCATATAGGCTTTTGTAAATTTTGGTTTTGGGATGAGTTTCAAGGTAATTTCTGTGGTAACCGCAAGCGTTCCTTCGCTTGCTATGAGTATACCCGCCGTATTATACCCCGCGACATCTTTGATGGTTTTTTTTCCTGCTCTTATGATCTCACCATTTGGAAGAACGGCACGCAATGCCATCACATAATCTTTGGTAATACCGTATTTTGCCGCGCGCATTCCGCCGGCATTTTCATTGATATTGCCACCAAGTGTGGAGTATTCTTCACTTGCAGGATCAGGCGGATAGAAGAGCCCTATTTTTTCTACTGCTTTTTGAAGGTCTTTGTTAATAACTCCCGGTTGAACGACTGCAACAAGGTTTTTTGTATCTATCTCTAAAATCTTATTCATATGTTTTTCAAAAGCAAGCACTATGCCACCGTTTTTTGGAAGAGCGCCACCGGTAAAACCACTTCCGGCGCCTCTTGGGGTAATGGCGATTTTATGCTCATTGCAATAACGAAGGATATTTGAGACATCCTTCTCGTCTCTCGGAAAAAGAACAGCATCGGGCTGATATCTCTCTCTTGTCGCATCATAGCTATAGGCTATGAGATGTGCTTTATCGCTATATACATTTTCTTTGTTTACAATATTTTCAAATGCGTGTATATGAGCATGTTCAATCACTGAAAGTTCTCCATAAGCTCATAATACCCTCCTTTATACTCGCCACCAAATAGTCCTGTTTTGATCTCATTGAGTCGCATATAAAATGGAGCTTGTGTAAAAGTAGAGTTTGAAGTGAATGCTTTTTGTGATACGATTTTTTCACTCATGGGATCATACAGTACTATACTATTTTTCTTGACAATCAAAACAAGACCTGCTTGTTGCTGTTTTGCAAATTCTTTGAGATTTGTTTTTGTCGGAGTGGACTCTTTGATGCTTGAAAGATAGAGCGCAAATTCATCGGGATGTATCCAGTTTTTACTGTAATTTGACGTGATATCATTGTAGATATCGGCATTAGGTGCGAGTATCAATACATTGTTGTAAAGATAGCCTCCTATAACCTTATCTCCTGCTGTTATCTTTGTTTTAGGTGTTGGGAGGTTTTCGTGTGTGATCAACTCTTTGTCGATTATCTTTGCTTCATTATCGGAACTTTGTTTGATGACAGCTGTGATTGATTGTAGATCATTTCCGTATGAGTGTATCACTATCGCGCTCATACCTGCCGGCAATTTGGATGTAAGCGTGAGGGAATCACCATTTACACTTGATACGGTGGTATTTATAGTTTTTGGAAAAAAATCAGCCATAAGGGTTATACTGAGTGAAACAATCATAATAAAAAAACGCATTCGTAATCCTTTTACTTTACTTTTTATGTCTGTAAGATTATACCCCCAAAAGATTAAAACTCTATAATAAAATGATTTATAATCTTTTGGTATAATGCATCCATTGTAATTCAATTTGGGGGTCGGATGAGAAGCATCCTTATGGTTTTTTTGCTTCTAAGTTCTTATGTATTTAGCGCAAAAGCTATTGAACTTAGATGGCAAAAAGGAGAGACGTTTTCCGAATACCTTGATACCAAAGGTATTCCGCAAAGTATCTTAGAGAAAGTGGACGAGGGGGATGTCCAATTTTTCAATGAGATACACGCGGGACAAAAATTTTACGAGCTTGTTGATGAGCATGGCAATCTTTTGCAGACGCTTATTGCAATCAACTCTGAGATGCAGATACAGCTCTATAAAAATCCCGAAACGAAAGAGTTTGAGTTTGATATTATTCCTATTGAACATGAGACCAATGAGTATTTCGCAAAAGTCGAAGTGACGAGTATTCTCTACAATGATATTGTTGCGCAGATCGGTCATAAGATGCTCGCTGCTAGAGTCTCTTATGCACTAAAACAAGCCTTTAATGCTAGAAATTTTAAAGTAGGTGATGAGGTTTCGTTTTTCTATACTCAAGATACGCGCATGGGGATGTTTTACGGTGCTCCGCATATCAAAGCTATTATGATAAAAAATAGAGGGAAAGAGAAGTTTATCTGTATCGATGAAGAGACAGGAAGAGGGTATGATGGCACCTATAAGATGGAGCCCTATACGGTTACATCAAAACAAAAAGTACATTACACTGTAGGTGATGGAGGTATGTTTAGTTTGCCACTTCAACACATTAGAATTACATCACCTTTTAGTTTAAGACGATGGCACCCTGTTTTAAAGAGATATAGACCACATCACGGTGTTGATTTTGGTGCGAAGAGAGGAACACCTATTATGGCAATTGGGGACGGTAGAGTAATATATGCCGGATGGATGCGCGGGTACGGTAATGTTGTCAAGATAGATCATGGTGGGAGCATCGTATCACTTTACGCGCATCAAAGTAAAATAAAAACAAAAAAAGGTGCATTTGTAAAATCCGGGAATGTGATAGGTTATGTTGGTAATACGGGTGTAAGCTCAGGACCGCATTTGCACTTAGGAATTTATCAAAACAGAAAGCCTATCAATCCTATGAATATGATTAGCCGTGATTCGAAGGGGCGAAGTGTACTTAAAAGTATCGTAAAGTATGAAGATGTTGATGAGATATTTTATAAAAAAGTACCTATCCCCAATGCGCAAGAGAACAAAACAAAATTGCTTGAGTTGTTAAGAAATCAAGAGAGCTCTTATATCTGGAAAAATATGCAAAAAATTTCTAAAAAAGAAGATGAAGCCGACTCATGAAGGTGACATCTTTTAAACTCTTGCCACTGAAAAAATCACAGTATATTTTTCCGTACCTTGCAACCTATATACAAGAAGGCAAACAAAAGACATGGGAAGTTGTCAAAGCAGGCGATAGTGTAGCAATCTTACTCTATCATAAACAAAAAGATGCATTCGTGGTGGTCAAACAATTTCGACCTGCTACGTATGCAAACGGACATAAAAACGGTATGAGTGTTGAGTTGTGTGCCGGACTTGTAGATAAACCTTTAAGCTTGGAGCAGATCGCCATAGAAGAGATAGAAGAAGAGTGTGGCTATAAAATTATTTCCGAGAATATCACAAAAATTACATCTTTTTATACATCTGTCGGTTTTGCCGGCTCTAAACAAACACTCTATTATGCTGTTATTGATGAGTCAATGAGAGTTTCAAAAGGCGGGGGGATTGATGATGAGCTAATCGAAGTTCTTTTCCTCTCTCGAGATGAAGCTAAAGCATTAATGTTTGATGAGGAAACCATCAAAACACCGGGACTTCTTTTTGCTTTTAGCTGGTGGTTTGCCCATCACAGATCGTGATAGTATTTGACACCGTCAACTTTTGTATTGACTGTTAGTTTGGAGAACGCTTCAACATAGTTCCAAAAATCATCTTTTAATTCTTTGGCTATATCGATTTTGCTCAATGCTTCTTTCATAGCTCCTAGCCATTCTAGACGAGATTTCTCATAGATAGAAAAATCATCATGAATCTTTATCATATAATCATTGAGATTCGTTCCTTGTGATATATCTTCATAGTATTTCGGTCCACCACAAAGTTGGATAAAGAATTTTGTATTTTTTTCTTTAACTTCATTGAACTCTTCATGGTCTTGCGGAAAGAAAGAGGCGATATCGCTCTCATATATAATGTCGTAAAAATCATACATCAGCGCTCTTATGCCTTCTTCGCCAAGGGCTTCAAAAAATGCAGGGTCAGGTAGTTTGAAATCTACTTTTTTACCCAATTCCGTTGGCGTTACCTTGTACATAATTTTCCTTTATAACTCTTATTATTTTTGTAATTTTACTTGAATAATATAAAATTTATTTTTAATCACAAAATCGCTCAACAATCTCTTTGTAGGCATCGATTCGTCTATCGCGCAAGAAAGGCCAGATATCACGCACTGCTTTTGTCTGCTCTAGGTCGATATCAACATAGAGTATCGTTTCATCTTGGTGCGAGGCATGAGTGAGCATCTCTCCTTGGGGACCCGTGACAAAACTATTGCCCCAAAATCGTATCCCTTCCATCGTCCCGCTTGGATCTCTTTCAAACCCTACTCGATTGCAGCTAAGTACAGGTACTCCGTTTGCAACAGCATGAGCACGTTGCACTGTTATCCATGCATCCAATTGTCTCTTTTTTTCAGCATCTGCGTCAGCATCAAACCAACCGATAGCCGTTGGATAGATAAGAAGCTCTGCACCTTTGAGTGTCATGATTCTTGCTGCTTCAGGGTACCACTGATCCCAGCAAACTAAAACTCCAAGTTTGCCTATACTTGTTTGTATAGGCCCAAAGCCGAGATCACCCGGTGTAAAATAGAACTTCTCATAAAATCCCGGATCATCAGGGATATGCATTTTTCTATATTTGCCTGCGATGTTTCCGTCACTTTCAAATACCACAGCAGTGTTGTGGTAGAGCCCAGGAGCACGACGCTCAAAAAGTGATGTGACTAGAACAACATTTGCCTCTTTTGTGACACTGCTCCAATATCGTACATCCTCATCAAAGTTTGTGGCATACTCAAAAAAGGCAGTATCTTCACTTTGGCAAAAGTATTCATTTTGATGAAGTTCTTGAAGCACGACAAGTTTTGCACCACCTATTGCAGCCTCTTTTATTTTTTCTGAAGTTACTTTTATGGTTTCTTCTTTTGAGCCATAGTATTTTTGTTGGATGAGTGCAACTTTCATTTTATGCCTTATTTTTTTAATATTTTATCATAGATTCGTGTGACTCTATATTATGAGTATGATTTATGATATTCATTCTGTCGTCTGCACATCTCTTTTCGTCATTCTCGGGCTTGATCTGGGGATCCACGCTCTTATGGATTGCTTCACTTTGTTCGTAATGACTGGATTCAGCCTTCAACGGTCTCTTTGAGACATCGCCTTCGGTTCCAAAGCTATAAACAATAAGCAGTCATTGTTTATTTAACGCTTTTCATCTTCACAGGAATGTATAATTATTATTTTATAATAACTTTTTAAAATATTACATATCGACATATTTTTAAGCGACAATCTATTTTTATGTTAAAGTTCTGAAACAGCTAAATAAAAGGTAGATTTAATGAGTGATATATCAAATATTGTGGTTTATAATGATGGAGAGTTGGAACTTAAAGTTTCAGTGGGCGAAGATACGATTTGGCTTAGCCAATTTCAAATGTCTGAACTATTTGGTACAAGCATAGACAATATCAGTCTGCATTTAAAAAATATATTCAAAGAAAAAGAGTTAAATGAAGATGCAACTACCGAGGATTTCTCGGTAGTTCGTCAAGAGGGAAACAGAAAAGTAACGCGTAACATTAGACATTATAATTTGGATGCAATTATTTGTGTTGGATATAGAGTGAGCTCTTCAAAAGCCACAAAATTTAGAAAATGGGCAACAAGCATTTTGAAAAGTTATATTCAAAATGGTTATGTAATAAACTCTGAAAAAATCACCAATGAAAGATTTGTTTCTTTGGAAAAAGATGTCAATGTTTTAAAATCTCAAATGAGCGATGTCAAATCACTTGTAAAACATAATAAGCTTGAAACTCATCAAGGTATCTTTTATGATGGACAAATCTATGACGCCTACTTCTTCGCTAACGATTTACTAAAAACTGCTAAAAATGAAATCATTTTGATAGATAATTATATAGATGACACAGTTTTAACAATCTTTTCTAAAATACCAAATACCAAAGTAACAATCTATACAAATACTATATCTAAACAACTCAAATTAGATTTTGAAAAGTATCAAAAACAATATCAAAATATAGAAATAAGAATTTTTAAAAACTCCCATGATAGATTTATAATATTAGATAAAAAGGAAGTTTATCATCTTGGAGCAAGTCTTAAAGACCTTGGTAAAAAATGGTTCGCATTTTCAAAAATAGATTTAAAAGCTGATGAATTGATAGATAAGTTAAAGTAAGGCTTGAGCTATCAATATCAAATTAATGTGCATTGATATATTACTTATGCACCAATTTGCATCGTAGAGCAGTGCAGACTTCCTCCTTGCTCTATGAGCCTTAGGCAATTGATAGGGATGATCTCTTTATTTGGAAACAACTCTTTAAATATATCTCCCGCAACTTTATCTGCTTTATCATTATATGTTGGATATATAAGTGCATGGTTGGTGATGAGAAAGTTAGCATAAGTTGCTGCGAGCCTTACTCCGTCTTTGTAGATCGCTTTTGTAAATGGTAGAGCAGCAAGCTTGTAAGGCTTACCCTCAATTGTTGTAAACTCTTTAAGTTGCGACTCCATCGCTTTAAGCGCATCATAGTGCTCATCATTCTTGTCATCACATTTGACATAGGCAATGGTATCTTCGTTGACAAACCTTGCAAGTGTATCGATGTGGCTATCGGTATCATCTCCTGCTAGGTAGCCATAATCAAGCCATAAAAATCTGTTTGCTCCTAGGTGTTGTCGGAGTCTTGCTTCAACCTCCTCCTTTGTCAATCCGCCATTACGATTTGCATTACATAAACAAGCAGTTGTTGTGATTATCGTCCCTTTGCCGTCACTCTCCAAAGAGCCGCCCTCAAGAACCATATCTATCTTTTGCAATGGAGTTTTCCCCCAGATCCCAAGGTCAGCAAGTGCACTATTTACACTATTGTCAAGAGAGGCTTCAAATTTGCCACCCCATCCATCAAATGTAAAATCAAGTAACTGCAATACGCCGTCTTCATAGACGCTAAGAGGACCGTAGTCTCTACACCATGTATCATTGGTTGGCACTTCTATAAATAGCATATTATCAGTTGAGCAAAAGAGTCTTTTGATAGCCTCTTTATCATCACAAACGATATAGACAAGCTCTTTGTAGGCTATGGCTTGTGCCAATCGTACAAAGACACTTAGCGCCGAATTTAAATCATCGCTCCAATCGCTCTTTTTGTGTGGAAACGAGAGAAGTACGGCTCTTTGCGCTTCCCATTCTGCTGCCAATTTTCTCATAGAGCTCCTTTCAGTCAAGATCACACTTCTTGTTTAGTCTTCCGTTTTTACTTGCTTTAATGCTGACAGCCATCTCTTTTGCTATCAAAAAGACGACAATCACGGTAGCGATGATAACAAGTGTGATGCATAGATTCAAATAGTTTCATAACCTGACCTTTTATTAACTCCAAGAGTGTATAATTGCATATGGCAACTATAACATTAAATCGTTCAAATTATCATCATAATCTTAACCAATTTGCACTAAAAACAGGCTCAAAAGATAAGATTGCAATTGTTCTTAAAGATAATGCTTATGGGCATGGTATCTTAGAGATGGCAAAGTTATCAAGTGAATTTGGTCTTACAAAAGCAGTTGTGAGAAAAGTGAGTGAAGCAAAGCTAATAGATGTATTTTTTGAAGATATCATCATTTTGGGCGGCAAAGTAGAACCCCATCCAAATTACTCTTATGTGGTAAATTCATTAGAACAACTTAAAACACTTCCCAAAGATGCAAAGATAGAGCTTAAAATCGATACAGGTATGCATCGTAACGGCATCGCTATGGATGAGATTGATGCGGCATTGAGTATCATTAAACAAAAAGAGATCAATCTAAACGGCATTATGAGTCATTATGCTTCTGCTGATGAACTTGGTAGTGAATATTTTTTTCAGCTTCAAAACTTTAGAGTAGCAAAAACAAAGACTCTTGAAGCCGGATTTGAAAATGCGCGATTTCATATAGACAATAGTGCGGGTGCTATGCGTTGTAGTGAGTTTGAATTTGATTTGGTTCGACTTGGTGTTGGCGCATACGGCTATAATCATATGGATAGTTCTTTTGACGATTTTCAACTCAAACCCGTATTATATCTCTATGCAAAGAGAGTTGCGACAAGAACACTTCAAAAAGGACAAAGAGCAGGCTACGGTGGTGAGTTTGTTGCACCAAAAGATATGCTTGTTTCGACTTATGATATCGGCTATGGAGATGGTTGGAGGAGAGGTGACGCGTTTAATCCATTTATAACAGCCGATAGCGGAACGATATTGGGGAGAGTTTCAATGGATTTTATTTTACTTGAGGGTGATAAAGAGGAGGCGTGCGTGATGGAAGGTGCGATGAGTGCGGCACAACATTTTCAAACGATTGCCTATGAGATTACCTCGGCATTGCACGCAGATATATCTCGTAAAATTGTAAATTAGTCAGATATTGACTTTGTCATAAAAAATGGATACAATCGCCCTATTACCAGCCCGATACATAATCTGAGCTTTTGAGAGAATAAGATGAGATAAAATGTGAGTAAAGAAATCTGAAGGGCTAACCACATAGTTAACTCGAAGATTTATCTGCTTACAGTTTGCCTCTTATCGCTCTCCCCGAAGGGTGTGGTGCTTTCGCCCATAGAAGTGCGTTAGATTTTTTTGAATTAGCTTTGGCTAGTCCTACAAAAATCTCCTTTCCTATGAACGAAATCACTTCATCAAAAATTCAGATTATGTATCGGGCTGGTAATGGTTTTCCAACGATCTTGGAGACTCCTACGGGGGTGACTTGGTATCGACTGGAGTAGTTCGGATCTTGTGCATGTCGGACTGGGCAATTCCGTTACGCGGCCCAACGCGAATAAACGCAAACAATACAGATTATCGTCCAGCTTACGCAGTAG
>JAFGVX010000084.1 GCA_016937775.1 Campylobacterales bacterium | reverse complement strand
GAATCTTTACTTTATTTCTTATCTTTGATATAATTTATTAATATTTAACTATGAAAGAGGATGCCATGAAAAGAGCATTTACCATGATAGAACTTGTATTCGTTATTGTTGTTATTGGAATATTAGCCTCCATTGCTATACCAAAACTTGCTGCAACAAGAGATGATGCAGAGATCACAAAAGCGATTGCAACTATAGGAGCCGTAAAGAGTTCGCTTGCTACTGAGCGACAAAAGAGGATTATTCGTGGAGATTTTACAGCGATTACATCATTAAGTGCTGATGGTGATGCTTTTAGTACTTTTAGTGCTGATAAAGATGGCAATAAAAATTCCGTATTGGAATCGACTGTATCTGAATGTGAAGATAATAATGATGCAGGATGCTGGGTAGATAATGATGATGGAACATATACCTATAGAATGCCTTACGATAAAACTAAGACTGTTACTTTTTCTTTAACTAATGGTCGTTTTGACTGTAATTCATCAATTTCAGGCGATGAAGGCAAAAACTGTAAGTCTCTAACTCAATAACCCTCTGCTTAACTCACTTTTTTGTATAATAAACTAAAAAGTGAGCCTATCATATACACCTATCAAGTTGCTCTTTCGCGCTCAAGCGCACCATTATTAACCTATTCCTTTAAGGACTCCATAAAAGCAGGTACTATCGTTAAAGTGCCTATGAAATCAACCATAAAAGAGGCTGTTGTTTTAGAAGAGGTAGATGCACCTGATTTTGAAACCTCCGATATCTTAGAGGTAACCTCAAGATATTTTGATGCAACACAACTTGAGATAGTAAAATTTATAAGCACTTATTACTTTAGCACAATTGGCGAAGCATTGGCTCTGTTTGTCCCTTATGATAGCGAGATAGAGTATGTTCAAATATCTATAGACCCTCAACCTCCAAAACTTACAAAATATCAGCAAAGCGCATTTAATGCCATACAAAAAGAGGATATCTCACTGCTTTTTGGTGTGACCGGTTCAGGGAAGAGCGAGATATTTATCTCACTTATTTGTGAAACATTAAAAGAGGGTAAAAATGCGCTTTTGCTTATGCCTGAGATATCACTAACACCACAGATGCAGAAACGTTTAGAGCATTATTTTGGTTTGCATGTGGTGATTTGGCATTCAAGATTAACAAAAAAACAAAAAGAGGTAACACTTGCTAAGATATTAAGTGGTGAAGCAAGAGTGGTTGCAGGGGCAAGAAGCGCACTTTTTACTCCACTCAAAGATATTGGTCTTATCGTGGTGGATGAGGAGCATGATGATAGCTATAAATCGATGAGTAAGCCACGCTACAATGCGCGAGATGTTGCGCTTTTTATCGCAAAGAAAATCGGTGCAAAAGTACTCTTGTGCTCCGCAACTCCACAGGTAAATAGTTACTACAAATACCCTGTTATCAAACTAGATAAAACTTTCATCAAAACCAAAAAAGAGTATAGATTTATAGAGGGAGATAGCATCAATACAGATATGCTTTCATCTATAGAGGCACATCATAAGAATGATGGGCAGATACTTGTATTTTTGCCCACAAGGGGGAGTTTTAAGTATCTCTATTGCAAATCATGTGGCGAGTCTGTGAAGTGCCCATTTTGCTCTGTTGGTATGGCATTGCACCGACGACATAGACACTTGCGATGCCACTACTGTGGCTTTACGCAACCTATCATCGAAGAGTGTCCAAGTTGTGGATATGCACCTCTAAGCAGTGAGCGTCTCGGAACTGCTGAGGCGATAGAGCTCATTAGTGAAGCGATAGAAGATATAGTGATCGAGCAGTTTGATAAAGATAGCATCACAACACATAAAAAACTTACAGAGGCGTTGGGGCGATTTGAAAGTGGAGAGAGTAGAGTACTGCTTGGAACACAGATGCTCAGTAAAGGGCATGACTACGGCAATATAACGCTGAGCGTTATCATGGGGCTTGATTATATCATCTCGCTTGCTGATTATAGAGCCAAAGAGCGAGCATTAAGTCTCCTATTTCAGGTGGCAGGCAGAAGCGGAAGAGCAAAAGAGGCAGAGGTCATCATCCAAAGTGCACAAAAAGAGACTTACGAAGGTTATCTAGGGGATTATGAACTCTTTTTAAAAGATGAGCTCAGCTTTAGAGAGATGGCATCCTATCCACCCTTTTCAAATCTTGCTAGAGTATTGATAATACAAAGAGATATACAAAAAGCTAAAGATATAACACACGAGATAACTGATAAACTGAAAAATATTGAGGGAGTTGAAGTTGTTGGTTCTGGTGCTGCACCCATAGAACGGATAGCCAATAACTATCGTTACCATATCGTGCTACGCTCACATGAGAGGGGGAAGCTCCTCAGAGCTTTACATAGCATCAATGAGCGAGCTGTTACTATCGATATGGATCCTATCGATTTTAGCTAGTCTTTATTAGAAGCCAATTTTTCAACTTCTTCTATAAATCTCTCTACAAGTTTATCTTCGCTTAATTTTGCGACGATCTCGCCTTTGAGCATCACAAGACCGCTTCCCTTGCCATATGCAATGGCTACATCGGCGTGTTTTGCTTCACCTATAGCATTGACAACACATCCCATTACTGAGATATCAAGCGGTTTCTTGATATGTGCACATCGTCTCTCAATCTCGGCAACTGCACTCACTAGATCAGCTTCTATCCTTCCGCATGTCGGACAAGAGATGATATTGACCCCCTCTTTAGCTCTGCCACTATCTTTGAGTATCGCTTTTGCAACTTTTATCTCTTCTTCGAGTTCTCCCGTGATGGAGACTCGTATAGTATCACCAATACCATCAAGCAAGAGAGCACCAAGTCCTATGGATGATTTGACAGTAGCGTGAAAAAGTGTACCTGCTTCTGTGACACCGATATGAAATGGATAGTTATTTTTTGGTCTTAACATCCTATAGGCTTCAACGGTTCTATCAACATCACTTGCTTTAAGCGATACTTTGATATCGGTAAAATCTAAATCTTCTAAAAATTTGATATTATATTCGGCACTTGCAACCATACCCTCAGCAGTTGCCCCGTATCGGTTTTCAAACTCTTTTTCAAGAGAGCCTGCATTCACACCTATTCTGATAGGAAGACTTCTCTCTTTGCACGCTTTGACAATCTCCTTGATACGACCTTTTTCACCTATATTTCCAGGGTTAAATCGAATCCCATCAACCCATTTGGCAGCTTCTAAGGCTAAACGATAATTGAAGTGTATGTCGGCAATAAGAGGCAAACTGATTCGTTCTTTTATAGCTTTTAGAGCGAGTGCATCTTCCATGTCCGGTACGGCAACACGCACGATATCAGCCCCTGCAAAATGGAGCCTATTGATCTGTTTTAGGGTTGCTTCAACATCTTTCGTATCGCTAAATGTCATCGATTGCACAGATATAGGAGCATCTCCCCCTATGGCAACCTCGCCGACAAATATCTTTTTAGTAGGGTATCGTTCTTTCATTGTTGCCTTTTATTACTCCATCGAGTAAATATCTTGATTTTAAAAGGACAATATGAGGCAAGATATGAGTAAAAAAATTCGCAGGATTAGTTTGTGTCTAATTCAAGGATTTTTTTCTTGTATATTACTTCGTATTGTGCCTTCCTGTGGTGTTATACTTTTGCTTGAACTCTATGTTAGATTTTCTTAACTTGGGGAAAGCCAAGTCTACCAAAATCTGCCTTGATTTCAAACAAAATTATAACATTAAAAGTTAAGATATTTGCTCGATAGAGTAATCGTAATATGGAATGATTGTAGCATAATAAAGTTCAAACATTGAAAAATTCAAGAACTCTTACTGCTTCTTTTGGTACAATATTTAACTATGAAATAAAAAGTGGGGCTATGGAAAATATCTACAATCTCAATATCGAAAGAGCTGTTCTCTCAGCTATCATATTTGATCCTGAGACCTATGAAGAGGTCGCAAGTATGCTAAGCTCAAAAGATTTCTATCTTCCATTTCACGCCTATCTTTTTAATGTTATGCATGAACTCACAAAAGAAGAAAAACCGATTGTCGAAGAGTTTTTAGAGAGCAAGCTCAAATCCATTGGCAAGTTTGATGAATCAGCGATGATGGATATCCTCTCTGCAAATCCTATCACCAATACAAAAGCATACATCTTAGAAATAAAAGCAAAATCTGCTAAAAGATCGTTAGTGAAACTTGCCTCTGAAATCAAAAAAATAACGATAGAAGATGATCTTCCAAATGAAGAGATTATGGATCTCGTTGAAAAGAAACTTTATGAGATAACGCAAGAAGCTATTAGTGATGATTTTAGAACATCAGTCGAAGTAACCGAAGCGATGATGATAGAAATTGAGAGACTTAAAGCACTTGGCAATAGCAGACTTATAGGTACTGATACAGGTTTTTATAATCTCAATGAAAAAACGAGTGGTTTCGGTAAAGGTGATTTGGTTATCATCGCTGCACGTCCTTCCATGGGGAAAACAGCACTTGTTCTCAATATGGCACAAAAAGCAATCGATAGAGGTGAGGGGGTTGCCTTTTTCTCTTTGGAGATGCCTGCAGAGCAGTTGATGATGCGGTTATTATCTGTTAAAACAGGTATTGCATTACAATCTTTAAGAGTCGGTGATCTTACAGAAGATGAGTGGAAAAATCTTGCACAAGCAACCGATGAAGTTTCAAAAAGTAAACTTTTTATAGATGATGGCGGTTATGCGACGATTCATCATGTGAGAAGTAAATTACGAAAAATAAAAGCGCAGCATCCCGAGATCACTATGGCGGTGATCGATTACCTTCAGCTTATGAGTGGCGAGAGTAATAGAGCAGAAGGAAGGCAACAAGAGATATCTGATATCTCAAGAGGATTGAAACAGCTTGCGCGTGAGCTCGGCATTCCTATAATCGCACTTTCACAACTCAATCGTTCATTGGAAAGCAGGGACAATAAAAGACCGATGTTGAGTGATCTTAGGGAATCAGGAGCAATCGAACAAGATGCCGATATCATCCTTTTTGTCTATAGACATGATGTTTATTTAGAGCGAATGGAAAAAGAGAAGGAGATGAAGGCAAAAAATGACGGCACGCCTTATGTCAGCAACTATAAGAGAAAAGCCGAAGAGGAGACTGAACTTATCATCGGCAAGCAGAGAAACGGACCGACGGGGACTGTTGAGCTTATGTTCCAAAAACATTTAACACGATTTGTCGATAAACCGAAATATGAGTTGGTCGAAGAGGTTTATACAAAAGAGACGGAGTTTATCCCCCCTGTATAGATGCAGATACCTCCACTATTTCTATCAAAACGATCTTTTTTCTTTGCCATTTTGGCTCTATTTGTGCTCTTTTGCTTGAGGCTTACATTTGTCTATATTGATTATAAAGATTTTATTGCTAAGCCTTTTTATTTTACCGATGCAAAAATTATTTCAAGTAAATTAAAAACAAAAAATGAGAATCAATACAATGTGATAAAAGCGAAAAGTTCCAATGGATTAACTTTTTTTACCGTCTTTTTTGATGAGCAAATTATAGAGCCTAACTCAGAGATAAGAGTACAGTTATTTCCGAATGAAAATATAGGTTTTTTTGATTATTTGGGCACTTTTTTTGTTAATAGTAAGATAAAAAAAATCACAATTCCTCATAATACATCAAAAAGCTATCTCAATAGAACAGTGAGAGCAATACATCAAGATGAAAGAGTTG
>JAFGVX010000083.1 GCA_016937775.1 Campylobacterales bacterium | reverse complement strand
TACAATTTTTCTTTATAAAAGGGAACTTATGGGAAATATAACATCGAGTAGAGTGATTTTTTATGTGGCAATCTTTTTCACACTTTTTTATAATTACTCATTTTTTAAAAATGTCATAGGTGTGTATGGATTTGCAGGTTATAGCCCTGTTTATATCATATCAATTACACTGGTTTTGGTATTTTTTCTCACCTTTTTTTTTTACGCTATTGAGTGCCAGGCTTATTCTTAAGCCTCTCTTGATTATCACGCTTATTATCTCATCATTCGCTGCTTATTTTATGGATACTTATAGTGTAGTCATTGATAGCGAGATGATAAGAAATGCAATGCAGACAAACCTGAATGAATCATTGGATCTATTTAGTTGGAAGCTTGTTGTTTATGTTCTATTATTGGGGGCTGTTCCTTCATTGATCATCTATAAAATAAAAATAGAGAAAAGAGGTTTTAAGCAAGAGTTGATTGCTAAGACAAAAGCGCTTGGATTCTCTTTATTGGTCATTGTTGTTCTCTTACTCTCTTTTAGTAAATTTTATACCTCTTTTTTTAGAGAGCATAAACCTTTACGTTATCATGTAAACCCTATCTATTGGATATATAGTATCGGGAAATATACAAATGCAACATTTAATAGCGGTCCGATTATCGTCAAACCTTTGGGCGAAGATGCCAAAATTATTCACGAGGGAGGTCTAGGAAAAGCAGAGGGGCCGGAGCTTGTAATCATGGTCGTAGGAGAGGCGGCAAGGGCAGATCGATTTTCTCTTAACGGTTATGAGAGAGAGACCAATCCACTTCTAAAAAAAGAGGATATCATCAATTTTTCCGATGTGCATTCTTGTGGAACGACAACGGCACAATCGGTACCGTGTATGTTTTCCGTATTTGATCGCACAGATTATGATCATGAAAAGGGAATAACGACAGAAAATGTCATAGATGTTTTAAAACATACGGGTTTTGTCAATATCTTATGGCGTGATAATAACTCCGACTCAAAAGGTGTTGCTTTAAGGGTTAATTTTGAAGACTATAGGACACCAAAGACAAATACAATGTGCGACGGTGATGAGTGTAGAGATGAGGGTATGCTTGTTGGGTTAGAGGCGTATATCAAAAAACATAAAGGCGAAGATATACTGATTGTTTTGCATCAGATGGGCAATCACGGTCCTGCATACTATAAACGCTATCCAAAAGAGTTTGAGAAATTTACCCCGGTTTGTAAAACAAATCAGCTTGAAGAGTGTACTCAAGAAGAAGTAAGTAATGCGTATGACAATGCGATTCTTTATACGGATTATTTTCTCTCGAAGGTTATCAATTTTTTAAAACCGTACTCAAAAGATCATGAAACGGCCATGATCTATATGAGCGATCATGGTGAGAGTTTGGGTGAGAATGGACTCTATCTCCATGGTATGCCTTATCTTATCGCACCTGAGACGCAAAAGCATATAGCCTCTGTCATGTGGTTTGGTGGGGAGATGAAAAAGGATATTGATACCAAAAAACTCAATGCCTATAAAGATAAAGAGTTTTCTCATGATAACCTTTTTCATACACTTTTGGGTATCTTTGAAGTCGGAAGCAAAGTATACGATAAAAATAAAGACATTTTATACAATGCCAAAAAACATTAATATACAGATATTTATTACGCTTATTTTGCTGATAGCAACGATTGCATTTTTTCAGTGGAGTAGAGCGGATATTACACTGCAAGATTTTTTTTATGATTTTGCGACACAAAGCTGGCTTATAGATAAACAAGAGCCTATTATGCGATTTTTTCTCTATAGAGGGTTAAAAATTGTATTGGTTTTGTTTGCGGTTTCTATACTCTTTTCATTGTGGTTTTTTAGAAAAAAAAGATTTATAAAGGAGTATAGAAAAGGTTTGATTGTTATTTTGCTTTCTATGATGCTAGTGCCTGCAACTGTAGGGACACTCAAAACTACAACCAAGATCCCGTGTCCTCATGACATTGTCCACTATGGCGGTAGCTATCCTGATGTCAAGGTGCTTGATGCATACCCTAAAGATTTTCTTCATAAGTCAAATGTGAGATGCTGGCCTGCCGGTCATGCAAGTGGAGGCTTCGCTCTGATGAGCCTCTATTTTTTATTTAAAACTCCAAAGAACAAAAAACGAGCTTTGATTGTTGCGATTGTCATCGGTTGGATTATGGGGCTTTATAAGATGCTTTTAGGCGATCATTATCTGAGCCATACAATAGTCACAATGCTACTCAGTTGGCTCCTCATTCTTATCGTTGTTAAGATAGTCTACCGTAAAGATAAATCGCTAGAAAAAGTTGCTTGATATATCTCGTTATGGCTTGAAAATAGGATGCGTTTATAAATTAATTTAGCTATAATTTTCATAATTAAAAGTTAGGAAAATAAAATGATAACAGTTGCAGATGTGCAAAAAGCGGCGCAAAATGTAGATAAAGTCGCAAGTCAAACTCCTTTTGCTTATGCTCCGATATTGAGTAATCTGAGTGGATACAATGTCTATCTTAAAAAAGAAAACTTACAGCGAACAGGCTCATTTAAGCTACGAGGTGCGTTCAGTAAGATATCAAATCTTATTGCTTCGGGTAATATCAAAGAAGTTGTTGCTTCAAGTGCTGGCAATCATGCACAAGGCGTGGCATTTAGCGCTTCACATTATGGGCTTAAAGCAACGATTGTTATGCCTGAGTCAACGCCACTTATCAAGGTGCAAGGCGTGAAAAGGTTTGGCGGTGATGTTATACTGTATGGTGCAAATTACAATGAAGCATATGCTTTTGCAGTTACCTATGCCCAAGAGAGAGAGGCAAGTTTCTTGCATCCATTTGCCGATGATGAGGTGATAGCGGGGCAGGGAACCGTCGCGCTCGAGATGCTTAGTGAAGTCAAAGACCTTGATTATATCATCGCTCCTGTTGGTGGTGGCGGACTCATATCCGGTATCGCAGTTGCTGCTAAGGGGATCAACCCAAACATAAAAGTTATCGGCGTAGCTGCTGAGGGTGCACCTGCGATGAAGCAATCTTTCGATGCAAAAAAAGCGATAGACACGATAAGTGTGCGCACAATCGCTGATGGGATTGCCGTGCGTGATACATCAGAAGTGACATTGAAGTATCTGCTTGAGCATGTTGATGATTTGTTATTGGTGAGTGAAAATGAGATAGCAAGCGCCATACTTTTTTTGCTTGAAAATCAAAAGATACTTGTTGAGGGTGCGGGCTCTGTCGGAGTAGCGGCACTCATACATCATAAGTTTGATTTTCCAAAAGATTCTAAAGTTGGGATCGTTGTGAGTGGTGGCAATATTGATGTAACGATGCTTTCGCTCATTATAGAAAAAGGACTTGTAAAATCGGCTAGAAAGATGAAGCTTATAGTGACACTTGTTGATAAGCCGGGAGCTTTGATGCGTTTTACAGAGACACTCAAAAGTGTAGGCGCAAATATCGTTCATATCGGATACGATAGAACTTCTATCGATTTAGAGTTTGGTGATGCGCATGTTTCAGTTGCACTTGAGACTAAAGGCGAAGAGCATCAAGAAGAGGTAAGGGCAAAGCTCAAAGAGGCAGGATTTAAATTTAGCGAAAGTTTATGATAGCGATTGATTTAGGCTCCAATACGATTCGCCTTATACATTTTGAATGCAGCACACAAACGATACTTTTTGAAGAGAGTATCATTGTTAAAAGTGCGGATGGTATAGCAATCGATGGCAATATTTCATCTTCTGCACTCACTAGGGTTATAGAGGCGATTAAGCTTTTTCAATCTAAGATTGATTTTCACAAAGAGAGCGTTGTAGCTGTTACAACGCAAGCGTTACGAGAGGCAAAAAATTCCAAAGATGTACTTGATGCCATAAAGGGAGCAACAGGAGTAGTGTTTCAAGTTATCAGTGGAGATGAAGAGGCAAGGCTTACACTCAAAGCCGTTGATTTTAGGCTCAACCAACTCGGGTTTACGAAAGGTTTTATGCTTGTTGATATCGGCGGGGGTTCAACAGAGATCATCTTGTGTGACGGCAATGATTTTTTAGCAAAGAGTTTTCCTATCGGTATCGTGACACTTTCTCAAAAACATACAAGTCAAGAGGCGATGGAAGCCTATCTTGATGATTATAAAAATAATTTCATGGATTTTATACACAGTGCAAAAGAAAGGCTTGGAGGCATAGAGCTTTTTGTAGCAACTGCAGGGACACCGACGACTCTAGCAAATATGAAGCTTGGCAGAAGCGCAGCAGAGTACAACGCCCAAGATATAAACGGCGTGAGTATTACTTTAGATGAAGCATTGTTGCAACTTGAAAAATTGTTGCGTATGGATCAGGCACAAAAGATTCAAGCAGTAGGGGTGGGCAGAGAAGATATTATCACCGCAGGTGTACTTATCTTGAAACAACTCTATGAGGCGGGTGGATTTAGTGAGTGTATCGTGATTGACGACGGACTTCGAGAAGGTGTGGCTCTTGAAGTATGCGATGGGAATTATATTTTTTAATCCCTATGTAATTTTTAGTTTCTTGGCTGTAAAATATAATTTCTAATAATCTTTATTATTAGTATATCGGCGGTACATTCTTGATATAGAAATATAGATTTAACAAAGTGATTTTTCCTCTACTCAAGAATATTTTGTGGTACACTGATGGGGGGGGGAAGATGTATGGATATCAAATTGTACCCGATAAAGATATTTAAATTCAATTTGTATCTTATCGCTTTTTTTTTGCAGGTATATTGAGTGCAGCATCAAAAATATATTTGAATGATAGCTATCTTTGTGGGCTAGTTCCGCTTTTTGATTTGGATCATGAAAGAAATATACCGACATTTTACTCAACATTGGTTCTCATTGCCGCGACCATGTTGCTCTTTTTTATAGCATATGCTCGCAAGAGTTTGAAATCATCATACACTTATTGGTTTACTCTTGCTCTCATTTTTCTCTTTTTATCAATTGATGAGATGTGCTCACTCCATGAACAATTAGGACCGCTCCTTAGAGAACATTTTAAAATATCGGGGATTTTTTATCGTGCATGGATTATACCTTACAGTATAGCACTTGCAGTTTTTGTAATTATGTATGCAAGGTTTTTACTTTCTTTGCCTAAAAATATCATGTTTTTATTTATATTAGCGGGCACGATATTTGTAGTCGGCGTCATTGGCTTTGAGATACTTGGCGGTTTACAAAAGCAGTTAATTGGAGTAGATAATGCTTTGTATATTTTGTATTTTATATGTGAAGAATTATTTGAGATGATAGGCATCGCGATTTTTAATTACGCATTACTTTTATATATTTCCGATCATTTTGATCTTATTACAATAGAAACAAAGGGAAGCAAAAAAGAAGAATAATGCAAAGCAGATATTTAATGTACATAATTAACTCACAATATAACGAGAAATAATCTTTTTTTCTTTAATTATTATCAGATATAACAATAAAGTTATTAAGTTAGGAAATTCAAAAAATATGCAATTAGAAAAATAACCGACACTATTTATTGAGAATATCTTTTTCTTATCTTCTATATAATTACCACCTTCTTAAATTTTTTTGCTATAATCAAGCCTAAAATAGTAATTGGGAGAAAATCATGAAAATGAGTGGAGCACAGATGGTGTGCGAAGCACTCATCGCCGAGGGAGTTAAAACCGTTTTTGGTTACCCGGGCGGTGCGATAATGAATGTATATGATGAGATATACAAACAAAACAGCTTTGAACATATTTTGACTCGCCATGAGCAAGCCGCTGTTCACGCAGCCGATGGATATGCTAGGGCTACAGGAAAAATAGGGGTCGCTATGGTTACAAGTGGTCCGGGATTTACCAATGCAGTCACTGGATTAGCGACAGCATATATGGACTCTATACCGCTTGTTGTTATCTCAGGGCAGGTACCGCTATCTCTTATAGGAACAGACGGTTTTCAAGAGATTGATGCTGTTGGTATCTCAAGACCATGCACGAAACATAACTATCTTGTTGATGATATTGCTAAACTTCCAAAGATTATAAAAGAGGCGTTTTACATTGCAAATTCAGGGAGACCCGGTCCCGTTTTGGTAGATATACCTAAAGATATCACTGCTGAAATTGCAGATTTTAAATATCCAAAAGATGTTTTTGTAGAGACATATAAACCTAACTATAAAGGGAATGATCGTCAGATCAAAAAGGCTGCTGAGGCTATATTAAAAGCGCGAAAACCACTTTTATATGTTGGCGGCGGTACTGTTTTGAGCAATGCAGCTGATCTTGTAAAAGAGTTTGCAAAGATGACGCAGATACCTGCCGTTGAGACACTTATGGCGCGTGGTGTTATGGGCGATTCTAATCCGCTACTTATCGGTATGCTTGGAATGCATGGAAGTTATGCTTCAAATATGGCGATGAGTGAAACCGATCTTGTTATCTCTTTGGGTGCAAGATTTGATGATAGAGTTACCGGAAAATTGAGTGAATTTGCACGCTATGCCGATGTTATTCATATCGATATAGACCCTGCAAATATTGGTAAGCTTGTTGAAGTTGATTATCCGATTGTCGGTGATGTATCTATAGTTGTAGAAAAATTGAGTAAACTCATAAAAAATGACATTAAGCCTGATAGATATCAAGCATGGAGAGAGATACTTGCACGCTATGAAGAGTTACATCCTTTAACCTATAATGATAGCAATGAGGTTTTAAAACCACAATGGGTCATACAACGCATTGGACAACTTCTGGGTGAAGATGCCATTATCACATCAGATGTTGGACAGCATCAGATGTGGGCAGCGCAATTTTATCCGTTTGATAGACCAAGACAGTGGATCAACTCAGGAGGACTTGGCACGATGGGATTTGGATTTCCTGCCGCACTCGGCGCAAAAAGAGGTGTACCTGAAAAAACAGTTATTAACATTACGGGTGATGGTTCGATTTTGATGAATATGCAAGAGTTGGTTACGGCATCGGAATATAAGATACCGGTCATCAATGTCATACTCAACAACCACTTTTTGGGTATGGTTCGACAGTGGCAGACCTTCTTTTACGATAAGCGATACGCTGAGACGGATCTTAGCTATCAGCCGGATTTTGTTGCACTTGCTGAAGCTTGCGGAGGCATTGGCTATAACGTTACGACAAAAGAGGAGTTTGATAAAGCGCTCAAGGATGCCATACAACAAGACAAGGTTTGTTTTATGAATGTTGCAATCAGTAGATTTGAGAATGTTCTTCCGATGGTGCCATCGGGTGGAGCATTGTATAATATGTTATTAGAGCACAAGGATCAGTAATGGAAGATGTAAGAAGAGTAATATCTGTAATCGTTATGAATGAGAGCTCTGTCTTAGCTAGAGTATCCGGACTTTTTGCCGGAAGAGGCTACAATATCGAATCTCTTACCGTAGCACCTATTCCCAGCAGTGATCTCTCTCGTATTACTATTGTAACAAATGGCAACAAAAGAGTGATAGAGCAGATAACAAAACAGCTTCACAAATTGGTGCCGACACTCAAAGTTATCGAGCATGAAGAGATGGTTGAAAAGGAGATGGTATTGGTAAAATTTTCTTCCGATCAAAATATTGCCGATATTCAAGTGCTCTGTGAGGCATACAATGGCGGTATCGTAAATGCGGGAGAAGATATGATTATCGTTATGGCAGCTGATGAGTCAAAACGGATAGAATATTTCTTGGAAGCGTCTCAAAGATACAGTCCTTTAGAGATAGTAAGAGGCGGTATTGTCGCTATAGAAAGATAGGAGAGTTATGCTTTTAAGTAAAATTGCAAAAGAGCTCGGTCTCTCTTTTGATGGTGAAGATATAGAGATAACAGGGATTCATACACTTAGTGAAGCTGGAAGCGTGCAGATAAGTTTTTTTGATAATGCACGTTATAAGGATCAGCTTTCTCAAACTAGAGCGGCTGCTGTTTTGTGCGAAGAGAGATACGCTTTACTTTTACCCAAAGAGACAAGAGTTCTCATCACCGATGAACCTTATTTGAAGCTTGCACTTGCTTCTAAACTCTTTGCATATAATATATCTACAAAAACATCCACACCGAGTTTAGGAAAAAATTGCGATATAGATAAAAGTGTTGTTTTTGGAAGAAATGTTGTAATCGGAGATGATGTTATAATCCTTGCAAATTGTTATATAGGAGATGATGTTACTATCAAGGCAGGCACACTATTGCATGCAAATGTAAGTATCTATCACCATTGCGAAGTTGGGCAAAATTGCATTCTTCATTCAGGAGCCGTTATAGGATCGGATGGTTTTGGATTTGCGCATACCAAAGATGGTAGACATGTGAAGATTTATCAAAACGGTAATGTTATTATAGGTGATGATGTAGAGATCGGAGCAAATTGTGCTATTGATCGTGCAGTTTTTGGAACTACGTATATTAGAGAAGGCGTGAAGATGGATAACCTTATTCAAATAGGACACAATTGTGATATAGGCGCATACTCTTTATTTGCGGGACAAGCAGGGATTGCAGGTTCTACAAAAGTAGGAAGAAATGCGGTCTTTGGTGGACAAAGTGCAACATCAGGTCATTTGAATATAGGTGATTTTGTTCAGGTTGCAGGAAAATCAGGCGTCACTAAATCTTTAGAGGGCGGCAAAACATATGCCGGTTTTCCTGCAGTTGAGCATAAAGAGTGGTTGAAAAATCAAGCAAAATTATCGTCATTGCTAAAGAAGTTTAAATCTTGATATAATCTTTCAAAAGGATTTTATCATGAAAATATTCAAAGAGTTCAATTTAGTTGGTACAAACAGCGGTAAGATTGGTGTAGGTTTGATTGAAGAGCCCTATGGTCCTGGAAGTTTAAATGTGGCAACTATAGGTGTCTCTTTAGCGGGAAACATTGATGAGCCCGATTGGAAAGTGCATATTCCAAAAGAAAATATCGATAGCATAATAGAGGCACTTCAAGAAGTGAAAAAAGAGCTTTAATTTAGTTGGTTTGATTAGAAGGTAGAAGAATTTCTACCTTTTTATTAAAAGAGTTTATTTTCCGAGTTCTTTATAGAGAACTTCATCAGTATAGTATCCTTCTTTGGGATTTTCTTGTGCTTTAAGTTGTTTGTAAAGTTCTAGGGCTTTGTCCATTCCTTCTTTATCTGGAATTTTTCTTCCAGCGATATAGCCAACAATATTACCATTATCATCAAATTTTGGTTTAACCCAAACAACAACAAGATAATATTGACCGTCTTTGCGCATATTTTTAACATACCCTTCCCAATATTCACCGCTTTTTATCGTGTCCCACATTCCTTGAAAGCCTGCTTTTGGCATATCGGGATGACGATTAATGTTATGAGGCGATCCTATAAGTTCTTCTTTAGTGTAACCCGTCATTTCTCTAAATTTACGATTTGCATATGTGATGATACCGGCTTTATCAGTTTCGGTAATCATTACACCACCATCAAACGGTACACCACTATCTACAGGGTCAGGCTTCTTGATTTTCTTTCCGGTTATTATATTTTTGACAATTTGTCCCATTAGAGTCCCTTATATAGAGTTGTTACAATTATAACATAAATATTTTGTGTTAATATAAAAAAATAGTTCAAAACATTCAAATTTTTTTAACAAAACTCTATTTAGTCATATTTATTCTTCGCTTTGCTATAATATCACCATCAATAAAAAGGACTTTTTTGAGCACAAAAGATACTCTTCTCTCGCTTCTTCAGGAGCGTTTTCTCATTATAGATGGAGCAATGGGAACACAGATACAAAATATAGAAATCCCAAAAGATGCTTGGCTTGATAATCAGGGTATTTCGCAAGAGGGGTGCAATGAGTTGCTTAACATTACGGCACCTGAACTTATCAAGCAGATATATGCCAGATATGCTAAAGTAGGCGCAAATCTTATCTCAACAAATACTTTTGGCGCAATGCCTTGGGTGCTTGATGAGTATAAGCTCTCCCATAAATCATATCTGCTTGCCAAAGCAGGCGCAGAGTTAGCAAGAGAAGTATGTGATCAATTTCAAAGCGAAGATGAGCCGAGATTCGTACTTGGCTCTTTAGGCCCGGGAACAAAACTTCCAAGTTTGGGACATATCGATTATGATGAGATGTTTACAGGATATAAAGAGAGTGCACTTGGTTTGATAGACGGTGGCTGCGATATATTTTTACTTGAAACTTGCCAGGATCCGCTTCAGATCAAAGCAGCACTCCATGGCTGTGAAGCCGCCAATGAAGAGCGGAAAGTTAGAGTACCCATTATGGTGAGCGCAACTATTGAGTTAAGTGGCACGATGCTTATAGGAACTGATGTTGCGACATTAACAACTATTTTAGAGCCTTTTGAGCTTCTCTCGCTTGGACTTAATTGCGGTACAGGACCTGATCAGGTTAAAAAGCATCTTAAAAAACTCAGTGAACTCTCACGCTTTCCTCTCTCGATCCATGCCAATGCGGGATTGCCTCAAAATAGAGGGGGATACACTTACTATCCTATGGGACCTGATGAGTTTGCTACTAAACAGTTGGAGTTTGCCGAGTTTGACGGCATCTCATTTTTAGGGGGTTGTTGTGGAACGACACCACAGCATATCTTGGCACTTTCGCGCGCGCTCAAAGGCAAAAAACCAAAAGCTCCAAGTGGGAGCATGAAACCTTCAATTGCTTCACTTTTTAATAGTGTGGAGTTGACGCAAAACCCTGCACCACTACTTATAGGTGAGCGGAGTAATGCAACAGGATCAAAAGCTTTTAGAGAGCTCATCCTTGCAAGTGATTATGAAGGAACGCTGAGCGTCGCACAAGCACAAGTTAGAGATGGTGCACATGCACTTGATGTAAATGTGGAGTTTGCGGGTAGGGACGGTGCTGAAGATATGCGCTCTGTGATGCAACTCTATAATCAAAAGATTGCGCTTCCGCTTATGCCTGATGCAACAAGAGTTGGTACTATTGAGGCTGCACTCAAGTGTATAGGTGGGAAGCCCATCATAAACTCTGTCAATCTTGAGGATGGTGAAGAGAGGCTTGATGCAATATGTCGTTTAGCGAAAAAGTTTGGAGCATCTCTTGTCTGTTTAGTGATTGATGAAAAAGGTATGGCAAAGCGGGCGGAAGATAAGATGCGAATCGCCTCAAGAATCTATGATCTTTGTGTCAATCGTCACGGGATAAGTCCACATGATCTTATCTTCGATATGCTTACATTTACAGTTGGAAGTGGGGATGTGGAGTATAGAGATGCAGCTGTGCAGACGATAGAAGCAGTGAAGCAATTGCACGCAAAATATCCTGATGTAGGATCAACGCTTGGACTTTCCAATATCTCATTTGGACTAAGTGTGAATGCGAGAAGATACCTCAATAGTATCTTTTTGCATCACTGTATCAAAGCCGGACTTACAAGTGTGATCATCAATGTGAAACATATCGTGCCTTTAGTGAAAATGGCACAAGAAGATATAGATATCTGCGAAGAGTTGCTTTTCCGCGCTGATGATACTACACTCTTTAGATTTATAGATCACTTTGAAGATAAGAGTGTTGATGAGAGTGGTGTTGATGAGGATTTTGAAGCATTAAGTGATGAACAGAAAATCCATAAACTTTTACTTGACGGTGATAAGGAGCGTTTAGTTCCATTTGTGTTAAAAACCAAAGATACTTTAGGGGCTGAGAAAATTGTCAATGAAATACTCATAGATGCTATGAAAGAAGTCGGTGAGCTTTTTGGAAGTGGCAAGATGCAACTCCCTTTTGTATTGCAAAGTGCTGAGACGATGAAGGCAACAGTTGATTCGCTTCAACCGTATCTTCCAAAGATAGAAAAAGAGAGCGATACAACTCTACTTATCGGAACGGTCAAGGGGGATGTGCATGATGTGGGAAAAAATTTAGTTGATATCATCCTCTCAAACAATGGCTATAAAGTCATCAATATCGGTATCAAAACAGAGTTTGAAGAGTATCTTGAGGTACTAAAAAAAGAGAAAGTGCATGCTATCGGTATGAGCGGATTATTGGTTAAATCCACGGCAGTTATGCGGGAGAATCTAGAGCAATTAGCAAAGCTTGGCATTAAAGTGCCTGTACTTTTAGGTGGTGCTGCATTGACAAAAAGTTTTGTGGATGATTTTTGTCGACCTATCTATGAGGGAGCTATTTTTTATTGTCGGGATGCGTTTGATGGTGTGATCGCCATGAGTCGGATAGAGAAACATCTCGCCGATTCTAACAAGCCGCTTGATACCAAACTAGCAGGAGACCTCAAGGAAGTAGTTAAGCAAAAAGAAGAGTTTAAGGAGATAAGTATCCCTTCTTTGGATGAGATTGAGATGCCAAGTGAAGTTGCTATCCCTACACCACCGTTCTGGGGTAGAAGAGTTATGAATCAGGCTCTTTTAGATTTTGATATGGTTGAATCGTGGATAAATAAGCGAAGTTTATTTAAAATACACTGGGGATATAAAAGAGCCGGCATGAAGCAGGATAAATATGAAAAAATACTTGAATCCAAAGTCTATCCTGCTTATGAGCGTATCAAGAAAATGATCATAGAGAAAGGGCTTTTTGATCCTGTTGTTCTTTATGGATATTATCCTTGTAGGAGTGATGATAACAAGCTCTATCTCTTTGATGAGAGTAGAGGGTGGCACAATCAAACAGATATAAACGACAAAGCACTCGAAAAAAGTGATATCCGATATACTTTTGAGTTTCCAAGACAGCGCAAAGAGCCCCATAGAGCTCTAAGTGATTTTTTTGCTTCCAAAAGAGATGATGTTGTAGCATTAACTTGTGTGAGCATCGGTACTCGTTTTAGTGAGTATGAAAAAGAGCTCTATGATTCCGGCGAATATCTAGAGTACAATATGTTTCATGGCTTTGGAGCTGAACTTGCAGAGGCTTTGGCGGAGATAGTCCATAAACAGATACGCCTTGATCTTGGAATCTTAAGAGATGATGAGGGTGCGAGTTTAAGAGATGTGCGTATGAAACGCTATGAGGGGGCAAGATACTCTTTTGGCTATCCTGCTTGCCCTGATCTTGAGCCAAGTAAGATTATCTTTGAGCTTTTGCGTCCCGAGGAGTTTGGCATCACTTTAAGCGAGACCTATCAGATAGTACCGGAGCTCAGTACCACAGCACTTGTTGTGCATCATGCAGAGGCAAATTATTATAGCGTGTAATTATTCTACTTATAAAAGGAGAAGATGATGTTTCCAAAGATAATGTTAGCGATTTACCTCGCAGTTTTTACCTATTTCGCATTTGATCCTTTCGAGAGAGAAGTGTGGTTTGCAGAAAATCTTCCTGTATGGATCGTAGTTATCTCACTCATTCTTATCTATATCTATTATCATAAGTTTTCCAATACCGCTATCGCTTTGATGTCGATCTTTATCATCATGCATACGATTGGTGGGCACTACACATTTGCTAAAGTGCCTTTTGATTGGTTTACTGATCTCTTTGGGTTTGAGCGCAACCATTATGATCGCATCGCACATTTTAGTGTAGGGCTTTATGCTTTTGGACTTGCTGAGATGTTTCGAGCAAAGAGAGTGTTTTCCAATAAATTTGTGTTCCTTAGCTACCCCATATTTGCTATTTTGACGATAGCAGCACTCTATGAGATATTTGAATGGCAGTTTGCACTTCTTGCTGATCCCAATGCCGGTGCCGAGGTATTAGGCTCTCAAGGTGATGTTTGGGATGCACAAAAAGATATGCTTCTTGATGGATTGGGTGCACTTTTTTCGATGAGTATCTTCTATCTGCTCTATAGAGGTTCTCTTTTGAAAAATGAAGAGAAAGAGTGAGCTCATTTCGTGAGCGTTGCTTGGAGAAGCTTACGCTTATTCCAAAAGGCAGGGTGAGCACCTATAAATCAATCGCGCATTCACTTCATTCAAAAGCCTATAGAGCTGTAGGGAGTGCGATCGGTAAAAATCCAAATCCTATCATAGTTCCATGTCATAGGGTTGTTAATAGTGACGGTTCTTTAGGGGGTTATGCTAAGGGGAAAGAGAAAAAGATACAGCTCCTTCAAGAAGAAGGAGTGCAAGTAGAAAATGATAAGATCGTAGATTTTGAAAATATATTTTTTGATGTAACGTAAGTTATTTTCCTATCATTGTTGAAGTAATACCTTTTTCATCTTTATTTTCTGCGATGATGACACCGGCTATATGGATAATCGTATATATCCAGATTCCATTAAAAAGAAACTCATGTAGCTCTTTAATCGTATGCTCAAAATTTTCACTAAGTCCCAACTTATCGTTAAATGTAAGTAAAAGTCCGCTTATGCTCATAATAATAATGATTCCATAGAAGAGAAGATAGACAGCACTTACTGCTTTTTGATGAAGATCCTTGGTGTCGAAATTGGTATAATTTTGGATGCCACTATGCGTAAAGACAAGTATGATTCTATAGACCACTAGAGCAACAAGTATATACCCTAAGATGATATGCCATTCCCACATCGGTGCTCGTATTGCCTTTGCAAGTGAAACGGCTTGATCGTGCGTTATGCTCATTCCAAAAGATGATAGTTTTGATACAATAAGTTCACTATTTGCTCTCCAACTTAAAAATGTCTTACGAAGCAAAACAGTTGCTAAGAGCCCGAAAATTACAAATGCCATCAACCAATGCCATACTCTAAAGCACAAAGACCACTGTTTCATCGTGTTACCTCCTAAAACTATTTTCTAATATTGTATCATAGTTCTATGCCAAACTCATCGCCAAAGTTTTCTACTGCAAAATCTATATCTTTATCGCCTCTTCCTGAGAGATTGACAAGTATTGAGCTGCCAGGTTTTTCTTTTGCAAGTTTGATGGCATAAGCAAGCGCATGTGCTGATTCAATTGCAGGGATGATTCCCTCGACTCTTGAGAGTTCAAAAAAAGCACTCATTGCTTCCGTGTCATCTATATATCTATAGTCAACCCTTTTTATATCTTTAAGATAGCTGTGTTGTGGTCCAACAGAAGGATAGTCAAGCCCACTAGCGACTGAATATACTTTGCTTGGCTCCCCGCGTTTATCACTTAGCATATACGACTTAAATCCATGCATAATTCCAGGCTTTCCTTTTGTGATGCTTGCAGCATGTTCTCCTTCACGCTCAATTCCTTTTCCGGCAGGCTCAACACCATAAAGCGATACACTTTTGTCATCTAAAAATGCAGTGAAGATACCCAAAGCATTTGAGCCACCTCCGACACATGCTACGATATTTTCCGGAAGTTCGCCCGTCATTGTTTGAAATTGCTCTCTTGCTTCTTGTCCGACGATAGATTGAAAATCTCGTACCATCATAGGAAACGGGTGTGGACCAACAACCGAGCCGATAGCATAAAATTGTGTTACGGGATCTTTGAGGTAGCCTTCAAATGCCGCATCAACAGCCTCTTTTAGCGTCTTTAAACCATGCGTTGCAGGTATGACATTGGCACCCAATATCTTCATGCGTACAACATTTGGATGCTCTTTGGCGATGTCCACCTCTCCCATATAGATATCACATTTAAGTCCCACAAGTGCAGCCGCAGTTGCAAGTGCAACGCCATGTTGTCCCGCTCCCGTTTCGGCGATAAGTTTTTTCTTTCCCATCTTTTTTGCCAAGAGCGCTTCGCCTAAACAGTGATTGATTTTATGAGCTCCTGTATGATTGAGGTCTTCTCTTTTGAGATAAATCTCAGCTCCATATTTTTTTGAGAGATTTTTTGCATGAAATATAGGGCTTGGTCTGCCGACATAGTGTGTATAAAGATCATGAAGTTCTGTTAAAAAACTTTCATCTTCTTTTATCTTGAGGTATGCCTCTGTGATTTCATCCATAATCTCTTGAAGTTGCGGAGGAATGAAACTCCCGCCGTATTCACCAAAATACCCCTCTTTATCAGGTAGCGCGTATTGAAAATTGTATTTCTCCATCTCTTTTTCCTTAAATGTTACTTTTGATATTGTATCAAAAGATATTGTTTTTTTAGGGCACTTCTAATAACCTTAGATGTTCATAATATCATTAGCTTTTTTCTAGGCTAGGCACTCTTTTGAAGTCCTGGTTTTACTAAGTCAAAAAAGAGTAACAACGCATAGGTAAAAGCTGGTGATGCCTATAGGGTGGGCTTTGCAAACGCTATCTTTCACAAGATGCTTACTTCATCTTATCTTCAGCTAGGACTTGAAAGCCTCTTATAAAATATTAATTTTCAAAACTCATTATGTGCGTTTAGGGTTATTGGAGGTGCCCTTATGTTATAATCAATACCAAAAAAGGCTCAAATATGTCTAGAATACTAGAGCATTTTAAAACACTCTCCCAAATCCCCCACTGTTCATGCAATGCTAAAGCACTTAAAGAGTTTTTAGTAGATTTTGCAAGTCGCTACGGCTATAGTGTTGATACGGATAAGAGCGATAATATCCTTATATGTAAAGAGTATCCGTTATTGGCTTTGCAGGCACATTATGATATGGTCTGCATGGGTGAAGCTCCAAAGATAGAGATCTATGAGCAAGAAGGTCTTTTAAGAGCAAAAAATGCTTCATTGGGTGCCGATAATGGGATAGCTATTGCTATGATGATGGTGCTTATGGAGGATGGTTACAATCTTGAGTTTATCCTCACTTCCGATGAAGAGGTTGGGCTTATAGGTGCAAATAACATAGATTTTGAGCTTAAAAGTCACTATATGCTCAATCTTGACAGCGAAGAGGAGGGTACGCTTTGCATAGGATGTGCCGGAGGTGTTGACCTTATCGCAACACAAAAGGAAGAAGAGATTGTAAACAGTGATACGTATTGTTATGAAGTGAGTATCTCGGGACTTCCCGGGGGGCATTCCGGAGTTGATATCGATAAAGATATCCCTAATGCCATAAAGATACTAGTTAAATTTGCTCAAAAAAATAATGCCACTATTCTCTCTATAAATGGCGGTGAGCGTAGCAATTCAATCCCTGCAAGTGCAAAAGCGGTTATTTCATGTGTCAATGAACTGCAATCCATAAAGGAGGTGGCAATCAAGCCACTCTATAAGAAACTTGTCAAACCAAAAAGTGATATAGCACAGATATTAGATGCTATTCCTCATGGTGTGATACGATCGAATGAAGCATATGATATCCCCGATATTAGTCAAAATCTTGCCATAGTGCACAGTAACAAAGATGCTCTTGAGATACAATTGAGTATCAGAGCAATGAGCATGGATGATCTTGAGATGCAAGCGAAGAAAATGAGTGCACTTTTTGAATATTACGGATGTAGTGTGCAAAAAAAAGATAAATATCCGGCATGGACGCCTGAGCGAAATGATTTTACAAATATCATAGAAGAGTCTTTAAAAGGTGTATTTAAAGAGGTTGAGACCAAAGCAATCCATGCGGGTCTTGAGTGCGGAGTATTGAAGGAGAAATATCCCGATATCCTCTTTGGTTCAATTGGTCCAACCATTAGATACCCACACTCCACAAGAGAAGAGGTAGATATGAAATCTGTTGAGAAGACATTTGAAGTTGTAAAATCAATAATAAAAGAGGTAAATAAATGAAAGATATTTTAATGGATCTAGAAAAGATCAAAGAGCATCTTCGTAATGAAAAAGCAGAAGATTTATTTGAGAGTATCCATAAAAAGTTAGAACTTTTAAAAACAAAAAGTGGGATAAAGAAGTTTTTAGATAAAAAGAAGCTCTCTAAGGTTCTCGAAGAAAAGAGATACGAGAGGGAACTTTCAAGATTGCAACTAGAGATTCTCAAGCTTCAAACTTGGATATACGAAAACAACAAAAGGGTTATGGTGATTTTTGAAGGAAGGGATACTGCAGGAAAAAGCAGTGCAATCAAACGTTTTATAGAGCATCTTAATCCTAGAAAATTTAGAGTCGTTGCTTTGCCAAAGCCAAGTGAAGTGGAGCAGGGTCAGTTCTTTTTTCAGAGATATTTTGCACATCTTCCAAATGCAGGTGAGATAACATTTTTTGATAGAAGTTGGTACAATAGGGCCATTATTGAGCCATTACTCGGATTTTGTACACAAGATCAGTATGAACGATTTATGAAAAACGTTTCTCAGGTTGAGAATGCACTTATAAATGATGGGATTATTCTTATAAAATTTTGGTTTGATATCGATAGAGAGACGCAATTAAAACGTTTTGAGGAGCGGATGAGTAATCCCTATAAATTTTGGAAATTAAGTCCAATTGATGAGCAGATAAAAGGTCTTTGGGATGAGGTTACTATCTATAAAGACACAATGTTCAAAACAACCCACAGCGAGAAATCACCATGGGTCATTATTGACAGCAACGATAAGAAAAAAGCACGACTCGAAGCGATGAAATATCTGCTCTCAATGATGGCATATACAAAAGAAGATGGTAAGGAAATTGATCTTAGCTTAGATAGTGATATCATCAAACTCTATAAATGATTGAGATGTGAAGGATTTTAAATATTATTAAAGTTTTTTTAGATATAATCTCGAACTTTAAAAACAACAATTTAGAAATCAAAAAGGGTTTGCGATGTATGCGATCATAAAAGCAAGCGGTCAACAGTTCAAGGTCAAAGAGGGCGATATAGTATGTTTTGACAATATGAATTTAGAGCCAAAGAGTGCAGTAGAGTTCAAAGAAGTTCTTGCACTTGACGACGGGAAATTAACTGTAGGAACACCGTATGTAAAGGGTGCCGTGGTTACCGGTGAGGTTATAAATGAAGGAAGAGATAAAAAAGTTATCATTTATAAAAAAAGAAGAAGAAAAGATTCTAAACTCAAAAGAGGCTTTAGAAGAGATTTCACTAGAGTTAGAATTACTAAGATAGCATAAGGAGATACGATGGCACACAAGAAAGGTCAGGGCTCAACCCAAAATAATCGCGATTCAGCAGGTCGTAGACTAGGTGTTAAGAAATTTGGTGGAGAGAGTGTAATTCCAGGAAACATCATTATCAGACAAAGAGGAACAAAAGTTCATCCCGGTCTCAATGTAGGTATGGGGAAAGATCATACGTTATTTGCGCTTGTAGAAGGTGTTGTTAAGTTTGAGAATAGAACTTCAAAACAGAAAAAAGTTTCTGTAATCCCCGCATAAATCCTAAAAAATCTTATATTTGTCGTTCCGAACTTATTTTGGAACCTCTTATCGATTTAAATCAAGTTTGGGTGACAAATATTTCTTCATATTCGTTTAAAACATTCTTTTTGGTATAATTCTTAATATTCAATTAACGGCAATTTGTGTCACGATGAATTAATTTCAGTATTAGTGCAAGTTACCATTTATCATAGATTCTGAAACAAGTTCAGAATGACCGCTAATTTATTAAAGGCAGAATATATGTTCATAGATAGTGTTGATGTTACTATCAGTTCGGGAAAAGGCGGAGCAGGTGCTGTCTCATTTTGGACGGAAAAGTTTGTTGCTCAAGGAGGACCTGACGGTGGCGATGGCGGTAGAGGCGGTAGTGTTTACTTTAGAGTAGATAGCAATACCGATACACTCTCTTCATTTCGAGGAAGAAAGCACCTCAAGGCAAAAAATGGAAGACCCGGGGAGGGCAGAAAAAAGTACGGTAAGAGTGGCGAAGACCTTACGATAGTCGTACCCCCGGGAACGCAAGTTATAGATGCTCAAAGCGAAGAGTTACTGCTTGATCTCACAAAAGTCGGAGAGAGTGTAAAGTTTCTAAGCGGAGGTAAAGGCGGACTTGGCAATATGCACTTCAAAAGCTCTAGTAATCAGCGACCAACCTACGCACAAAGCGGAGAAATTGGCGTAACGAAACATGTGCGTTTAGAGCTGAAGATGATAGCCGATGTTGGGCTTGTCGGGTATCCAAATGTTGGCAAATCTACACTCATTTCGGTGCTTTCCAATGCAACACCGCAAGTAGCAAACTATGAATTTACGACACTCACACCAAAACTTGGCGTTGTGGATGTCGGTGATTTTGATTCATTTGTTATGGCAGATATTCCCGGTATCATTGAAGGAGCAAGTGAAGGCAAAGGGCTTGGACTTGAGTTTTTGAAACATATTGAGCGTACCGATTTCTTTTTGCTGATGATTGATATTAGCAACTACCGAGAGATGAGTTATCAGTATGATTCACTTTTAGAAGAGCTTGGAAAATATTTTTCATCTGTTAAAAGATACGGTATTGCTATTACGAAAGTTGATTCTATGATGAGTGAAGATGCAAATATGATGATAGAGAATTTCTTAGAGCATTTAGGAGTGAAAAAAAACGGTTTCTTGGAACGATACGGAGTAGATAAAAATTACTTTTCCTATAGAGGGGATGAGGGTATGATGCCCCGGTTTGTTGTGCCTATATCATCGGTATCACATATCAACACGGAGCCTTTGAAATTTATATTACAAACAATGATCAAAGAGAGCAAGGAAGCAAAATGAAAAGAGTAGTTATCAAAGTGGGATCGCATGTTTTAAATGAAGCCGGAGAGGTGTCAAAAGAGCGGATGCTCGCGCTTGTTGCGCTTGTTGCCGAGATGCAAAAGAGTGGTAAAGATATCATTATCGTAAGTTCAGGGGCTGTTTCAAGTGGATATTCGAAACTCAAACTTGACAAATCACACATCCCCAATAAGCAAGCTTTGGCAGCTATAGGACAGCCGTTATTATTGAAAATGTATCAAGATAAATTTGCCAAGTACGATATGCTTTGTTCGCAAGTGCTTTTGAGTGCCGCTGATTTTGATTCAAGAAAGAGAACCAAGCATGCTAAAGCAGCTATAGAAGTTTTACTTGAGCATAATGTAGTGCCTATCATCAACGAGAATGATGTAACAGCAACCGAGGAGCTTGTCTTTGGTGATAATGATCGACTCTCGGCGCATACAACCTACTATTTTGATGCCGATATGCTTGTGATACTTTCTGATATTGATGCATATTATGATAAAGATCCAAGAGAAAATGATGACGCAAAAGCTTTTAAAAATCATGGATTTATAGATGAGGCACTTTTGAAACAAAAATGTGCACCAAGTGATGAATTTGCTACAGGCGGGATTACAACTAAACTACAATCAGCCCAGTTTCTTTTAAAAAATGGTAAGAGTATGTTTTTAGCGAGCGGATTTGATCTTGGTGATGTGAGAAGCTTTTTGCTTGAAGGTGTGCAAAAAGGCGGTACGCTTTTTAGCGTATAAGTTTTTGCATCGGTACATTTATTAGGCTATGATATAATTTTTGATTGCGCTTTGTATTTTCACATACAATAAGGAAGCGGGGGAAAATATGCCATTATGTAAGGAGATATAAATGGAAGGTGGGATTTTGATTTCATATAAAGTATTATGCGAGGGGGATTTCTATAATTCTATACCTATGGAAGAGCTATTTAAAAATGAAAATATACTCAAAGTTATTAAAAGTGAATTTGCAAAAGGGTATAGAAATATCGACATTAGGTATGATAAAAATAAAACATCTATCGAATTGGTTACAAAAAAAGATATTCAAACATGTGAAGTAAATAAAAATGATTATGCAGATATCATAGTCTTAGCAGAAGAAGATGCTACTGCTAAAAAGTTATTTAAAAAAGATTGTTCAGCGGTTGAAGTGGTTGATATCGAGACTTTTTAACGCAACTTCCGCTGTTCTTTTTGAGATTATTGAGTAATTAATTGTTTGCTTGAAAAATCAATGTACTTTTTGCATCAAAATAATCTATTTCCAATATTTTTTCATCTACAAGAGGTATTTTTTTAAGAACCGTATTTGCCATCAATCCAGCATCTGCAATTTTTAAAATCATCTGCTCATAGGTAATATTTTCATTGAGCATAAAAGATCTATAAAAATATCCATGTCCGAGACCTGGCATGAAATTTGCTTCTATAAAATGGAGAATTCCATCTACATCTGTTTTTATATCAATTCTTCCCATAGTTTTCCCTCCTAGGGCTCTAAAGGAGTTTATTGCTACATCACAAAGTTCTTTGTGAAGTTCTTGATCAGTTACAGCTATAACCTCTTCTAGGTTATTTATCTTGGCATCATAATCAAGGATGCGATGTCCATTTTTATTCTTGCCGGCAATAATTTCAACCGGCAATATCATAAGAGTATTTTTAGACTCATTTTCAAGAATACTCACACTATATTCTTTTCCTGAGAGATAGTTTTCTACTAAGGTGCGGGATTGGAGTTTGTCATAAATATCTAAAACTTTTGTTTGGTAGTTTATAAAATTAAATACAATAGAATCTGAATTGATACCTCTGCTATCTTCGCCGGTAATTGGTTTTAGAAATAGAGGAAATGTTATGGGGAGTGAGCTTTCTTTTGGATGCTCATTTGGTTGTGTTGTGAAAAAGTTTGGTGTATTTATATTTGCAAGTTGTACAATCTCTTTTGCTCGGTCTTTATCGTATTCACTATTTAGAGCTTCTTTATTTGATGTGATATAATAAATGTCATGCTCTCTCAAATAGTCCGATAGCCAAATCTCTTCTTCGTCAAAATCAAAATACTTAATGCCGGAAAAAACCAAATCTGGTTTTCTGCTAATCAAGTTTTCTAAATCTTTTTTTGTTTCTATGATGGTTATGATAACTTTTTCATAACTTTTTGAGAGTATTTTAAAGATTGCTATTTCATCTAACTCAATACCTACATTTTTTCTATCTTCTGTTGAATTTATCGCTATTGGTATAGTTACAATTTCGATATATTTATCGATTTTTCTCTCTTTAGGAGGAGTATTTCGCGCTATCATTTCAATGTATTAAAATATATTATTGACATATGTTTTATCCTTATTTTGTAATTTTGACATCATTAAATAGTTGATTTTTGATGTGAAGAACTAAATAAAGTTATTCAGGGTATCATAAATAGTATTAATTATAGATTACATTTTTTATTGACAGGTATATATAAAGTTTATACATAAACATTTATTACAAATATGCTATCATAAATCAAAATTACAAGGAGTGGTCATGGGTTATATTGTATTGGGTATCATAATTGTAGCGGTGTTGTATGTTGTTGCTATCTATAACGGTTTAGTTGCAAAGAAAAATCAGATAGATAACGGTTTTGCACAGATTGAAGTGCAGCTTAAACGCCGTTATGATCTCATACCAAATCTCATCGAGGTGGCAAAGAAATATATGGCACACGAGAAAGAGACGCTTGAAGCGGTTATTAATGCACGCAATCAAGCTTACAATTCATTGGCAAATGTGAAGGGGCATTCCGATGATGCTAAGGCTATAAGTGAATTCAATCAAGCAGAGCAGGGGCTAGCCGGCGCTATGAGTAAAATGAGCTTTGTGATGGAAGCCTATCCGGAGCTTAAAGCCAATGAAAATATGATGCAACTCAGCGAAGAGTTGACTACAACAGAAAATCGTATCAGCTATGCACGCCAAGCTTATAATGATTTTGTACTTGATTTTAACACCTATCGTCAGTCATTTCCACAAAATCTATTTACAGGAATATTTGGTTTTACAAATGATGCTAAAATGTTGGAGTTTGAAGATTCTCAGGCTATGCAGACCGCACCCAAAGTCAGTTTTTAATCGCTATTAGATGAATTTTTTTGAACATCAGAAAAAAGCACGGCAACATACCTTTTATCTTGTTGTGCTTTTTGCACTCGCACTCTTTGCGCTCATAATAATCGTATTGCTTTTTTTGATGGGGCTATATGCCAATGCTATACACATTCCTTTGGTGGTTTTTTTTACTGATCCTTTGAGATATATGGAGAGCAAAACAATTATAGAGATAGCACTGGGTGTTGTTGGATTCGTGGCTATAGGCTCTTTATATAAATATCTTGACCTTCAAAGAGGAGGTAAAAGCGTTGCTATAGGGCTTGGAGGTAAACAACTCAATTATAATGGTGCAACAGCACAAGAGCGAGTGCTTTTAAATGTTGTCGAGGAGATTTCTATCGCTTCGGGCATACAGGTACCTACCGTTTATATATTGGAAGAAGATTCCATCAATGCTTTTGCGGCAGGTCTCACATTTGATGATGCGATTGTAGGTGTGACAAGGGGTACGGTGGAAAAGTTGAGTCGTAATGAGCTTCAAGGAGTCATCGCGCATGAGTTTAGCCATATTTTCAATGGAGATATGCGTCTCAATCTACGCTTAACGGCACTCTTGCATGGGATACTACTCATCGGACTTACCGGATGGACTATTTTACGCTCTATGTCAAGAGTGAGGATATCAAGCAGTAAAAAAGGAGGCGGTGGAGCCTATATCATTCTTTTGGGTGTCGGGCTTTTAGTTATAGGGTATGTAGGTACCTTTTTTGGCTCACTCATCAAAGCTAATGTAAGCCGCAAACGGGAATATCTTGCTGACGCAACGGCAGTGCAATATACACGACATCCTCAGGGTATCGCAAATGCGTTAAAAAAGATTGCACACTATAGCTCTAAGCTTCAAACTCCGGCTGCTGCAACCTATAGCCATCTCTATTTTGCCGAAGGAGTAAGTTCTTTTTTTAGTACTTTAATGGCAACACATCCTCCTTTGGAAGAGCGCATCAGAAAGATAGAACCGTATTGGGATGGGGTAATTCCTGATTATTCAGAAAGAGAAGATAAGACGCAAAAAAAAGAGGCAAAAAAAGCCAAAGAGGAAGCGAAGAAAGAGCAGAAAGAGCGCATAGTTCAAGGTGCGATTGCTACAACTATGATGCATGTCGGCGAGATTAAAGAAGAAGATATTGAACAAGTTCATACAGAGATAAAAGCCCTAGATGATGCAATCCTAGATCGTCTCAATGATCCTCTTGGCGCTCAAGCTGTTATTTTATCTTTGTTTTACGATGTTGCTTACAAAAAAGAGCTTTTTGAGCTTTTACAAAAAGAGAACCGTTATCTTCTGCTTGAGTTTGCGAATTTCATAAAAGAAGAGCATGTCGGCTTGAAAGATAAAAGTGCGTTTATAGTCTCTTTGGGGTTGAGTGCGCTTAAGAGTCTCTCTGTTGAACAGTATCAGCACTTTAAAATCATTATGGAGGCTTTTATAGGAATCGACAATGAAGTCTCTTTATTTGAGTGGAGCTTGCAGTATATCATAGAGCGTCCACTTGAGATACATCTCGGTATTCGCAAAGTAAGTAAAAGTTCACATTCGCATCTTGGTGCCCTAAAGCAAGAAGTTGAAGTACTTATCTCTATGCTTATTCAAGCGCAATATGATGACGAGATAAAAGCTCAAGAGGCTTTCACGAAGGTCAAAAAAGCGATGTATGCCGGTGCACTTCAATACTGTCCTCGAGAGCAGATTACGCATGATCTTTTTATCAAATCCATACAGGCGATCGAAAAGGCAAAACCGGGTGTAGCGGAACGGATATTTGAAGGGGTGCTCTATAGCGTGAAGATAGATGGTTATGTGTCGGCAACGGAAAGCACATTCGTGCATGCCGTTGCACAGTTGATGCAAGTCCCTTTGCCTTATGAGTTTAAGTTAGGAAAAAGCGCATAGTGTATCGATGTATCAATTTTGCTCAATAATCGTTTTAAGAGCTTCGGCATCTTCGACAAACGCAACTTTTTCTACCGTTTTATTGTTGAGTGTGACGATAGTGATACCATCAACTTTGGCACCTTTTTTAAAATTGTCTGCGATTGTTTGGTCAAGGATGAGATTGACACTATAGGGTTGTGTCTTGAGATCAGGTAATGCGAAGGTGTTACGAATGACTACGGGCATAGGGCTGATATCCGCAATAAATGCCGCTTTATGGAGTGCTAGATAATCAGCGCTCTGTGCTCCAAGATACTCTTTGACAGTATGACCCGTACCTTTAGCAAAAACAAGGATAAGTGTTTTTGTGGAATCATCAAGTGTATGTGGTTTACCAAACTGATCAAAAAGTGTGTAGTCAATCTTTGAGTCGATATTAACTCCATCGCTAAGCGTGGCAGAAGAGGTATTATTTGCGTAAGTATCTTTACCTTTAAGAAAGAAAAGAGCACCGGCACCTGCGATAAGCAGTATGAGTATGGTAATCAGAAATTTTTTCATGGAAAGTAATCCTTGTTGTATTGATTTTTATAGTATTTTATCGCAAAGGCATTAAGTGATAATAAAATATTTATCAAGTAAAGCGATTTAAGGTTATGATACCATTGAGTAACAATAGAAGTGATAATAATAAAGGTTTTTATATATATGTTTAGCTTTTTTTTACAAGGTCTTTTGTTTGGTTTTGGTGCTGCCGTTCCCTTAGGACCTATCAATATACTCATTATGAATCGGGCATTAAGGAGTTATGCTTTAGCTGTTACGACCGGTCTTGGTGCACTCAGTGCCGATTTGAGTTATATCTTGCTTTTGACTTTTGGGTTCGGTGCATTTTTGCAAGAGAGTATTGTTTTGAAGTTGCTCGGATTTTTTGGGAGTGCTTTTTTAATCTACATGGCGTATAGGTTGTATATAAAAAGAGATGATTTCTCTTTTGAGATCAAACAAGATATATCAAAAGGAAAGTTATTTAGGGTCTATGCGAGCGGTTATATGTTAACGCTACTCAACCCATATACTATAGCTTTTTGGATGAGTGTTGCGACATTTGTGGTTGCAAAAAATGAGTATAGTTTTTTGATTATCTTTGGAATGGTTACGGCTATTGTGTTATGGATAACGATTATGCCTTATGTTATATATAGAAGCAAACATAGATTCTCAAAAAGTTTTCATAGCAAAATGTCTTTAATTGCTGCGGTTATCCTATTTTGTTTTGGAGTTTATCTGTTGTATATTACTTTGAGTTAAGAAGATGAGATAACACAGCCATGGAGACTATGTTATCTTTTGAGATATTTACATACCTGCGGGTTGCTGCATCTCTACCGGAAGTGATAATCCTATCGTAAAGATCAAAACAAAAGAGAGGGCAAGAAGTATAACAGTCAAAAGCAATAGTGCTTTTGCCCAATTTGCTTTACTCGGATGAACATCTGATCCAAAAGCCCATACAAGTAACATAATAAGACCTACAAGCGGTATCATACTTATAATAAGTGTACCGAGCCAACTTTTAACCGAGAGTGGAGTGTAGCATGTTTCATCCATTATTTCTTCCTTATTTTTGATATAGGCAATTGTAGCAAAATTTTATAAAATAAGTTTATTGCTTCATATTGAATTTTGTAATAATTTTAACTCTATTGTTTGCATATTAAATTCTCAAATCTACTTTATGATACTATACTGCTTTAGGTGGAGGCATGCATGAAAAGAGTAGTATTTATGGGAACACCCCACTATGCAAAAGTAATACTTGAGTATCTTATCAAAGATCAAGAATTTGAAATTTCTCTTATTATCACACAGCCTGATCGTCCCGTTGGACGTAAACAAGAGCTTTTGCCTAGTGCTGTTAAAACTCTTGCTCTTGAGTATGGGTTGGTAATTATGCAACCGCAAAATCTCAAAGAGACAGGCATCAAAGAAGCCATAGAGAATATAAAGCCTGATTTTATCGTTGTTGCGGCATTTGGACAGATACTCCCTAGAGAGATACTCAATATCGCCCCTTGCATCAATCTGCATGCTTCGCTTTTGCCACTTTATAGAGGAGCAAGTCCTATCCAGCAAGTCTTACTCAATCAAGATAGATTTACGGGTATTACGGCTATGCTCATGGAGGAGGGGCTTGATAGCGGTCCTATGCTCGGGTTTCGATATTTTGAGATACCCGAAGATATGGTGGTGGGTGATCTTGACGGAAGATTGAGTATTTGCGCAGCAAAGTTAACATTAGATATTCTGAGGGATTTCGAGCATATTAAACCCATTACGCAAACGGCCGCTGCCGCAACACACTGCAAAAAGATTAAAAAGAGTGACGGGGAGGTATGTTTTGATGATGCCGGTAAATTGTATGCAAAGTTTAGGGCATTTTATGGATGGCCGGGAGTCTTTTTAAAGAGTGGACTCAAATTGCTTGAACTTGATATCGTTGATCTATCGAAACACAATACTCAAGGAGAGATACTCGCTGTTCATGATACGAGTATTATGGTCGGATGTGTAAAAGGAGCGGTTGAATTAAAAGTGTTGCAACCGTCTTCAAAAAAAGCTATGAGTGCAAAAGCATACTGCATTGGAAGGGGGCTTACGGTTGGAGATACTTTCATTTGATAGCTTGGAATCTACTCAAAATTATCTTATAGATGCTGTTACAAAAGGTGAGCTTAAACCTCCAATTGCCGTGATTGCAAAAGAACAGAGCAGTGGTGTGGGCAGTAGAGATAATGAGTGGATTGGAGTAGTGGGTAATCTTTTTTTCTCTTTTGCGCTTGCGCTTGAAACACTACCGAAAGATTTAAAGATAGAATCTGCTTCTTTGTATTTTTCATTCATTATGAAAGAACTTTTGAGTAGATATAGAGATGATATTTATATGAAATGGCCAAATGATATATACATACATAATCAAAAAATCGGCGGAACCATAACAAAAAAAATAGAAAAAAATCTCATATGCGGCATAGGGATTAATATCATAAAATCTCCAAATTCAACCTATGGGTGCCTCGAAGTTGCTATTGATCCTCTGAATATATTACAAGAGTATATAAAAGAGCTAAAAAAAATGCCTTCATGGAAGCAAATTTTTATAAAATATCAGATAGAATTTGAGAAGTACAAAAATAGTTATGTTCATATCAATAACTATCAAAAAAGCTTGTCTAGTGCGCAATTGTGCGAAGATGGATCAATAATCATAAATAAGAAGAGGATGTATAGTTTAAGATGAGTGAAATTATATGTATTGCCAATCAAAAAGGCGGCGTAGGAAAAACGACGACAGCTGTTAATCTCTCAGCATCACTTGCAGGGAATAATAAAAAAGTTCTTCTTGTTGACATTGATCCTCAATCAAATGCCACAACAAGTTTAGGCTTTAGTAGAAGTGATTATGAGTTTAATATCTATCATACACTTATAGGCTCAAAAAAGATATCGGAAGTTATCCTTAAGACATCTATTAAAAATCTTGATCTTGCCCCTTCAAATATTGGATTAGTGGGTATAGAAAAAGAGTATTATAATGCCGGTAAAAAAGATAGAGAGTTGATCTTAAAAGAAAAAATCAAAGATATTGCCGGTGAATATGATTATATCATTATAGATTCTCCGCCTGCTCTTGGACCTATCACGATCAATGCACTCAGTGCTTCAGATTCTGTTATCATTCCTATACAGTGTGAATTTTTTGCACTTGAGGGGCTTGCGCAACTTTTAAATACCGTGAGTCTGCTAAAAAAGACAATCAATCCGACTTTAAAGATTAGAGGTTTCTTGCCGACTATGTTTTCAACACAAAACAACCTTTCAAAGCAGGTACTGAGTGATTTAACTCATCACTTTAAGGATCAACTTTTTAGAATCAAAAAAAATAAAGAGTGCATCGTGGTACCTCGAAACGTAAGAATAGCGGAGAGTCCGAGTTTCGGTCAACCCGTTACGGAGTATGCGAGTGGCTCAAAAGGTTCTATTGCGTATGAAAACTTGGCAAAAGCAATTATAGTGGGAGCTTAATATTATGGCATTGGGGAGAAATTTAGGCGCAATACTCGAAGAAGTAGGTGAAGCATACTCTAGGGACCAATCTTTTGTAGAGAGTCTTAGTCTCGATAAGACACAAGATGTTGTTGAAGATATCGATGTTACGCTTATAGCCCCCAACCCCTATCAACCTAGAAAACACTTTGATGATGAGGCGCTTAATGATTTAGCGAACTCTATCAAAGAGCACGGACTACTCCAGCCTATTGTCGTCATATCTAAAGGTGACGGGTATCTTTTAGTAGCGGGTGAGCGACGACTTAGGGCACACAAGATTGCAGGATTGGAAAAAATACGAGCAATCATTGCAAGTGTAGATATAGATGATATCAGGCTTCGAGAGCTTGCGCTTGTCGAAAATATTCAAAGAGAAAACCTCAATGCTATAGAGCTTGCAAAATCGTATGCCGAGCTCATAGAAGTACACAATATCACACATGATGAACTCTCAAATATTGTTCATAAAAGCAGATCACAGATTACAAATACCCTAAGATTGCTTAATCTCATTGAAGATGTGCAAGAGGCAATTATTACCGAGAAACTCTCACAAGGTCATGCAAAGATATTGGTCTCGCTTGAGGAGGGTATGCAAAAACTTGCACTCAATACGATAATGGGGCAAAAATTGAGCGTAAGACAAGCCGAAGTTATGGTGCAAAAGTTGAAAGATAACGGTAAGAAAAAAGAACCCACTAAAAAGAGTGACAAATTTGAAATCGATCAATCATCAAAAGAACTTATAGTATTGTCTGAATTTAATTATAAGGTGAAAAAGAACAAGATCGAAATTGCTTTTGAAAGTGAAAAAGAGTTTCAAAAATTTATTCAAATGTTAAAAAAATAAAATAATTAACCTAGTTATCAACCCTAAAGTGGTAGAATATCTCCGAAAATTATAATAGGAGTAGACATGCTTGATATTGACAGGTCTTTGATGTTGTTTGTCTTGGTTGTCTTTTTGCTTCTGATCTATCTTTTAAATAAAATCGCATATAAACCGCTTGTTGAATTTATGGACAGAAGAGATAGCTCTATAGCCAAAGATCTTGAGGCGTCTAAAAATCTCTCTTCAAACAGTGATGAACTTTATACGCAATCAAATGAAGTTATCGGTGAAGCAAAGAATGAAGCCGCTGCTATAAGACAAAAAGCTATCGATGAAGCAAAGAAGATTGCTCAAAGCAAATTGGAAGCAAAACAAAACGAGTTAGAATCATCTTACGATAAGTTTTTAGAAGAGTTAGGTAAAGAACAAAAAGAGTTAAAAAACTCTATCCTTTCTCAACTCCCTCTATTTAAAGAGTTGCTAAAAGCTAAGTTTAGTAAGTTATAGGAGGTTAGATGAGAAAAAGATATATATTTATAGCCGTCTCTTTATTGTTGCCGATGGTTCTTTTGGCATCAGGTACAGAGCATGGTGAAAGTGGATACTATCGGATGACGGGAAGAGAAGATGACTTTTGGCCGAGAGTCTTCAACTTTACGATTTTTGCAAGTATTCTTTTTTATCTCTTGAAAAATGTGATTGGCAACTTTTTTAAAGATAGAAAAGCGGGGATATCTAAGCAGTTAACAGAGATAGAAGAGAGACTCCAAGCTGCTAAAGAAGCAAAAAAAGAGGCTGATGCTAAATTAAAGGAGAGTCAAAAGAAAGCAAAAGAGATCGTAGCCGATGCAAAAAAAGAAGCTATCTTGCTTTCTGATAACATTATGAATCAAAATCTTTTAGATCTTGAGTATCTCGAAAAGCAATTTATTGAGAAACAGTCTTTAGAATCTCGTAAAAAATCAAAAGAGACGATTGGTGAAATATTGAATGAAAATATAACAGCTGATGACATTCAAATTGATGAGAAAAAAGTGATTGATATCATCAAAGGGAAGGTGGCGTAGATGGAAGAATTGATAGCAAACAGATATACAAAAGCCCTTCTTGGAACGAAAAATGCAAATGCAGCAAAATATCAAGAGATTCTCTCAGACCTTTCTGATGCGATATGCAACAATAGTGAGTTGCTTACAGCACTTAAATCTCCAATGATAGAGAGTAAAAAGAAAGCAGAGATTATCATAGATCCTATGGGAAAAATTTTAGATAGCAATCTTACTAATCTTATCAATATTCTCGGTGAGAAAAACAGATTGATGTTGATACCTTATATAGCGAAACTACTTGGAGCATATTTGCAAAAAGAGGCAAATGCCTATAGCGGAATCGTTTTGAGTAAAAAGAAAATAGACAAAAAAGAGCTTGCTGAACTTGAAGATACTATCGGAAAGTATACGCAATCAAAAGTATCTTTATCTTATGAAAAGGGTGAAAACGAGGGAGTTAAGGTTGTGGTTGATGACCTAGGTGTTGAGGTAAACTTCTCAAAAGAGAGAGTTAAAGAGCAGTTGATTGAATTTATTAGCAAAGCATTATAAAAAGGAGTATAGTAGTGGCAACGAAATTAAAAGCAGATGAGATAAGCTCGATAATCAAAGAGAGAATCGAGAATTTCGAGATCAATATTGACATCAATGAAGTCGGTAAGGTAGTTAGTCTTGCAGACGGGATTGCAAATGTTTATGGTCTAAACAATGTAATGGCAGGTGAGATAGTCGAGTTCGAAAACTCTAAACAAGCAATTGTACTTAACCTTGAAGAGTCGAGTGTCGGTGTGGTTGTTCTCGGTTCAACAGATGGTATTCAAGAGGGTATGAGTGTAAAAAGAACAGGAAATCTTTTGAAAACACCGGTTGGTGATGGACTTAAAGGAAGAGTTGTTAATCCGCTTGGTGAGCCGATTGACGGTAAAGGTGCCATTGAGAGTAGTGAATTGAGATTCATTGAAGAGAAAGCTCCCGGAATTATGGCAAGAAAATCGGTTCATGAGCCACTTCAAACAGGTATCAAGGCGATTGATGCACTTGTGCCTGTTGGACGAGGGCAAAGAGAGCTTATCATCGGTGATAGACAAACGGGGAAAACAACATTGGCAATTGATACAATCATCAACCAAAAAGGTCAAGATGTTGTATGTATCTATGTTGCGATTGGTCAAAAACAATCAACTGTTGCATCGATTGTGAAAAAACTTGAAGAGCACGGTGCGATGGACTATACAATTATCGTAAACGCAGGCGCTTCAGAATCGGCTGCATTACAATTCCTTGCACCATATGCAGGTGTGACAATGGCGGAATATTTTAGAGATAATGGCAGACACGCGGTTATATTCTATGATGATCTTTCAAAACATGCCGTAGCATATAGAGAGATGTCACTTATTTTAAGACGTCCTCCGGGTCGTGAAGCATATCCGGGAGATGTTTTTTATCTTCACTCAAGACTGCTTGAGCGTGCTGCAAAATTGAGTGATGATCTTGGAGCAGGTTCTATCACTGCTTTCCCTGTTATTGAAACGCAAGCAGGTGATGTTTCGGCATATATTCCGACAAATGTTATCTCAATTACTGATGGTCAGATATTCCTTGAGACTGACCTCTTTAACTCAGGAATTAGACCTGCTATTAACGTTGGTCTCTCGGTATCTCGTGTCGGTGGTGCTGCTCAGATTAAGGCAACAAAACAAGTTTCGGGAACTCTTAGACTTGATCTCGCATCTTATAGGGAGCTTCAAGCGTTTGCACAATTTGCAAGTGATCTTGATGAACATAGCCGTGCACAGCTTGAACGTGGACAAAGAATGGTTGAAGTTCTTAAGCAAGGACCATACGCTCCGATTCCTATTGAAAAGCAAGTAGTTATGATATTTGCGGGTACAAGAGGATATCTCGATAATATTCCTGTATCGTCTATTACAAAATTTGAGAGCGAACTCTATATATTTATGGATTCAAAATACGCTTCTATCTTAGATGATATTAGAACTTCACAAAAATTGAGTGAAGAGACAGAAGAGGCACTTAAAAAAGCAATGGTAGATTTTAAAGAATCTTTTTCGGTTTAAGGAGTAAATTAAATGGCAAGTTTAAAAGATATTCAGCGCAAGATAAAAAGCGTCAAGAACACGCAGAAAACAACGCGTGCAATGAAGCTTGTATCTTCTGCAAAGCTACGAAGAACTGAAGAGTTAGCGAAGAAATCTAAAGTATATGCCAATAAACTCAATGAGCTCATTAATGAGATAGCACAAAAGATGTGCGAAAGCGAATCAAATCTATCGGATACTCCGTATTTTAATACTACGGAAGCCCCGAAAGTAGTAGACATTGTTTTCATTACGGCTGATAAAGGTTTATGCGGAGGCTTTAACTCTCAAACGATAAAGAGAGTCAATAAGCTTATGGCAAAATATAAAGAAGAGGGTATCGAGGTAAGACTCAGAGCAATTGGCAGAAAAGGAATTGATTATTTTAGATTTAACTCAATCAGTATGCTTAATCAAATTGCAGGGCTTAGTTCCTCTCCTGATTTTGAAAAATCTTCGGAATTTATACAAGAGGTAGCTTCAGATTTTATAGAGGGCAGAACAAACAGAGTCGTAGTAGTCAATAACGGTTATGTCAATATGATCACACAAGCAATAAGAGAGAATCAGCTTTTACCGATTGATCCAATCAAATTCGGTGTTACAGAAACATGCTCTTCATCGGATCTTGAGTTGGAGCCGGATGATAATGATGCATTACTTGAAGTTCTGATAAAGCGATATATAGAGTTTTCTATCTATTATGCGCTTATAGATTCACTTGCGGCAGAGCATAGCGCGAGAATGCAAGCAATGGATTCGGCAACAAATAATGCAAAAGATATGGTACATCAATTGAGTATATCTTACAATAAAGCAAGACAAGAAGCTATTACTACTGAGCTCATAGAGATCATCAGTGGTATGGAATCAATGAAATAATAAGAGGAGAGAAAAAGAAATGATAGGGAAAATAGTTCAAGTTTTAGGACCGGTAGTCGATGTTGATTTCAGCGATTATCTTCCGGAAATAAATGAAGCATTAGAGACGACCATTAAAGTTGACGGTCAAGATATGAGGTTAGTGTTAGAGGTTGCTATGCAACTTGGTGATAATCGTGTGCGAACGATTGCTATGGATATGACAGAGGGTCTTTCAAGAGGACAAGAGGTTAAAGCAACAGGGAATCCCATAAAAGTTCCTGTCGGCGAAGAGGTTCTTGGGCGTATATTTAATGTTATCGGTGAAGCCATAGATGGTGGTAGTGCTCCTAAAACGAAAAATATGTGGTCAATCCATAGAGATCCCCCTTCTTTTGAAGAGCAAAGTACAAAAACTGAAGTTTTTGAGACAGGTATTAAAGTTGTTGACTTGCTTGCTCCATATTCAAAAGGGGGTAAAGTTGGACTCTTTGGTGGAGCAGGTGTCGGAAAAACGGTTATTATTATGGAGCTTATCAATAATGTTGCGATGAAACACAGCGGTTATTCTGTATTTGCGGGAGTTGGTGAGAGAACAAGAGAAGGAAACGACCTCTACCATGAGATGAAAGAGTCAAACGTTCTTGATAAAGTTGCGCTCTGCTATGGTCAAATGAGTGAGCCTCCGGGAGCAAGAAATAGAATTGCGCTTACAGGTCTTACGATGGCTGAGTATTTCCGTGATGAGATGGGACTTGATGTTTTGATGTTTATTGATAATATCTTCCGTTTTGCGCAATCAGGTTCTGAGATGTCGGCACTTCTTGGTCGTATCCCTTCAGCAGTCGGATATCAACCGACATTGAGTCGAGAAATGGGAGCGCTTCAAGAGCGTATTACGTCAACTAAAAAAGGTTCAATCACATCCGTACAAGCTGTTTATGTACCGGCAGATGACTTGACTGACCCTGCACCGGCTTCTGTTTTTGCTCACCTTGATGCAACTACAGTTCTTAATAGATCGATTGCCGAAAAAGGTATTTACCCTGCGGTTGATCCACTTGATTCAAGTTCAAGAATGCTTGATCCGCAAATTATTGGCGAAGAGCACTATAATGTAGCTAGAGGTGTACAACAGATATTACAAAAATATAAAGACCTTCAAGATATCATTGCAATTCTCGGTATGGATGAGTTGAGTGAAGATGATAAACTTGTTGTTGAAAGAGCAAGAAAGATAGAAAAATATCTTTCACAGCCGTTCCATGTTGCGGAAGTATTTACGGGAAGTCCAGGTGTGTATGTAACACTTGAAGAGACTATCGCAGGATTTAAAGGTTTGCTTGAAGGTCAATACGATGATATGCCGGAGGCCGCATTCTATATGGTTGGAAATATGGATGAAGCACTAGCTAAAAATGAAAAAATGAAAGCAAAAGCTTCGTAAGGGTAATCAATGGAATTTTTCAAGCTTGAAATTGTTACACCCGAAGGTGTTATTTTTGATAATAATGTCAAGCAAGTAACCCTCCCGGGAAGTGAAGGTGAGTTTGGTGTCTTGCCGGGACATGCAACTTTGGTATCACTTCTTGATACCGGTGTTATCGTGATTGATAACGCTGAAGGTAAAGAGATTGCTGTAGCAATCAACTCCGGTTATGTTAAGGTTGATGAAGAGAAAACATTGTGTATTGTCGAAGGTGCTGTAGCAATCTCCGGTGATGATAATGAAATAGCTGCTGCGATTGAAGCAGCTAAAAAACTTCTTAAAAGTGCTGAAACTACCAATGCAACGATAGCTACAGCCGTAAGCAAAATAGAAAAGATAAAGGGATAAAACCATTGGGATTTTTTGAAACTTTTTTTCATTACCTTTCTCAGAGCAGTGCGATAACTATATTCGTATTGCTTGTTCTCTCTATTTATTTCATTGTAACTTTTTGGGCCTTTTTTGATAGATATATTGTTCTCTCAAAAAGGCTTGAAATAGAAAAAGGTTCTTTAAAAGATCTCTATATGGCGCGCTCTTTAAATGTCAATAAAAAATCGCTTCTTTATAGCTATATAGCAAAAGTTGCTAAGCCTAACATAGATATCTTAGAGGCTGCATCATCAGATATGGTGCGCCAATCGACAAAGCATCTCACGCTTCTTTCAATCATAGCCTCAACATCACCTTTTATAGGTCTTTTTGGAACGGTTGTTGGAATACTTGAGACTTTTAGTACACTTGGATCACAAAGTAGTGCTTCGCTAAGCGTTGTTGCGCCTGCAATATCTGAAGCGCTTATTGCAACGGCAGCCGGTATTCTTGTTGCTATTTTTGCATATAGTTTTCATCTAATTCTCAAAAGAAAAGCGTACGAGTTGAGCTCTTTACTCTCATCTCAATCTAAAATGGTGTTATCGAACCTCAATCAGGAGAGTTAAAATGTTTAGTTGGGATGATGATCCGGATCTAAATATTACGCCACTTGTTGATGTAATGCTAGTACTCATGGCGATACTTATGATAACAGCACCTACAATTACATTTCAAGAAACAATCACACTGCCGGATGGCTCAAAAAGCATCGTAGCTAAAAAGCTTAAAAGTATAGATGTCGTTTTAAGTAGCGATAAAAGTATTAGCATCGATAAAAAATCAGAATACAAACTTGATACATTTGCTGATGATTTTGTACTTTTTTCCAAAGATTTAGATAGACAATCTGAGATCTATATCTATGCTGATGAACAACTTCCCTACAAAGATGTTATGCGTATGCTTGGAGTCATAAAACAAGCCGGTTTTGCAAATGTATCGTTGATGACAAAATGACAGAAAATAGATCTTGGATAAGCGCTGTTGCTGCTCTTTGTGTCTATTTTTTTATGTTGTTTATGCTTATATATTATTTTAACCATCACGATAGAGATGAGTCAAAAAATTATGTAAAGAAAGATCAAAAGAAGATATCTGTTTCACTCAATTCTCCTCAGAAAAAAGTTGAGCCAAAACCAAAAGAGCAACCTAAACCTCCCAAAGAGACCCCTAAAGTTGTAAAAAAAGAGACCCCAAAAGTAGTCAAAAAAGAGATACAAGAATCAATAGCAAAACCAAAAGATCTCAATATCACTCAACCAAAAGAGATAAAAAAGATAGAGCCCAAGAAAGAGCAACCTAAACCTAAAAAAGAAGAGCCAAAGCCAAAAAAAGAGACTCCAAAAGTAGTAGATACAAATGATCTTTTTAAAGATATCAAAACAGAGCAAAAGCCTGAAAAAATACAAGATATCAAGCCCGATATCAAAGTGAGCGAGCCAAAAAAGGTCAAACAGGAGCCGAAAAAGAGCGCTTCCGATCTTGTGGATGAGAATAAGCCAAACGAGGAGGATGCTCAAAGTGGTATAGAGAATGAATATATTGCTAAATTAAAAGAGCGACTATCACAGTGGAGTGAACAAGAAGAGTATAAAGGCGAAACAGCCGTTGTTGAGTTTGTTATCAAACCTACCGGAGATTTTACATTTAGACTTAAAAGAGGTTCAAATAATCAAGCTTTCAATGAAGGGCTGATACAATATCTCGAAAGTCTTCAAAAAGTTGGATTGGGAGCACACAGCGCTCCTCGATCTTTAGTGATTGAAGTTGATTTTATCGCAAAGGAATAGTTTTGAAAAAATTTTTAATGTTTTTGTTTGTAAGTTCTTTTATTTTCGGTGCGGATGCCAAATTTAGCATAGAAAAAGGCGGTGATGCTAGAAAAAGTGTTGCCATTATAGAAGCCAATGACTCTCTAAACCAATTTCGAGGCGACTCTTTTTACTCTATATTGCTTGCCGATATGAAAATAAGTGGTCACTTTATTCCAAGCAAAAAGAAACTCAGTGGTGATTTTCATTCTTCTGTAATTCCTGCCGATCTTAAATCGTATCAATATATCCTCAAATATAAAGTTACCAACGAATCAGGACTGAGTCTGTATGTTGCTCTATATAACTCTTCAAACGGTAATGTGGTATTTAAAAAAAGTTATAGCATGAATGTCGCATCAAAATATCCGTTCCTTGCACATAAAGCAATCAGTGATATCAATGATGCTCTTAATCTTGAGACTATCGAATGGATCAATAGATATGTTATCTTTTCGAGATACACAGCACCTCGAAAAAGCGAGATAGTTTTAGCCGATTATACGCTTAATTATCAAAAAACAATCATACAAGGCGGACTCAATCTCTTTCCAAAATGGGGCGATAAAGATCAACAAAGTTTTTACTATACTTCTTTTTCGGGAAAGTTGCCTACACTTTATAGACTCAATATCTATACCGGGAAAAAAGATATGATCGCGACATCACCCGGGATGCTTGTATGCTCTGATGTGAGTAAAAACAGCGAAAAGATATTGGCAACCATGGCGCCCGAGGGGCAGCCGGATATCTATGAGATTAATGTGATGAACGGTGCAAAAAAACGTATTACAGATTTTGGTGGTATCGATGTCGGCGGAAGATATGTGGATGATGAGAGTAGGGTAGTTTTTGTCTCCAATAGACTCGGATATGCCAATATTTTCAAACAATCATTGAGTGGCTCTTCCGTTGTTCCACTTATTAGTCGCGGAAAAAATAACAACCAATGTGATGCTTTCGAAGATAAGATAGTTTATGCTTCAAGAGAGACATCAAGCGCGTCAAGTGGCAATACATTTAATCTCTATCTTGCCAACTCAAACGGAGGTAACATCTATCCGTTGACAGGTTCGGGTGAGAATCAATATCCAAGATTTTCAACTGATGGGAAAGTTATTTTGTTTGTTAAAAATTCAAACAATTCTAGTCAAATAGGCTATATAAATCTTGAGACAAAACAGAGTGAACTTTTCTCGCTGAGTGGTAAAAAAGTACAATCAATTGATTGGTAAATAATGTTACAAGTGCTATAATATCTCAAAATATCAAAAAGGAACACAATGAAAAAAAATCTAATTTTATCTATAACAGCTTTAGTTCTACTCAGTGGATGCGCACAAAAAGCTCCAAATCTCTCAGGAGATGTAAGTGATGCTACCGGTTACGGTGATGAGAGTGTGAATATGAACGACGGCAACGGTATCACTTCTTCTCCAAATGGCGCTATGATAGACGGAAGATACAATAGTAGTAGCGACGGTTTCCAAAGTATCTATTTTTCATTCGGTAAATATAATGTTGAGAGCGATATGTATAATTATATTTCTAAAAATGCAAATAATATAGAAAATATCGGAAGCGGTGCAATCAAAATAGAAGGTAATTGCGATGAGTTTGGAACTGATGAGTATAATTATGCGCTTGGTCTCAAAAGAGCAAAAGCCGTCAAAGAAGCACTTGTTTCAAAAGGTATAGGTGAGGATAAATTTATACTTGTAAGCCTCGGAGAGAGCAGTCCTGTATGTAGTGAGCCTACAGAAGTGTGTTACTCTAGAAATAGAAGAGTGGATCTTCGAGTGGCAAGATAAAGGAGTATCGCATGCGATCATTGATCCTTTTATTGGCATTGTCGCCTTTTTTATGGGCAAGTTCTTTGGATGATGATGTTCAGAGAAACGAGACAAGAATTTATCAACTTGAACAAAAAATTGAAGAGCAAAATAACAGACTTGACGGGCTAACAACAGTTTTAGAAGGGATAAATGCAAAGCTTGCGGAACTTTCATCAAAAGAGCAGGATGGTACTTCACAAAATCAAAATGAACTCCTCAAAGAGCTTGCCGCTATGATTGATGAGATCAATCAGAATTATGTTAAAAAAGATGAATTTTATAAAGCTTTAGATAAAAAATCTAAAAACACAGTAGTCGTTCCAAAAAGAGAAACGCCCAAAGAGACACTTAACAATAAAGAACTTTTTGATAAAGCAGTTGCCCTCTATAGAAATATGGAGTACGGTGACTCAAAAGAACTTTTTGAGAAGGTTGATAAAAACAGCTATAAAAGTGCTGAGTCAAATTATTATTTAGGTGAAATATCTTATTACACTAGAGAATATAAAGATGCTATATTTTATTATAAAAAAAGTGTCGGTATGGACGGTGATACCAGCTATATGGATACGCTTTTGCTTCATACGGGCATCTCTCTTGAAAATATCAATGATAAATCTCAAGCGAAGCTTTTCTATGAAGCGGTTATTGCAAAATATCCAAATAAACATAGTGCAAATATCGCTAAAGAGAAGCTCGAAAATCTCTAATTTTATAAAAGATAAAAATACTCCGATTAAATTGTAAGGATAAGCCTTGCTAAAGCTTGCTTAGCTAAAATGACATTTATACTAAAATAATCGGGAGAATATAATATGAAGATAGAAGAGAAAAACTGCGTAGTCGGTATCGAGTACGAGTTAACAGAAGCCGGTGGAAGTGAGATAATCGATTCAAATAAAGGCGGTGCACCTTTAGAATTCATCACCGGCAAAGGACACATTATTCCTGGACTTGAAAGTCAACTTATAGGGATGGGAAAAGGCGAGAGTAGCTCGGTGACCGTAAAAGCAAGTGATGCTTATGGTGATCTTAACCCCGAGGCTATTCAGCTTTTACCTAAAGAGCAGTTTGAAGGTATCGATCTCAATGAAGGTATGGTGCTTCATGGTCAAGGCGAAGACGGACAGATGGTTCAAGTAACCGTAAAATCATTTGATGATAATGGAGTTACAGTTGATTTTAATCATCCTTTGGCAGGAAAAGATCTTCTTTTTAATGTAACGATTGCCGATGTAAGAGAAGCAACGGTCGATGAAGCGCTTTCCGGTCAAGTTGCTTGTTGTGATGATCATAGTGAAGGTAGCTGTTGCGGCGGAGGTCACTGCCACTAATTCAAAAGGTTAAGGGGCAAACCCTTGCCCTCTCTTACTCTTTTTTAAACCCCTCTTTTACCCTTTACGTGATACAATACAAAAATAATTTTTCAGTAACAAAAGGATAGATATGTCACCAAGATGTGCATTTGTGTTCCCGGGACAAGGTTCGCAAGCTCTTAATATGGGAAAAGATTTTTTTGATAATTTTGATGTGGCAAAAGAGATGTTTGATGCAGCAGAAAAAAGAGTCGGGATTGATTTTAAAAAGTTACTTTTTGAAGAGAATGATATGCTTGCGCAAACAGCATATACACAACCCGCTATCTTGCTCATTAGTATGATCGCTTATAAGCTTTTTCAATCAAAATGTGATATAAAACCAACAGTAGCTTTAGGACACTCCCTTGGAGAATTTAGTGCACTAGCATGTGTAGGAGCTCTTGATGCTATGGATGCGGTCGCACTTGTGCATATACGAGGTAAACTCATGGCGGAGGCGTGTGAAGGTAAAGACGTTGGTATGTTGGTATCGCTTGGACTTGAAGATGATGTAGTAGAAGATGTTTGCCAAAAGGCAAGAGGAGAAGGTAAGCAGGTATGGGCTGTCAATTATAATACTACAGGACAGATAGTTATCGCTGGTATTAAAAGTGATCTTGAGATGTTAGTAGATGTGCTTAAGGACGCCGGAGCAAAAAGAGCTATGCTTCTTAATATGTCGGTTGCATCGCATTGCCCGTTATTGCAAAGTGCCATCATGCCGCTAGAAGCGGAATTGAAAAATGCACTCAAAGATCACTTTAATGCACCCGTGATATCGAATGTGACTGCCAAAGCTTACACGAGCAAAGAAGAGGCACTAGCATTACTTGGAAAGCAACTTATAATGCCTGTGCTCTATAAGCAGTCAATTGCTGCGATTGATGATGAAGTAGATTGTTATATTGAATTCGGGCATGGTAATATCCTTAAGGGGCTCCATAGAAATCTTACTTCAAAACCTCATTTCAATGTAAGCGATATGGCATCTCTTGAAGCAACCATAGACGCGCTTAAAGAACTCTAATGAAGATAGCAATTTTAGGAGCAATGAAAGAGGAGATTGAGCCACTTCTCTCTTATATGGAAGAGGCAAAAGCGGTAAGTTATGCCAATAATGTCTATTATGAATGTGCATATAAAGGTAAAGAGATTGTTATTGCTTATTCAAAGATTGGTAAGGTTTTTTCAGCACTTACCGCTACGCTTCTCATAGAGAAGTTTGGTTGTAAAGTATTACTTTTCTCAGGTGTTGCGGGGGCGATTCATGAAGATTTGAAAGTGGGTAATCTTATCATCGCAGATGGTCTTTGCCAACATGATCTTGATATCACCGCCTTTGGGCATCCATATGGTTTTGTTCCTGAGGGTGATGTCTGCATCGCGAGTGATGTAAAGTTGCGTGATATTGCAAAAGAGGTCGCTAAAAGCAAAGGAATTGTACTCAAAGAAGGAGTCATCGCCACGGGAGATCAATTTGTAGCGTGTAGTGATAGAAAAAATTGGGTTAAAGATACATTTAATGCACATGCTCTTGAGATGGAAGGTGCTAGCGTGGCTGTTGTTTGCAATGCGCTTAATGTACCGTTTTTTATCCTTCGTGCTATTAGTGATAGTGCTGATGATGATGCAGGATTTGATTTTGATACATTTTTAGAGAGTAGCGCAAAAATAAGTGCTGATTTTATCATACATATGGTAGAAAAGATTGAGTAAAGATGCCACTATCAGCATAAGCAAAAAGCTTCTGCGCACAGCAGGTAAAACAAATGCAACCTATAGGCTCATACAAGAGGGCGATAAAGTTTTAGTTGGATTAAGCGGAGGTAAAGACTCACTTGCTTTGGTTCATCTCCTTAAGCATATAGAACGCCACGCACCGTTTAAATTTACATTTGAAGCGTGTACAGTAAGTTATGGAATGCCGGGTGAGAATTATGATCTTTTGCATAATCATTGTTTGGAATACAATATAAAACATACTATTTATGAGACAAATATTTTTGAGATATCAAATGATACGATCAGAGAAAATAGTTCATTTTGTAGCTATTTTTCTCGCATGAGAAGAGGTGCATTGTATACTTTTGCCGAGCAAGGTGGATTTATGAAGATTGCTTTAGGGCACCATTTTGATGATGCAGTTGAAAGTTTTTTTATGAATATGTTCTATAATGGCTCCATGAGAAGCTTAGCTCCAATATATAAAACAAACAGAGGTGTGCATCTCATCCGCCCACTTATCCTTGCAAGAGAGTCGCAACTTCGTGCATTTGCTGACGATAATAATCTTCAAACAATCGGGGATGAAGCATGCCCTGCGATGATGAAAAATGTCAAAATGCCTCACGCTAGAGAAGCCACAAAAGAGTGGCTCAAAGAGATGGAGAGCAAACAAAAAAATCTTTTTAAAATGATACAAGCAAGTTTTTCGCATATCCATGATGATACTCTCTTGGATCCGACAAGATGGGTTAGGGATGATGTATGAGTGTAGAGTCATTTTATCCTTCGCAGAGCGGTCGTTTAGATAAGGTACTCTCAACACATATGAGTGTGAGTCGCAATCAGGTAGAAAAACTCATAGAAAAAGAGCTTGTAAAAGTTAACGGCAAGGTTATCACTAAAACGAGCCAAAAAGTGTCCGAGGGTGATGCTATAGAATATCAGATCGTTGAGCTTGAAGAGCGAAAAGATGTCACCGTAGATTTTGATGTTGCTGTCATTTATGAAGATGAGCATCTGCTTGTCATCAATAAACCAAGCGGACTTGTGGTGCATCCAGCACCCAGTGTCAAAGAGCCTACGCTTGTTGATTGGCTCATGTCAAGGGGTATCTCACTCTCAACTATTAGCGGAGAAGAGCGTCACGGGATAGTGCATAGGATCGATAAAGAGACTACGGGTGCTTTGGTTGTAGCCAAGACAAATGAAGCGCATGAAGCTTTGAGCTTGCAACTTGAAGATAAAAGTATGGGAAGATACTATATAGCAATCATTGACTATCCGCTCAAAGAGTCAACTACTGTTGAGGCACCCATAGCTAGAAGTCCTTCCAATAGGCTTAAAATGGCAGTTGTGGAAGGCGGTAAGAGTGCAAAAAGCTCTTTTGCTAAGATTAAGCAGAGTAAGAAGCAACAAGAGATTATTGTTGCTAAACTTTTCACGGGAAGAACGCATCAGATAAGAGTGCATCTTGCCCAACTCGGTAGACACATCTTGGGTGATACGCTTTACGGTTATAGAGATGCGGAGATTCCAAGAGTCTTTTTACATGCAAGATTGCTTTATTTTGTGCATCCCTTGAGTGGTGAGATGATGGAATTTGAAGCACCGATTTTTGAGGATATGCAAACATATATCCAAAAAGAGTTTGGTGAAGATGCGTTTCAAATGTTGCATGCACAAGCGATAAAAGAGAGTTTCAATGCCTCATATTAGATGTGATGATATCGGTATCGATACACTTAAAAAAAGAGCAAAATGTGCAAAAGAGATTATACAATTTATTGCAACATCTTCGAATAGAGATGAAGCACTTTTGGCGATAGAGTATAAAGATGACCGATTTTTTTTGCTCTATAAAAAAGTGAAAAACGGTGCACTTTTAAAGTATGATAAAGCGACAAGACCACTCAATCTTACAACTCTAAAGGAGTCCATAGAATTTTGCGCTCAAGTTTTGTCTTTGGATATTATTGAATCAAACATTGAAAATAAAAAGGCAAAACCTTCCCCGCTTTTTGCTTCCGATTATTATAAAAAAATCGAGGACTTTATAGACTTTAAAACATCTTTTAAAGAGATAGCGATAGAAGTCGGATTTGGAAGCGGGCGACACATCCTCTATCAGGCAAAGAGTAATCCTCAAAAACTTTTTATAGGGCTTGAGATACACACACCTTCTGCAAGTCAACTTTTAAAACAGATAGAGATACAAGGACTAAAAAATATCTTTGTTGTTAATTATGATGCGAGGCTTTTTTTAGAGATACTCCCTTCAAACATCTGCGCAAATATCTATGTTCATTTTCCTGTACCATGGGATAAAAAACCGCATAGAAGGGTCATCAGTAAAGATTTTTTACAAGAGAGTCTAAGAGTGCTCAAAAAAGAGGGTACGCTAGAGCTTCGGACAGATAGTCAAAAGTATTATGAATATGCCCTTGAAGTTTTTAGTATGCCCAATCGATGTAGATTTGAAATCAAGAAAAATCATACACTACCCATTGTGAGTAAATACGAGGCAAGGTGGCTACGCCAAGAGAAAAATATCTATGACCTTACACTTTTTTGTGATGAAAATTCAAAAGAAAAAAAGAGCCTTTACAGTTTTTCTTTTTGTGATTTAGGTTATAATAAAAATATGATAGAAAATTTACCTTCAAAGCCACAAGTGGGGGATGGATTTTTCTTTCACTTTGAGAGATTGTATATGATAGATGAAGATATGTTTTTGATCAAATGTGCTTTTGGAGATTTTGCAAAGCCCGAGCAAAAATATATATTGATATCAAAAGATAAATGTACCTATTATCCTTATGAACCCATAGGTTCGCACTCAAATATGTCGGCTCACAATGCTATAAAGGAGTTTTTAAATGGCAAATGTCATTCATGCTGAAAACTTGAGTCTCTCTTATGATCAAGGTAAAAAAAAGATAATTCAAAATGCAAAGTTTACCGTCAAAAGAGGTGAGTTTGTTTTTATCACGGGAAGAAGTGGTAGCGGTAAATCAACATTGCTTAAATCATTTTACGGCAATCTTAAGCCCACAGAGGGAAGTTTAATGGTTGGTGGTTTAGAGATGACTACGATTCCTAGGCGTAAACTCCAAGAGTTGCGTACACATATCGGAATCATTTTTCAGGATTATAAACTTATCAATGAGTGGAATGTGGCTAAGAATGTTGTCTTACCACTTATGATAGCAGGCTTTTCTCTCGATGTGCAAAAGACGCAAGCACAAAGACTGCTTAAGCATGTAAAACTTTCCAATTATGCCAATAGGTTTCCCTTGGAACTCAGCGGTGGAGAACAACAGCGTGTCGGTGTTGCGAGGGCTTTGGCAAAAAATCCGCTTATGATTTTAGCAGATGAGCCTACAGGAAATTTGGATGATTATTCATCAAGCGTGATTTGGGATTTGCTTGAAAATGCCTGCTTGCAACTTGAAACTACCGTGCTTGTCGTAACACATAAAATACCTACAGTTTTCTCTCTTCCCTATAGACACTTTACGATTGAAGATGGGGGTGTATATGAGATACATTAAAGAACACATCATGTTCATCTTGCCGATGATGGCGATACTTCTCGGGATTGAGTTCTATCTTGTTTTTGATCGTATGACTAGCAGTTATGAGAGTGCGCTTAGAGACGGGTATTCGATGCTTGCAATTACGCAAAAAGAGATGAAAACAGAAGATTTTAAAAAACTCAATAGTGAGATATCACAGAGCACTAGAATCGATAAAAGTGAAATCGTAAAACAGATATCTTCAAATCAAAGTCAAAAAGATACAGAAGATATTATCAAGGCGCTCCCTTATTTTTATACGTTAAAATTGAGTACTTATGTTGATATAGATTCCATAGAAAGCATCAAAAAATCTCTTTTAAAAAGCAACGACATCAAAAGAGTCGAAACGTTTGGAGATAGCTATTACTCAAAATATAGACTTTTTAGTTTTATAAAATTTACACTGAAGATATTTATATTTTTTATGGTACTTGTAAGCCTCTTTTTAGTGATTAAACAGATGGAGGTATGGGGCTATAAACATAGGCAAAGAATACAAGTCATGGAGATATTCGGCGCGCCTTTGATGCTTAGAAGCGGTGTGCTTTTTAAGGTCGCGCTCACAGATGCATTTACGGCAACGTTATTTATTGTTATCTTTTTTGCCTATCTGCGATTTCTCTGGGCGGGTTCAAGCGGTGTGAATATTATGATAGAGCAAAAAGATCTACTTTTTCAGTTTAATGATGTTGTTATCTTATTGACAAGTGCTATTTTGATTGTTATCATCTCGGTATATAGCGTTGTTTTGGGTATCAAGGAGAGTGAAGAGTGAAGATTGTATTTTTTGGACTCTTCATCTCGATAGTTTTGCTCTTTGGTGCTTCAACCACACAAAAGATAAAACAATCAAAGCAAGAGCTGCAAAAAAGTTCGCTTAAAAATAAAAGATTAAATGATCAACTAGAAGATATTGCAAGAGATATTGCAAGTGCCGAAAAAGAGATTGATACTCTCGATCAAGATATTGCAAAATTGAGCAGAGAGTATCAAAAAACATCGAAAGAGTCTGCTAGGTTGGAGCGTGAGATTAAGCAGAGTGAAGAGAAAGTAAAAGAGACGCAAATAAACATAGAGAAGAAGCGTTCGGATTTTATTTCACTTTTAGCCGAACAATTTTCTATCTCATTTGCGATTGAGAGAATAGGAGAATCAAGCGTTGATTCCGTGATGTTAACAGAGATATATAAAGGATACAAAGCACACAATAAGAAGATATTAGCACAACTTAACTCCGATATACGACAGCTCGAAGTGCAAAAACGCAATCAGCTTAAAAATCTAGAACGCAACAAAGACACTTTAGCGAAGATATTAAAAATGAAAGAGACTCTTGTTGCGAAAAAAGATAAGAAAAATAATGCTTTAGCACTTTTAGAGAGGGATGAGCACGCATATAAAAAACAGTTAGAAGATGCCCAAAAAGAGCAAAATTCACTTCGCGCAACGCTTTCAAAACTTAACATTATACGAAACAAAGAGATAGAAGAAGCAAAACGCCAAGAAGAGATGCGTTTGGCTGTTATCAGATCGGAAGAAGAGCGAAAAAAGAGATATAGAGAGCAGTTAAGTAGTGCAAGAGAAAAAGGCGGTAATATCGATCTTAGTTCTATTGAAGACTCTCAACCGAGTAAAAAAGTAAGGCAAGTTAACTCATCTTATAAACCTCATAAAACATACAATTATAGTGGTGCAAAGACAATCTCTCCTATCGATAATGCAAAAATTGTGAAGCAATTTGGCACCTATGTTGATCCTATCTATAAGATAAAAGTTTTCAATGAGTCAGTTACGCTTAAAGCGCCGAGTAGGGATGTCAATGTCAAAAATGTACTGCACGGCAAAGTGGTATTTGCCGGCGAGAGTAGTATGCTCGGTAATGTTGTTGTTATTTCTCATGATAATAATATGCATACGATTTATGCAGGACTTTCCAAGATAGCCCCTACTATCAAAGTTGGTGCGCGAATCAAAAAAGGTTATGTGGTTGGTAGAGTTGCAAGCAAACTCATCTTTGAGGCAACAAAAGATTCATATCATATTGATCCTACAAAATTGATACGAGTTTGAGCGTTTTCAACACGCACTAAACGATATTTGGGTATAATCGCGATAAATTTCCATGAGGTTGTATCGTGATAAAAAGAGTTTTGGTCAAATTTTCAGGTGAAGCGTTAGCAGGCGAGAATGGATTTGGTATCGATACCCAGATTTTAAATTTCATAGCAAATGAAATCAAGGGATTAGTCGATCATGATGTAGAAGTCGGTATCGTTGTTGGTGGAGGAAATATCATCAGAGGTGTCAGTGCCGCAGCTGACGGTATCATAAAAAGAACAAGTGGTGATTATATGGGAATGCTTGCAACTGTTATTAACGGTGTTGCTATCCAAGAAGCACTTGAGCATATAGGATTAGAAGCGAGATTACAATCGGCAATTGATATGCATGAGATTGGAGAATCATTCATAGTAAGACGTGCAAGAAGACATTTGGAGAAAAAAAGAGTCGTTGTTTTTGCAGGAGGAACAGGTAATCCCTATTTTACTACAGATACAGCTGCAACACTTCGAGCAAGTGAAATAGAGGCCGAGATATTAATCAAAGCAACAAAGGTGGACGGTGTTTATGATAGGGATCCAAATAAATACAGTGATGCGAAAAAACTCCATTCGCTTACCTATGATCAAGCACTTAATGATCACATACGAGTCATGGATGATACGGCAATAGCATTGGCAAAAGAGAATGGTTTGCCTATTGTTGTATGTAATATGTTTGAAGAGGGAAATCTTCTTAAGATCGTACAAGGCAATAGAGATGTATGCTCTGTAGTTGAATAAATAGAATAAAGGAATACTATGCAAGTAAGAATCGAACAAATAACGGCAAAAGCTTTAGAGAAAACACATCAAGATAGATATCTCTTAGCAAGTGCAGTAGGAAAAAGAGCAGAAGAGTTAGCTAACGGCGCGAAGCCACTTTTGGATATAGATATGAGCAAAATGAAATATGCAGATATTGCACTCTATGAGATAGCAGAAGGAAAGTTAGAGATTGAATATGAAGGGTAAAACCTTTGAAAGATTTTTTAGATAAAGTAAAAAGCGTTACTACTCCAAAAGAGGCAGATGATTTTCTGTCATTTTGCCTTCCCTTGATGTCGGAGGGGACAAAGAAAGCATTAGAGCTTGCAAAAAAAGCCCACAAAGGGCAAACAAGAGCAAGTGGTGATCCCTATATTGTTCATCCTATTCTTGCAGCCGCCATTACGGCATATATAAGTGGCGATGAGACTATGGTTCAAGCTGCACTTTTACATGATGTTGTAGAGGATACTTCATATAAACTTCAAGAGATAGAAGATATTTTCGGTAAAGATATTGCAACGCTTGTTGAGGGACTTACAAAGATAGTTGAGATACGTGGCGAGGAACTTGCGCCTTCAAACTCCAATGAAAAATTGATCAAATCCGCACTCTCTTTTAGAAAAATGCTCATCGCTTCTATCAGTGATGTGCGAGTTCTTGTAATCAAGCTTTGTGATAGACTCCATAATATGCTTACTCTTGATGCGTTAAATATTCAAAAACAAAAAAGAATAGCCGAAGAGACACTTGTTGTTTATGCACCTATTGCGCATAGACTCGGTATCTCAAAACTCAAAAATGCACTTGAAGATTTGAGTTTCTTCTATATCTATCCCGATGATTACAAAGAGATAGATGCATATATTGAAAAAAATAGACAAGATCTACAACTCAAGCTCAATAGCATCATCTCTAAGCTCAAAACAGTACTTGCAAAAGATGGGATAAAAACAGAAAGATATGAGATATTCGGTAGAGTAAAGCATCATTATTCTATCTATCTTAAGATGCAAAGAAAAGGCATTAGCATAGATGAGGTTTTAGACTTACTTGCGGTGAGACTTATCCTAAAGAAGCCCTTGGATTGCTATAAAGCACTTGGTTCCGTGCATCTCAATTTCACTCCGCTTATATCAAGATTTAAAGACTATATCGCGTTACCGAAGGAGAATGGGTATCAGACGATTCACACGATGCTTTTCGATGAAGCGGGAATTGTAGAAGTGCAGATACGTACAGAAAAAATGCACCAATTTGCTGAGTATGGTGTAGCGGCACATTGGAAATATAAGGGCGATATTAATCTTGTAAAATTGGAATGGCTTGAATCATTAAAATATCAGAGCGAATCAGTTGAAGAGTTTTATGAGCTTGCCAAGGGTGATCTTTTTAGCGAGGATATCTCCGTCTTTTCTCCAAAAGGAGATTACTATACGCTACCTAAAGATTCCGTTGCGCTTGACTTTGCCTATAAGGTACACTCGCATCTTGGCGCAACGGCAACGGATGCACTTATCAATAAAGAGAAGTCGTCGCTTTTAACGCCGCTAAAAAACGGTGACATCATCAATATTATCAAAGGACAAGAGGTAAGCCTGCATTGTTCATGGATCAATGCTGTTAAAACATCTCGTGCTAAAGAGGGGATAAAAAGTATTTGTAAAGCAAGGATAAAAGAGAATGATCAAGCATCCGCATATCTTATCTTGGCAAATATCTTTGATGTATCGCTAAAAGATATTATTGAGATTGTCTCTTTGCTTGGATATAATGATACTATCTATAGAGTATCGACACAACTTGATTCGCTCAAAGAGATATTGCCTAAAATCGCTTCACACATTGGTGCACGCGAAGTAAGTTTTTGGGAGATATTGAAAAAAGGGTATAAAAAACCTACAATAAAAAAGATCGATAATTTTAATTTCTTTACAAATAAAGGAATTAATAATGTTGAGTTTGACTATTGTTGCCACCCGAAAGTGAATGATCAAATAGTCGCATTTTACGAAAAAGATACGGCAATCATTCATCATAAGCTTTGTAAAAAAGCATATGAGAAGATGCACAAAGGCGATGCTATGCTTTTTGTTGAATGGAAGGCGAGTAAACATTATCGATATAGACTTATAGTTGGATTGCAAAATCAAAAAGGAGCACTCGCAAGACTCCTTACAAAGCTCTCTAAGATGGAGCTTAATATAAATAGTATAGAGTTAAGCATCTATCAAATTGATCAAGCAGAGTATTGTAGGATCGAAGTGGAGAGCAAAGAGCCTAAGAAGAAAAATTTAGAAACAAAAATAAAAAAAGTGTTTAATTTAGTCGAAATTATAAGCCTAGATGATGCTTATAATGGATAATATAAAAATCAAAAAAAGGAGAGATGGTTTGATTGAGAATGCTATAAATGAGATTCAAAGAGGCGTGAGTGAGATCATTGATCTTGAAGCTATTCAAAAGCTCCTTAAAGCCTACTACGAAGAGGGTAAAAACTATACCGTAAAAGTAGGGCTTGATCCTACAGGTGCCGATTTGCATCTTGGTCATACCGTTTTATTGCAGAAGTTACGGGCATTTCAAAAGCACGGTGCGATAGTGCAACTTATCATAGGGGACTTCACTGCAACCATTGGCGACCCAACAGGAAAAAGTGAAACAAGAAAAGTGATGAGTCCTGATGCAATCGCTGCAAATGCAAAGACATATCAAGAACAAGCTTTTTTGATCCTTGATCGCTCTAAAACGGAGATATATTACAATTCAAAATGGTTTGAGAAACTTGGTGCAGCGGGCATAGTGGGACTCAGTACACTCTTTAGTGTAGCGAGAATGCTTGAGCGTGATGATTTTGAAAAACGCTATAAAAGCAATCAAAGTATTTCTATATCTGAATTTCTATATCCACTTTTACAAGGCTATGATAGCGTTGAGCTCAAAAATGATATAGAACTTGGCGGAACAGATCAAAAGTTCAATCTCTTGATGGGAAGACACCTTCAAAGAAGTTATGATATAGGTAAAGAGCAAGCAGTTATCACAATGCCTATCTTAGAGGGGTTAGACGGTGTTGCTAAGATGAGTAAATCTTTAGATAATTATATCGGTATTACTGAGGACGCAAATACTATTTATGCCAAAATACTCTCTATCTCCGATGAGCTTATGTGGCGATATTATGAACTTTTGAGCACAAAGAGTTTAGCCGAGATTGCTTCTATACAAAAAGAGGTCAATGAAGGTAGTTTGCACCCTAAAAAAGCAAAAGAGATGCTTGCACTTGAACTAACGCAGAGATTCCATGATGAAACATCGGCTTTCAAAGCAAAAGAGGAGTTTGATAATGTCTTCAAATCCAATCAAATTCCAAGCGATGTAGAAGAGTTTGAGATAGAAGGGGTTGTGTGGATATGCAAAGTGCTTGTAGATGCAAATTTAGAGTCATCTACTTCTCAAGCAAGACGAGATATAATTCAAGGAGCTGTTAAGCTGAACCAAGAAAAGATAGATGATGTTCAACTTCAGCTAGAAGTTGGTGAATATGTCATTCAAGTCGGAAAAAGAAAATTTGCAAAAATAAAGGTAATATAGTGACATTTGCACCGTTGAAAATAGGAAAATATACGATAGATATACCCATTATCCAGGGAGGAATGGGTGTTGGAATCAGTTGGGATAGACTAGCAGGAGCTGTCTCTAAAGAGGGTGCACTAGGTGTTATAAGTTCGGTAGGTACCGGCGTGTATGCTCAGAGAAAATATGCAGCAAAATTAGCCGGCGATAGAAGACCGGTTGATCCAATCAATTTCTATTCCGCAAAGGCGATGGAGGCTATTCTTAGTAATGCACGCAAGGTGTGTGGCGAGAAACCCTTAGCTGTGAATGTATTGTATGCTATCAATGATTACAAAAGAGTTGTTGTTGACTCATGTAAAGCAGGAGCAAATATCGTCATAACAGGAGCAGGGCTCCCCTTGAGCTTGCCTGAGTGTGTGAAGGATTTTCCTGATGTTGCGATTGTTCCAATCGTCTCAACAGCTAAAGCCTTGAAGATATTGTGCAAAAGATGGCAAAAAAATCACAACAGACTCCCCGATGCTGTCATCGTAGAGGGGCCACTTAGTGGCGGGCATCAAGGGTTCAAATATGATGAGTGTTTACTAGAGGAAAATCAGCTCGAAAATCTTATCCAACCTATAGTCCAAGAGGCGAAAGAGTGGGGCGATTTTCCGGTAATTGCTGCCGGTGGCATTTGGGACCATGAGGATATCAAACGAATGTTTGATCTCGGTGCTAAAGGTGTACAGATGGGGACAAGATTTATAGGTACACACGAGTGTGATGCAAGTGATAATTTTAAGCAGACGATAATAGATGCAAAAGAAGAAGATATACAACTTTTCAAATCACCGGTCGGTTATCCTGCAAGAGGTGTGAAGACAAATCTTCATAAAATGATAGAAGATAAAACTGCACCAAAGGTAGCTTGTATCTCAAATTGCGTTGCTCCTTGTCATAGAGGCGAAGAGGCGAAGATTGTAGGATACTGTATCGCCGATAGACTCTGTGATGCGTATGATGGAGATCTTCAAAGAGGTCTCTTCTTTTCAGGTACTAATGGATACAAACTCAAAGAGATTATTAGCGTCAAAGAGTTACTTAAAAAACTTATATTTGGAGAAGACAAGTAAGTGAAATACCTTTTAAAGATATTTTTTATATTTGTTCTC
>JAFGVX010000082.1 GCA_016937775.1 Campylobacterales bacterium | reverse complement strand
GACATCTTTGAGCTCTTTTTCGAGATTTTTGATAAGTGTATCGATCTCTTTAAGCTCTAAGGATTCGACCATTTTAAAGAGTGTGAGTGAGAGGACAAAGTCACCCTCGGCACCATTTTTCAAAAGCTCTTTAGATTCACCAATTGCTCTAAAAAAGCGCTCGATAATGAGTGGTTTGAGCTGTTTATTCTTTGAAAAAAGCGCATCTTTAAGATAGAGTGTAAGCTCATCGAGCACCATCTCCGCTTCATACTCTGAAGCGAAATTGAGAAAATCGATGAGTTTATCTTGATCTTTTTGGATGATAATCTCTATAAGATTTTCGATCGTCGAGGGCTCTATGATGCCAAGCATATCGGTTACCGTTGCAACATCAACGAAATTTTTTGAATAGACGATAGCTTGATCAAGCAGTGTGAGAGAATCCCGTAGACTTCCCGCTCCGCTTCTTGCGATTATTTTGAGTGCATCACTTTCAAACTCGATCGACTCCTTACCAAGGATATACCCAAGATGATGATAGATCATATCCTCCGGAATTTTCTTAAATCGAAAGTGCTGCGTCCTAGAGAGGATAGTTGCAGGCAATTTGAGCGGATCGGTTGTTGCTAAGATGAACTTGACAAAATCAGGCGGCTCTTCAAGTGTTTTAAGCAGGGCATTAAAAGCTTGGTTGGTAAGCATATGGACTTCATCGATGATAAATATCTTATATCTCGCGCTACTTGGTTGGTACTTTGTATGTTCGATAAGCTCTTTGATATCATCGATTCCTCTCGTACTTGCGGCGTCCATCTCGATGATATCCATATGGCGATTTTCATTTGCCATGATGCAGTGAGAGCACTCATTGCACGGATGAGATGATGCGCCCTTTTCACACAAGAGTGCTTTTGCAAAGATTCTTGCCGTTGAGGTTTTTCCGCTTCCTCGAAGTCCCGAGAAAAGATAGGCGTGAGAGAGTCTTTTTGTATCAAGTGCAAGTGAGAGCGTTTGAGAGATAGAATTTTGTCCTATGAGGTCCTCAAAAAGACTTGGTCTATACTTCCTAGCAAGTGCAAGTGACAAAAAAACTCCTTGGGATATTTTCTTTTGATTATATTCAAAATTTACTTTTAGTTGGTATAATTTATCGATAAAATGATTATATACAGGGTATAAAATGAAGTGGAAAGATAGAGAAAAAAGTAGCAATGTAGAAGATAGAAGAGCGCAAGGTTCCAGTGGCGGCAGTGGCATATCTATGGGGATGGTCATGATGCTTTGGCCGATTATCAAGCCACTCCTTAGAACAAAGCTTGGCTGGGCATTGATCGCCATAGGGGTAGTAGCATATATAAGCGGATATAATCCACTCTCCTTGCTTGGTATGGGAGAGGGCACAACGATTGTAGTTGATCAGAAAAAAGATGATGTGCAAGCAGATTTTATGGAAACGGTTTTAAGAGATACCGAAGTTGTATGGGATGATGTATTTCGCTCATACGGGCATAGCTACAAAAAACCTATCGTTGTTTTTTTCCGTGGAAGCACAAAGAGTGGATGTGGGTATGCTAGTGCGCAGATGGGTCCATTTTATTGTCCCAATGATGAAAAAGTCTATCTCGATCTCGGCTTTTTTGATGAACTTGCAAAAAAATACAATGCCGGTGGCGATTTTGCGCAAGCTTATGTGCTCGCACATGAGATAGGGCATCATATCCAAAACCTTCAAGGAACACTTGATCAGGTGCAAAATCTCAAACAGCAACTTCGAAGTGAAGCAAAAGTCAATGCCTTACAGGTTAATGTAGAGCTTCAAGCGGATTGCTACGCGGGACTTTGGGCACACCATGCACAAAAAAGATTCAACATACTTGAAGAGGGTGATATAGAAGAGGCATTAAACACCGCTTCGGCTATAGGGGATGATACATTGCAGAAAAAAACCCAAGGATATGTAATCCCTGACTCTTTTACGCATGGAAGTTCCAAACAGAGAATGGAGTGGTTTTATAAGGGCTTTAAAAGTGGTGATGTAAAAGATTGTAACACCTTTTCAAGTAAGTGATTAATGAGCTTTTATTTCAAGCTTAGGTATAATCTTTTTACTTTTTTTGCGGAGCGTTTATGAGTTATAATCATAGTGAAATAGAGAAAAAATGGCAGGATTATTGGGCTAAAAATGCCAGCTTTGAGCCTAGCGATGATTTCTCAAAAGAGAAAAAATATATCTTAAGTATGTTCCCTTTCCCAAGCGGAAGACTCCATATGGGACATGTAAGAAACTATGCTATCAGTGATGCATTTGCTAGATACTATAGACAGCAAGGTTTCAATGTATTGCACCCGATAGGGTTTGACAGTTTTGGGATGCCCGCAGAAAACGCCGCTATAAAAAATGGCTCACATCCAAAAGAGTGGACCTATGCAAATATAGATTATATGAAAAATGAGTTCTACTCTTTGGGCTTTTCATTTTCTAAAAAAAGAGAGATGGCAACAAGTGACGAGCTTTATACGAAATTTGAGCAAGCTTTTATCATCGATATGTATGAAAATGGACTACTCTATAGAAAAAAAGGGCTACTTAATTGGTGTCCGCATGATCAAACAGTCTTAGCTAATGAGCAGGTTGTTGAGGGATGTTGTTGGCGATGCGATACACCTATAGTTAAAAAAGAGATGAGTCAATATTATCTCAAAATAACCGAATACGCTGATGAGCTTTTGGCTGATTTGGCGAAGCTTGAAGGTGGTTGGCCGAAACAGGTTTTGACTATGCAGGAAAACTGGATAGGAAAATCGAACGGTCTTGCCTTTGATCTCTTTTTTGATGATGCAAGTAGGGCGAAACTTAATGCACAATTTGATAGCTTTGATGTTTTTACAACGCGTCCGGATACTATCTATGGTGTCTCTTACGCGGCACTTGCACCTGAGCATAAGATAGTTACCTTTATGATCGAAAATAATCTTTTAAGCGAAGATATAGTCAATCAAATCAAAGCGATGAAAAACAGCTCATCCATAGAGAGACAAAAAGAGAAAAGCGGTGTGGCTCTTGGCATCAATGTGATTCATCCGTTAACGCAAAAAGAGATACCGGTTTGGGTGGCAAATTTTGTTTTGATGGATTATGGAAGCGGGGCAGTTATGGCGGTACCTGCTCATGATGATAGGGATTATGATTTTGCAAAAAAATATAACCTGCCAATCAATGCCGTCATTAAACCTTTTGATGGTGAGCTTGATATCTCAACTTCAGCTTTTACGGAAACGGGAGAGCTCTTTAACTCCGGTGAGTTTGATGGTATGAACTCTAAAAAATCACAATACAATATAATCAAGATGTTTGAAGAGAAAAACATCGGTAAAAAAACAATCAATTATAGACTCAAAGATTGGGGTATCTCAAGACAGAGATACTGGGGTGCGCCTATCCCGTTTGTACATTGTAAAGAGTGTGGTTTAGTGATGGAGAAAAAGGAAAATCTCCCTATCGCACTGCCGGAAGATATAGAGATAACGGGAGAGGGAAATCCACTTGATCGCCATCCGACATGGAAGTATTGTAAATGTCCGAAGTGTGGAGGCGATGCCACGAGAGAAACAGATACGATGGATACTTTTGTGGAGTCAAGCTGGTATTT
>JAFGVX010000081.1 GCA_016937775.1 Campylobacterales bacterium | reverse complement strand
TGTATGTATCTCCAAAGTTCATCGTCGCTAAAGTTCATATCGTTCCTTTTACTATTCTTTGTCGTAAGGCACTCTTTTTGGTGCTTCAAAAGTCGTTCTTCGATTAATCATGCGAATAGAAAGTGCTTCAATCCATTCCCAAAAAGGTTTTCTGTATTCTATCGGAAAATCTATATCTTTAAGAACTTTTTTAAATACTTGTAGCCATATTTCTTTATCTTTTTCATCAATACTTGCTACAAAATGTCTGCTTCTAAGGTGTGGCTCCCCGTATTTATCTGTAAAAATATGCTCTCCTCCCAAAGCTTGAACATAAAAATCGGTAGCTTTTTCGACGGTCTCATCGAATTTTGCTTTATCTTTTGGAAAGAGTCTGCCGACTTTTGTTTTTGCAAGTAGATCATGATGATACTTTACCATATAGCGTATCTTCTCTTCCCCCAAGATTTTGTAGAGTTCTTTCGGAGGGAATCGTACCTCGGGGTAGATGAAATCTATAAACGCTTGAGGTCCTTTGAAGTTTTTATCCGTAAAACTTGGATGATGATTTTTGTTCTCTTTGTCTGATAATTGTGAAAATGTGTTAATGCTATTCATTATTTTTTACCTCCCAAGAGACAAGTGCCCATCGTATGTAGCTCGGCTCTTTTTTAAATTTGTATGTTTTATTATAGTACTCTTTTAAGATAATTTTCTCTTTATTGCTGAGTGCTCCTAAGCTCCACTCTACTTTTTCTACGAATTCATCGTCGCTTTCGCTTAAAAACTTTTTGTTTTCAGCAAGTAAAAAATCTACAGTAGCATAGATTCCCATCGAGTGGAGGATATTGATAAGATATATATAGTCCGGTCTTGGTATGATCTCTCGCTCTAGTTGCGCCAAGATATCACTCTCAACAAAGCTACCGCCGGCTTTGAAGGAGATGTAGATGCGTTTATTTGCCTTATCGTTGAGCTTTAGTAGCGCTTTTTTGATATCTTTGACCTCCATCGATCGTGAGGCAACGATGATATCACATCTTGGGATATCACTCCAGTCATCTTCCCACGATTTGTGTACGGGAGTAATGTTCTTGATACCTTTCTCTTCACAGTTGCTCTTTAAAAATTCGAGCATCCCCAAAGAGTAATCGAGTCCATACACTGCTTCGAGATATGGGGCTGCTTCTAGGGCAATCGTCCCAGGACCGCATCCAACATCAAGCAGGCTCCCAGCACCCCCAAAGTTTATCTTGCTAACAAACTCTTTTGGGTAGCTACTCGTCTGAATATTTTCATTGAAATTTTTAGCTCTCTTGCTCCAATCTTCTCCACTCTTTCCTTTGAAGGTAGAGTTTGCTTTTTGCTCTTCATAAAGTTTTGCAAAATCGATTGACTCCAAATTTGTTTTAATCAACCCCATAGTATCTCCTTAAAATGTTGGTATACAAAATTTGTACCCGTTTTTTTGAATGATCTCAACATCAACTCCATAGAGGCGCTCTATGCTTTTCTCGTTGAGCTCTTCGAGCAATCCGTCTTTGAAGATGCTTCCGTCTTTGATCATTGTGATTCTATTTGAAGCATATAAGGCATGATCGGGATAATGTGTCGTCTTTAAAAATGTATATCCCTCTTTTTGAAAATCTTTTAAAAGTTTGAGAAATTTTATCTGATTTCCATAGTCAAGTCCATTGATAGGCTCATCCATAAATATGATCTTTGCATCTTGTGCAATCGCTCTTGCTATAAAGACAAGTTGCCGCTCTCCACCACTTATCTTGGAGTATATCTTCTGCGTAAAGCTTTCCATGCCAACTCTTTTTAGGGAACTTAGAGCGATATCTCTGTCCTCTTGTGAATATTTGGAAAAAAGTCCAATATGTGGCAATCGCCCCATAAGTACGACATCAAAAACAGTGTAGTCAAAAGGTATCTTGTGTACCTGCGGGATATAGGCTATGAGTTTTGCTATATCTTTTCTACTATATGATTTTAGGTCTTTGCCGTAAAGTTTTATCTCGCCGCTACTTTTGCAAATCCCAAGAAGAATCTTGAGCAGTGTAGTTTTTCCACACCCGTTTTTACCGAGCAAAGAGAGGATGTCCCCATCTTTCAGATAGAAATCAACGCCCTTTAGCACCTCTTTTTTACCATAAGAAAAGGAGATATTTTTTGCTTCTAGTATCATCGTATGCTCCTATTTGCGTTGTGCAGTGCGATGATAAAGATTGGGATACCAATGAGGGCTGTGAGTATCCCGATTGGCACTTCAAAGCTAAAGAGGACTCTTGCCATGCTATCGACACTTAAAAGAAAGAGCGCGCCGATTAAGGCACTTGCAAATACCACTTTTGTGTTTTCAGCACCGAAAATCATCCTAGTAATATGAGGAATGATGAGTCCAACCCAGCCAATGATTCCTGCCATGACGACACTAAGTGCACTGATGAGTGTCGCAAGGAAGATGATGCTTAGCTTGATAGCAACGATATTGACACCTAGCGCTTTTGCCTCTTCATCTCCCATGGAGAGTGCATTGAGGTATTTTGAGAGAGAGATAATCCCCAAAATTCCTAAAATCATCGGTGTTGCTACCCAACCTATCATGCTAAAGTCCCCATAGGAGAGACTTCCCATGAGCCAGTAGGTGATAGCCGGAAGTTTATCATCCGGATCGGCAGTGTATTTGACGATGGACAAAAGTGCACCAAAGAGCGAGCTACTGATGATACCTCCAAGGACAAGCATAATCATCGAATCAGACCTCTTTGCATATATGAGCGAGATAACGAGTGCAATGCTGACTGCGATAAAGCCAAAGGTAAATGTAAAGATATTGATCCAAAACCAGCTCACTCCAAGCAAGATACCAAGGGCAGCCCCAAACGAAGCACCGGATAAAACACCTAAGACACCGGGAGAGACGAGTGGATTAACAAAGATTGCTTGAAAGGCACTCCCTGCAACGGCTAAGGAGGCACCAATTAAAAGTGCCAAAACGATACGCGGGAGTCTAATCTCTTTTATGATGTTTCTGATAGTCTCGTACTGATCAAAATCCACAGGCGTAGCGCTAAAGATATTTTGAAATAGGAGCCAATATTGATGCAAGCTTATAGGGTATTTGCCTATAAAGAGTGACGCATTGATCACAATAAAGAGGGCAACTAAAAGGAGAATAATTTTTATTTTATACATACGCTATTGTCCTAATATTCGCGTTATCTCATCATCATTCAAATCGATGTTGAGATAGAGTTTATAAAAACTCTTTGCGCTCTGTTTGATATCTACTTTTGTCATCTCGGGGTGCAAAATATTTGCAAGCCATTGATATCCTAATATCTTCATAAAAGATGGAGGTCGATCAAACCAATTAAAAGGCTCATTAGGGATGAGATAGATGTTTTTGTTTTTTACAGCACGGAGTGTATTCCATTTTGCACTTTGGTATATTGTATCGTAAAATGTTTTTTCAAAGACCAAGATTATATCCGGATCGTAAGTCGCCAATTGCTCAAAATTGATAGTCTCTTTCCCATACATTGTTTTTTGCTCACATTGATGGACATTTATGCCTCCGGCAAGGTTGATGAGCTCAGTATGCAAAGAATTGTTGCACTCAGTCTCTAGCCCCGTGAGCCCTTGGGCGTAATAGACTCTAGGTTTTTTCTCAAGCCCCATAAGTTCTTGAGCGCCCTCAAGTCGTTTCTTTGCATCAAGCGTAAGCTCTTTTGCTCTTTGCTCTTTGCCGGTTATTTTTCCCAAGTACTCGAAGGAGTCTACAATCTCTTGTAGGGAGGTTGATTTTATGTAAAAAATAGTCATTTTTGCATCTCCAAACATGGAGAGCATCTTTTTCTCAATCTGTTTAATATTATCGGGCAGGATGATGATGTCGGGATTGACCTTGAGAATCATCTCGGCATTGGGTATCTTGCCTTGCCCAAACCAGCCTCCAAGAATAGGGAGATCGCAGATTTTTTTATCTATGTATTTTCGCTCCTTCTTATTAAAAGGAAAGTTAAGGCCTGCGATCTTATCTTTATCGATGGCATACAAGGAGTAAAGAGCGATGGGGCTCGAAGAGTATATCTTTGTAACATTATCATCGATTGCAACTGTGCGTCCGAGCATATCTTTGACATTTTGTGCGTAGAGTTCAAAAGTGATGATGAGGCAGAGAAAGATTATTTTTTTCATGAGTATCTCCATGTTTTTGTCTGCATTTGCCACATATTTTTTGGCGAAAAAGCTTTCCATTCGGGACGCTCTAAAATCATATTTATAATCTTGGTTATCTCATAATCATTTTCTGATGCTATCTTTTCCAAAGTGCTTTGCATATCGCATTTATATATCTTCTTTTGTAGCAATATAGGAATCATTGTTGCTTTATCAACTTCAAAAAAATCGCAAATCTCTTGCAGAGATTTTTTCTTGAGAGCATTTAGAAGCAACTCGGAGGTGCAAGTATGAGCATACTCCTTTTGGAGTGCCATATGATATATCTGTTTGAAAAGTCGTACAAGCCATCTGCGCATCAAAAAAATATGAATAGGCAGAGTGATTGCAAAAATGATACCTGCATAGTAGTGCCACGATACTACTTCAAGATCATATCCGAGCATTTTATTGATCGTTGCGGTAGTTATAGCTGCAATAATGCAAGAGAGCATCAAGACGATAGTCGTAGCTTTAAGTATGATTGTAGTTTTGCTATCCATCTTTTCTCCTTATTTTAAAATTTCATTGTTAGATTACAATATACTCCGCGAGGCTCACCAGTTAGATAAGTGCTTGCCGTTCCGGTGGCCGCGAGGAAGTTATCTGCTGCAATAATCGTGGATATATACTCTTTGTCCGTCAAGTTTGTAGCACCAAGGCTGATGATGCTCTCTTTGCTGCCCAAGAAGTTCTCTAGCTTGTAGGATATATCAAGGTCAAAGACGGTAAATCCTCCGATTTTTTGCGTATTGGCAGCATCTCCCCATCTACTTGATGTATATCGCATACTTGGCGTAAATGTCCATCCTGCTTTCTGATATGAAAGCGCTAGTTTTGTTAAGTATTTTGGTGCATCGGGAAGCTGTTTGCCATCTGTTTCGATAGTTGTGCCACCGGCTCCATCAAAGTCTTGAGTAAAGTGAAACTTATTATATGAGAGGGAGCTCATGAAGTTGAGATTATCGGTGATTTTTCCATAAGCACTCAGCTCGGCGCCATACCCTAAAGCATCACCGACATTAGCAGGATAGTTTATTCCAAGTGAAGTATCATATATATTTGCCTGTTTATTTTTTACAAACGAGACAAAAACATTCGGCTCTATAGAGATATCGCCTATTTTTGTTTTTACTCCAAGCTCAACATTGTCAGAGAGTTCAAGATCAAGATCATCCCAAAGTTGTTGGAGTGTGACATTTTGGGCTACAAAAGAAGCTCTATTTTTGATATAGGTCGGAAAAAGATTGACATCAAATCCATAGGTTCTAGAGTAATCCAAATAGACATTTGAATCTCTTCCTAGTTTATAATCCAAATATAAAGAGGGGATAAATGTATAGAATGTTTTTGAGTCTACGCTTGCCCACGGGTCTATAGTGCCGTTACTGATTGCCGTATCATAATCTATGCTTGTAGCACTCGTGCCTGCACCATTTGTATAGCTTGCGAGTGAGCCGATTTTAAAAGATTGATACTGCAATCCCAATACATAACTAAACTTGTCGATCTCTCCTGAGAACTCTATAAAAGGCGCTTGAAGTATATGGTCGCCGTTTACCGATAAAACACCATAACCATCATATACTAAGCTTCCGCCTACGACTTTATATTTGATCTGATTGTTCGGTGGTGCAGGAGGTGTTTGTTTGTGGTACCAATATCCCACTTTTGCCTTGAGTGCTTGGGAAAATGTATGCTCATACTCAGCTGTTGCTCCGATGAGGTCATGATTAATGCGCCAATTCATTACTCGTTGTTTTGCAACAGTAGAATCAAATTTCGAAAACCAATAGTTCCCTTTATCTTTTTTGTAATAAGGGCGCAATGTGAAGCGATTATTGGCATCCGGCGTATAGTTTGCTTCTCCGATGATCGCTAATGTATCGAAGTCTTGTTTGTTGTAGTCATAGTAGTCAACATCATTGTCACTGCCTGAGAGTACAGTGCCAAAGTCTTTATCATAGTAAGTGCCCAAATCCGATGCCTCATCATATGAAAGGGCATAGTAGTTGTGATGTTCATCCGAATTTTTGATGATAAAAAGTTTACTCTCAAAGAGATCGTTTGGTTTGTAAGCAAGTCCTAGTGTGGCATTTGTTCTCTCCAAATCCCCTTCGCCTTTATGTTTTTCGTTGCCTAGGGATGAAAATGAGCCAAATGCCTTAAAATCTCCTATTTTTCCTGAATCAACCCGAATGAATGAGCGGTTAAGATTGTTGCTTCCAAGCGTTTGAGAGAAGGTTGTTCCAAATGAATCGCTTGGATCGAGCAGGTTGATATCGACTTTTCCTATGAGGCTTGAGAATCCAAGATTTTTAGCAACGGGAATGTAGCCTTTATAGAAATCGATCGATGCCATATTTCCTACATCAACCATCTGTTTTCCGCCACCGGGGTTACTTGAAATAGGTGTCGCGTTGATCATGAAAACACCTCCCGGACCCGATTGGGATTTGCCTCGTATGCGCAGTGGATCATGGTATGAAGATTCATTTGAGCCTGCTTGATCTGTTGGCGTAAAGTTGACAGAAGGCGCATACTGAATCACAGAGTAGGGATTGACGCCCGATTGATTTGAGAGTGTTTGTATACCGTTGCTGCTAAAAGTCTGTTTTGTTTCCGTTACATTTGTGTCATTTACGAAGAAACCTTCTTTTTCATAAGACTCTATGACATCGATATTTCCTAGATTTACTGAGTCTGCATAGAGCAGAGATGAGGTTGCTATTGATAGCCCAAAGATTATCTGTTTCATTGTTTTTCTCCCAATATAGTATCTATCTGTTTGTTATCAAGCTCTACATTAAAAAAAAGTTTATAAAACTCTTTTGCATGTTGTCTCATATCGATATCATAAACATCAGGGTGAAGCTTGCTTGCCAACCACTGTATGCCCATTGCCTTCATGAAAGAGGGCGGTCTATCAATCCAGTTAAAAGGTTGTGCCGGCACGAGATAGACTTTCTTGTTCTTTATGGCCTTAAGAGTTTGCCACATAGGATCGATAAGAATCTCGCCATAAGCAATCTTTGTTTGAACAAAGATGATATCCGGATCATAGAGCATAAGCGTCTCAAGTGATATCTTCTCAAGTCCTAACAGCCCTGTCTGTTTACATTTGTGGACATTCTCTCCGCCTGCAAAATTGATTGCTTCGACATGAAACGATGTGTCACATTCTGTAGAGAGTCCGTCAATACCCTCTGCATAATAGTATTTGGTAGGGGTTGTATCTTGTATCTTACTCTTTAGCTCATCTATGCTCTTTTCGATATAGCTTGCCAAGAGTTTCCCCCGCTCTTTTTCCCCGATGGCATCACCAACTTTTCTGATAGAGCTTGCCATATCGATCGTATCACGAAAGGGTACAACGAGTGTAGGGATGTGTGTTTTTGCCACTCTCTCTTTTATCGTTTGCACCATCATGTCATCTTCCCAGATAAGGATTAACTGCGGATCACGCTCCAGAAGTGTTTCTAGGTTTATGCCCACGCCTCCTCCATGAAATGATCCGATTACGGGCAATGAGAGGAACTTTTCATCAAGTAAAAAATCATCCGCTTTATTAAATGGATTTTTTGCTTTAAAATTGAGTCCTATCATCTTGTTTGGATTAAGTGCATAGATAAGGTAATTCATCGGTGGAGAAGAGCCAAAGACCCTCTCGATTTTTTGATTTGTCGCCGTCGGTAATTGTTCATTAGTGTCTGCCGCTGCATATATTATATTGAGTGATAAAACAGACAAAATATAAAATATTGTTTTCAAAGCTCTCTCCTTGCATTTACTACGCTATATTTATGATTATATAACGATAATTAAAATGCAAATTCTGTTCCATTAGAATGAACTTAATCGTTATGTAAAGAATAATATAATGAAATTGCTTACAATTAAATTATCACAAAGATTTCTTTATGTTCTAAACAAAAGCACAATAATTATTGGTATCGTCAACTCCCCATAGTCAAGAGTTGTCTTTTTTACCTTTTCCTAAACAATTTATACGCCGAGATTAAAAGGATAACACCCAACAACACCTCTATATACACAGCACTAACAACACCAAATAACAAAGCTCCTAAAAAAGCTCCGATTATTGAACCAATCGCCATATAGATTATCACATCACGAAAGCCAACAACCTCTCTTAGCCTTCCTGTTTTGTTATATCTGTAAAGCCCCACTAAAAGTGTGGGGAGGGAGATAGCTAGACTTAAAGTCCCTGCTATTTTTATATCCACTCCATAGAGCAATACAATAGTTGGTATTAGCAACTCTCCACCAGCCACACCCAACAAAGAGCTAATGATTCCAATTCCAATACCAAGGAGAAAACCAAAACCAATCTGTAAAAAAATAGGCAATACAAAAGAAGAGTTAAAATCAAAAAATAAATGACTAAAAAGGACAAAACTCAAAAAAACCAACAAAATAAAAATATAGCTATTGAGCTTTTGTTTATCTACTTTTGTAGCATAATTTGCCCCAATCCAAGCACCTATAAGAGTTCCTGATAAAAGATTTACCACGATATAACCGTTTGAAAACAGACTCTCATCAACACCACGAAAAAGGAGGGCAAACAAAACAGTCACAAGTGAGATGATGATATTGAGCATCACCGCATGAAGGGTGTCTATTTTAAGCACACCCACCAAAAAAGGGAGTCGAAACTCCGCTCCACCAAGCCCTATAAGCCCTCCAAGAGAGCCTATGGTTGCCCCTCCGATAAAACTTTTGAAT
>JAFGVX010000080.1 GCA_016937775.1 Campylobacterales bacterium | reverse complement strand
TCGATATGCGCGATAATAGAAAAGTTTCTAATATTTTTCAAACATTTTTCCTAGTCAAGAAATAATAAAGCGAATTATACTCAAATACTCTTGTTATATCTTTTATCTTAAGCAAATACTCCTTGATATCATTGATTACTTCAAAAGTATTTAAGGCATAGCGTTTATAATATCGCTATATCATACTAACTATAACGTTAAAATAAGGAAAAAAATGAAAATCATGTTATTTATTTGGCTTGTTATAACAAGCCTATTTGGACAAGAAACGGCGTTGCCTTCTGCATTGAATGCTTGGAAGAGTTTATCGTATGTAAATGCGGCTACAAGTGCAGAGGAACTCCCTCATGCATCATTGACACTCAACAGTGCCTCATATATTGGCTTACATAACACCCCTAAAGTACATTATGTAACTACACCAACTAACGAGGGAGGTACGGTCAGCTATGGTGGGATGTTTCAAATCCAAATCAAAGAGAGCGGTATCTATAGAATCGCTTTAGGTAACCCCTCTTGGGTTGATATGATAAAAGATGGCAAAGCGGCAAAATCCATAGCCCATCAAGGTGGACCACAAGGCTCTGGTATTAGAAAAATGCTTGATTATCCTTTAGAATCTGGTGTTTATATCTTACAACTCTCCGCTGGTGCAGATAGCACTACAGCAGTGATGATTACAAAAATCAAGTAGTAGCGTCATGACACGCGTCAAACAGATACGTCAAATTTTTGTTTTTGTCTTAGTGATTATGCAAAGTGATATTGGGGCAAATGAAGTACAATTTGAGTTGGGACGACGTCTGTTTTATGATGCCGACCTCTCCATCAATGGCACGATGTCCTGTGCAACATGCCATGAACAAAAACGCGCTTTTTCAGATGGCAACAGCGTACATCCTGGAGCACTTGGCGACCCTGCTAAACGCAATGTCCCTGGACTTGCAAATGTTAGTTTGTACAAGAATCTCACTTGGGCACATAACCACCTTAGTGGCTTAGCTGAGCAATCTTTAATGCCTATTCGAGGTACTGATCCTGTTGAGATGGGTATGAATGGATATGAAGATGAGATAGGCAAACGGCTAGGTCAAAATGCCTGTTACAAAAAACTTTTTGCAAGTGCTTTTCCAGAAGAAAAAGGTAGTATTACTCTTAGTACTGTCTCACGCGCTTTAGAGAGTTTTGAGAAGAGACTCATCTCAGAGAACTCCCTTTATGACCAAAAGAAAAAAGCAAATCAACCCTTAGCAACTAAAGAGGCTAGAGAGGGTGAAAAGCTTTTTTTTGGACAAGGAAAATGCAGTACATGCCACAGCGCACCACTCTTTAGTGATGATGATTTTCATCAAGTCCAGCCACATGAGTCTGTTGTAAAGTACGGATTTAGAGATAGTGGTCTCTCTGATATCACACATAATCCAAAAGATAAAAATCTTTTTCGTACACCAAGCCTAAGAAATGTTACACTAACTCAGCCTTATTGGCATGATGGAAGTGCTACGACCTTGATTGAAGCGATACAAAAACATGATTTGCGTACCAACAGAGCATTGAGCATGAAACAAATCAGCAGCTTGATTGCATTTTTAGAGACACTCACCGACAACTCTTTTGTCAATAATCCAGATTTTAGTAAACCAAGTAAAGAGTGCCCTTAAATAATCCTACTGCTTGCTTTATCTTCTGGATATCTTCGTTTTTCTATCTGATAATAGGCTTTGAGTAACTCTACCTCAAGACCAATGCGTTCACGGATATCGCTTAAAGAGAGATCCATATATTGCTCATAATCTATCTCCGATAGCGGTTGGCAGTCTGAAATGTAGCCGAGTCGAATGGCATCTTTAAAGACAGCTATAGCATCGTCAGTGAATTTATAGGGACCTGGGTAAAAATATTTGGATGCAAGTGCAAAGAGATGCTCTTCTGTTGCTGTAACACGATTGGTACTTCCCATCGTAAACCCGATGACAAAAGCTTCATCTTTAGGCAACATTCCACGTCCAAGAATCACGTGAATACAGTCATGCGTATGTAAATCCTACCGCACCGTTAAAAAGATTTATTCCTGGAATATCAAATTTTTGGTTTTCTACCAATTGAATTATAAGAGGTATATCATCTTGCCCCGCTTTAAGATGTGATGAAGCCTCTAAAGCCTGTCGCAATGTCATAGACGTTGTAGCAATTGGAACAATCCAATCGCGCCAACTTAAAGAAGCAATATGTGAATCTGTCATTTAAAACCGCCTTTTTAATAACTCTCTTGCATTGTTCCTTTGCATCGCATCTACGAGAAGCCACATGCGCATACATCACAATCAAGATGTTTATAACTTAAGATATCAGCACATGGGGCTAAACAATCTACGCCGCTGCCACATGTATCTGAAGAGTTTTTTTTCTTCTCTGTCTCTGTCTCTTTCTCTTTTTTTAATGCTTCATGGGCACATTTACATTTTGCAAATTGTTCCTTGATAAGAGGGTATGCCCTAAAAACTCCATTCTTTTGAATGGAAATTTTTGCATATTCTGAGCAAGAAACATCACCAGTATATACCCTATATGCACAACGATACCCTTTGTGCGGTGATATATAACGTTGATAAAAATTTATTAGTTGTATCGCTAATGTACTAATCAATTGTTTTTCCATTTTTTGTTTGGGTATAGGGTGAGAAACAGTCTAAAAAAAGGTAATAAAAAAAGTCTATTATATAAGGCAGTTCTAAAAATATCTTGGTGTTTATGCAACTACCCTACGCGTAAAATCTCTTTCGAGATTATTGAAAAAGTCTCTAACATATAGAAATTGAAAGAAAATAATTTTTCTTTCAATAACAAAGGAACAAGAACCTTTTAGAGAGTGATTATGCGAAAAGTGAATTTACACTCTCGTTATGATAAACTCTGCGAATAACTTCAGCAAAGAGCGGTGCTACTGTGAGTACTATCACTTTTTTATGGTTTTTAGATACAAG
>JAFGVX010000013.1 GCA_016937775.1 Campylobacterales bacterium | reverse complement strand
CGATTTTGGTGGTGAAGTTGAGCGTGTACTCAGAATGGTTGATGGTGTTTTGCTTCTTGTTGATGCACAAGAGGGTGTTATGCCACAGACAAAGTTTGTACTCAAAAAAGCGATTGGGTTTGGACTTATCCCTATCGTCGTTGTCAATAAGATAGACAAAGAGGCAGCGGAGCCTGATAGGGTTGTCAATGAGGTTTTTGACCTGCTTGTAGCACTTGAAGCAAATGACGCCCAGCTTGAGTTCCCGATAGTATATGCGGCTGCTAAGAACGGCTATGCAAAATGGGAGATGGAAGATGAAAATATCAATATGACTCCTCTTTTTGAGGCAATACTAAAATATGTTCCTTATCCTGAAGGTTCAAGCGAGGCTGCTACACAAGCGCAGGTTTTTACACTTGATAGTGATAATTTTGTTGGTCGTATAGGAATTACTAGAATATTTAACGGCAAACTTAATAAGGGCGAAGAGTTTACTCTTGTTAAAGCAAGTGGTGCTAAAAGCAAGAGCAGAATATCAAAACTCATAGGTTTTAGAGGTTTGGATAGAATAGAGATTGCTGAAGCTGAAGCCGGCGATATTGTGGCAATTGCAGGATTTAACGATATTGACGTAGGCGATAGCATATGTGATAATGCCAATCCGGTCGCACTTGATCCGATGCATATAGAAGAACCGACGCTTTCTGTTATCTTCTCTGTCAATGATGGACCACTTGCAGGAACAGAAGGCAAACATGTCACTTCAAATAAAATCAGAGAACGACTTGCTAGAGAAATGGAGACTAATATAGCCATGAGAATGGAACCACTTGGTGATGCTTCGTTTAAAGTCTCAGGTCGTGGTGAGTTGCAAATAGGCATCTTGGCTGAGAATATGAGAAGAGAAGGATTTGAGTTTCTGCTAGCACGCCCCGAGGTTGTTATCAGAGAAGAAAACGGTGTAAAATTAGAGCCGTTTGAGCATCTTGTTGTTGATGTGCCAAGTGATTTTCAAGGTGTCATCATCGAGAAATTAGGCAAAAGAAAAGCCGAGATGACATCACTTACTCCTATGCCAGACGGTACCGTAAGATTGGAGTTTGAAATTCCTGCGCGTGGGCTTATCGGACTTAGAAGTGAATTTTTGACCGATACAAAAGGCGAAGGAGTGATGAACCACTCTTATCTTGAATATCGTCCATATAGTGGTACTGTTGAAAGTAGAACGCAAGGCGCACTTGTCTCTATGGATAATGGAGAGGCTGTTGCCTTTTCTATATTTAATTTGCAAGCAAGGGGTGTTTTATTTATCAAACCTCAAGATAAAGTCTATAGCGGTATGGTTATAGGTGAATCTTCAAGACCCGGTGATTTGGATGTTAATCCACTCAAAGGGAAGCAGCTTACAAATATGCGAACAAGTGGTGCAGATGAAGCCATTAAGCTTGTTCCTCCACGTAAGATGTCATTGGAAGCAGCGATGGAGTGGATAGAAGATGATGAGCTTGTTGAAGTAACGCCGTTGAGTATTAGGATTAGAAAAAGATCGCTTGATGCGAATGTGCGACGAAGAATGGCAAGAGATAAGAAAAATAGTTAATTTTGCTATAATTATGAAAAAAAGGAGTTAGAGATGTGTGTTGAAAGAGCTCAAAGACTTGTAATGGCGATAATGTTGGGGTTGATTATGGGACTTGCTGCATCAGGCTTGATAGCGGTAGCCTTCATACTGCAACTTATTATGATGATTATGTTGATTGTATGGGCGTTGACCAATTTTTGTCCTTCAATATTTTTACTCAAAAAGATACTTCCTCCGTGTAAATGGGATTGATAAGAGTAGATATGTCAAAAATTTCATATAAAGATGCCGGCGTAGACATCGATGAGGGAAATTCATTTGTCGAGGCGATAAAAGAGGATGTAAAATCAACATTTACTCCCAATGTCATAGGAGGCATAGGTTCATTCGCAGGCGCATATGCGCTTCCAAGTGGATATAGTGAGCCTGTAATGCTCTCGGCAACTGATGGAGTAGGTACAAAACTCAAAATCGCAATAGAGAGTGAAAAGCTAGATACCGTGGGTATTGACCTTGTTGCAATGTGCGTTAATGATCTCATTTGCAATTTTGGAACACCACTCTTTTTTTTAGACTACTATGCTACTGGAAAATTGGTACTTGATAATGCAAAAGATGTTGTCTCTGGAATTGCTGCGGGATGTAGAGAGGCTGAATGTTCGCTTATCGGCGGCGAGACTGCCGAGATGCCGGGCATGTACAGTGCAGACGATTTTGACCTAGCAGGATTTGCCGTGGGGATAGCCGAGAGAGCCAAGCTTGATACGGTAGCTAATGTCAAAAAAGACCAAATACTTATAGCGCTTCCAAGTTCAGGCATTCATTCAAACGGATATTCTCTTGTGCGAAAACTCTTTTTTGATACTTTAGGCATGAGTATCGATACAGAGTTTGACGGTAAGCCGTTGCTTGATACGCTTTTAGAGCCGACTCGGATATATGTAAAACTCTTTAAAGAGCACCAAGAAAAGATTAAGGCATTAGCACACATAACAGGAGGTGGTATCGTTGAAAATCTTCCTAGAGTTTTACCAAATGATCTTAAAGCAGTTATCTATAAAGATAAGATAAGAACACTACCGATATTTGATTTTATGAAACAGTACATAGAAGAAGAGGAAATGTACCGTACTTTCAATATGGGTATTGGAATGGTATGGATCGTCGATAGCGATGATGTTAAAGCAATCTTAGATGTAACTGACGGATATGTGATTGGTGAAGTTACTCAAGGCGAGCGAGGAGTTGAGCTACTCTAGCTTTGCTCTCCAAGCGCCTCCCTATCAAGTTCTCCGCTTTTTAATTTTCTTTTGTATTTTCTAAGTTCAGAGGCTATCTCTCCTTGCAATACATAAACACCGATAAGGTTTGGTAGTGCCATTGCCAAAAAGAGTAAATCAGAAAATTCTAACAAAGTTTTTGCGCTTGTAACAGTTGCCAAGAGTGTAAAAAGCAAAAAGATAACCTTATAGATGATAGTGTATTTTTCACCAAAGAGGTAGGTCCACGATCTCTCTCCATAATACGACCAAGTAATCATAGTGCTAAATGCAAAGAGCATGACGGAGAAGCTAAGAACAATCGGAAACCAAGAGACAACACTTGCATGTGCTATAGAAGTAAGTGCAGCCCCTTGTTTTGTAGCTATAAGCTCAGCGTATGGACCGCTTGGATCATAGACGCCTGTAAGGATGATTACAAGTGCGGTTATAGTACAGATGATAATCGTATCAACGAACGGCTCATAAAGCGCTACAAAACCTTGTCTTACGGGATACTTTACGGTTGCGGTTGAATGCACGATGGCAGCCGAGCCTATTCCTGCTTCACTTGAGAATACAGCTCTTTTAAAACCTTGTATTATGACTCCAATGATTCCTCCAGTTACGGCTGTTGGCGCAAAAGCCTCGGTAAATATAAGGCTTATAGCGTGAGGGATTTCAGAAATATGGTTGAAAATAATCCAAAAAGATGTAAGGACATAAATGATGCCCATCGTCGGTACTATGGCTTCAGCGGCGTGCGCTATCCTTTTGATACCACCGATGATGACAAAGCCTACAAGTGTTGCAAAGATAAAACCGAAAACAAGAGGATAAGAATTAAAAAATGAGATGTGTTCAGAAACAGCACCCAATGCTTGACTTGCTTGAAAAGCATTACCTGCGCCGAGTGATCCGCCTATGGCAAAAATCGAGAACATCACTGCTAAAACTTTTCCTGTAGTTTTAAAACCTTTTTTGGTGAGTCCTTTTGAGAGATACTCCATAGCACCTCCCATTATCTGTCCGTTTGGTCGTACCTCTCTATAGAGTTGCGCTAATGTTACCTCGGCAAATTTCAGGCTCATGCCCAAAAATCCTGCAAGAATCATCCAAAAAGTTGCCCCGGGACCTCCGACTGAGATTGCTATCGCAACACCTGCTATATTCCCCAATCCTACGGTTGCCGAGAGCGCAGCTGTAAGCGATTGAAACGGAGTGATCTCTCCTATATCTTCTTTAGTTTTGTATTTACCTCTAATGATATCAAAAGCATGTCCCATCATTTTGAGATTGACAAATCCAAAACGTACAGTGACAAATACTCCCCCAAAAATAAGCCAAACTACTATAAACGGAATACCATCCTCAATTTTTCCAAATGAGAGATCAAAAAAGAAAAAAGCAGCTAAAAAATTATTGATATTACCAAAAATTCCCTCAATCACTTTAACTCTCCTTAAATAGTTTAATTACTATACTAAGAAGCTACTGAAGCATTACTTATATTGAGCCAATTTTTACTTTTTACTTTTTAAAAAACTATTGACTTTTTAAGGGTTTTTCAATATAATTGCACTCTTTTTAAAAACGGAGTGTAGCGCAGTCTGGTAGCGCACCTGGTTTGGGACCAGGGGGTCGAAGGTTCGAGTCCTTTCACTCCGACCATTATTAACGATAAAAAGATCCAAAGCACATATGGTGGGTGTAGCTCAGTTGGTAGAGCACCAGTTTGTGGCACTGGTGGTCGCGGGTTCGATCCCCGTCGCCCACCCCATGCCAATGCGCTAGTGGCTCAATTGGATAGAGCATCAGACTTCGGATCTGAGGGTTAGAGGTTCGAGTCCTCTCTGGCGTACCATTTGGTAAGTTAGGTTATCCATATAATTGTTATACAATGCGCTCGTAGCTCAGCTGGATAGAGCACTCGCCTTCTAAGCGAGCGGTCTTAGGTTCGAATCCTAACGGGCGTACCATATAATGTCTCAAAATGATGAGTAAAAGCCCATTATTTTTCAATCACTAAAGCTTTGCCTTTGGCAAGAGTTTGGTTTTGAACAGAGATAAACTTATATTTATGCGGATGTGGTGAAATTGGTAGACACGCCAGACTTAGGATCTGGTGCCTCACGGTGTG
>JAFGVX010000012.1 GCA_016937775.1 Campylobacterales bacterium | reverse complement strand
CGGTGGTAGTTCAGTTGGTTAGAATACCTGCCTGTCACGCAGGGGGTCGCGAGTTCGAGCCTCGTCCGCCGCGCCACTTTTTTAAAAAATCAAATCCTCAAATCTATTTTGTTATAATAACTATTCAACTTATAAAAAAGGATTAAACATGTCAAAAAAAGTAGTAAAAGTGATAGAAGTGCTCGCTCAATCAGAGAAAAGCTGGGAAGATGCAGCGCAAAGAGCGATCAAAGAAGCTTCAAAATCGGTACGCAATATCAAGTCTATCTATATTCAAGACCAAAGCGCTAAAGTAGAAGATAATAAAATTGTAAAATATAGAATCACTGCAAAGATATCGTTTTTGATCGATTAAATTTTACTTTTCGATTCTTAGTCTTACGCTCTGTTCATGAGCTGTGAGCCCCTCTGTGTGTGCTATCATGGCACATGCTTCGCCAAGTTCTCTAATGCCTTTTTTGCTCATCGAGATAATAGATGATTTTTTCAAAAAATGCTCCACACTCAGTGGTGAGTAAAATCTTGCCGTACCGCCTGTAGGGAGTGTATGGTTTGGTCCCGCGATATAATCCCCTATAGGCTCAGGAGTATTCTCCCCTAAAAATATCGCGCCTGCATGCTTGATAGCATCAAGCAGTTCCATCGGTTCAGCGACCATCACTTCAAGGTGTTCCGGCGCTATCTTGTTCATAAGATCGATCGCTTCACTCATATCGCCTGTTACGATGATAGCACCTCTTGAATCGATAGATTTTTTGGCAATCTCTCTTCTGCTAAGTGTTTCAAGATAACTCTCTACTTGGAGACTTACTGCCTCTGCTAGCTCTAAACTTGGCGTGATGAGAATAGAGCTTGCCATCTCATCATGCTCAGCCTGCGAGAGCAGATCCATAGCGATATAATCAACTTTCGCATCCGCATCAGCAAGGATACCTATCTCACTTGGACCTGCAATCATATCGATATTTACTTCACCGTATACAAGTTTTTTTGCAGTTGCTACAAATATATTACCCGGACCCGTAATTACATCAACTTTAGGGATACTCTGCGTCCCATAGGCAAGAGCAGCGATGGCAGAAGCGCCACCCACTTTAAAAACCTTTTTGACACCACAAAGATGGCATGCCGCAAGAAGAAGCTCATTGATCTCATTATCGGGTGTCGGCGTACAAACAATGATCTCCTCAACACCGGCAACTTTTGCAGGAATAAAGTTCATAAGGAGTGAGCTTGGATAAGCTGCTTTTCCTCCCGGGATATAAAGCCCTGCTCTCTCAACCGCCGTTACTTTCTGACCGAGCAGACTCCCGTTTGCTTCCTCATCAATCCAAGTGCGGGGCATAAGCTTTTTGTGATACGCTTCTATGCGTTCATAAGAAATCTTAAGCACAGCACGAAGATCATCATCGATAGACTCATACGCTTTTTGCATCGCTTCTTCACTCACTATAAGCTCTCTTGCCTCTTTTGGGCTCCAACGATCAAACCGTGCAATCTGCTCAAGAAGAGCACTGTCACCCTCTTTTTTTATCTCTTGGAGTATCTCGCCGACTATCTTAGAGACACCTTTTATATCCATCGCCCCTCTTTGCAAAAGCACATCAAACTCTTTTTTAAAATCCAATGAGTCTGTTTTAATTATCTTCATTATTATCCTTAAATCTTCTTTCATAGCGTGGCAACATACTCTCATTGCCCAAGAGTCCACCTTGATGAATGTAGAGTATCGCTCCTCTGAACTTTTCTAGATTTTCCAATAAAACCTGCCATCCTATAGGATCATAGAGGAGATCAAATACAACATCTATACTTTTTTGTAATTCTAACCAAATTTTATAGTGTTCTTTATAAAGCTTCCCAAAATGCCACTTTTTTTGAGAATTTATAATAGTAGGATGGAAACTTATATCCTCTTCGAGTAAGCTAAATTGTTTCATAAGATATGCCATGTCTCCAACGCAAGGTGTCGTATAAACTTTTATGCCGTTGTTCTTAAGATATTTTTGTAAAAAAAGTGCTGTTGTTCCTGTACCACTTGGTAAAAATATATTTAACTTTTGAATACTCTTTTCGGTTTGCCAATCGATTATCTCATTTGCCATTATCTCCAAGCCAAAACTTGCCTCTTTGTCCCTGCCACCCTCGTTTATAAATAATGTGCCATCATCATACTGAACTTGTTTTAGTATCTCTTTATTTTTAGATTCTGAAATAAATTCAGAATGACAAGATATCTTCATCCCATTCTCTAATGCCTTAGCATAATTGCCATGCGGGTTCTTTTTTAAAAAATCAGAAATGTGATCTGTATAATATTCAAAATCCCAACCTCTTAACTTAGCAAGAACAGACATACTATACATCGCGTTAGATTGGTTTGAGCCATACGAAACAAGCCTTTTGATGTGTGGAAAATCGTTTGCAAGATAGTAATGAAGTTTTCTAGCTTTATTGCCCGAAAAATCTCTACTTATAAGGTCATCTCTTTTGAGATAAAAGTCGTGACCTCTAAAGTGTATCGACTCTATGGGCGTGGGGAGATTGAGTTTAATTTCTTCCAACGCAATTAAGATCTTCAAAAGCTGTGATAAGGCGTTTTACCATAGACTCTTCACCTGCTCTGAGCCATTTTCTAGGATCATAATAATTCTTATTTGGCTTATCTTCACCTTCCGGGTTACCAATTTGTCCTTGCAAGTAGTCATGATACTTAGCCTCATATCCTCGCACACCATCCCAAAATGCCCACTGAGTATCAGTATCGATATTCATCTTCACGACACCATAACTGATAGCATCTCGTATATCTTTAAGCGCAGAGCCCGAACCACCGTGAAAAACAAAATTGACAGGCTTCAAGGGTGTATTGTATTTTTGCTCAATATATTTTTGTGAATTATCTAAAATAGAAGGTCTCAATACTACATTACCCGGTTTATAAACACCGTGCACATTACCAAAAGATGCGGCAATGGTAAATCGATCACTTATCTCTTTAAGCTCCTTATAGGCATAAGCTACCTCTTCGGGTTGTGTATAAAGGAGTGTATTATCGACATTTGTATTATCAACGCCATCCTCTTCACCACCCGTTACACCAAGTTCTATTTCGAGTGTCATACCAAGCAAATCCATTCTTTTGAGATACTCTTTGCAAATAGCTATATTCTCCTCAATAGGCTCTTCACTGAGATCAAGCATATGTGATGAGAAAAGCGGTTTTTTGTGCACTTTAAAATGCGCCTCACTTGCTTCTAGAAGTGCATCTATCCAAGGAAGAAGTTTTTTTGCCGCATGATCCGTATGTAAAACGACTGGGACACCGTATGCTTCCGCTAAAATATGAACATGCTGTGCTCCGGCAATCGAGCCTAATACGGCTGCTCTATCACTTGGTAGTGATTTACCACCCCAAAAAGCACCACCACCATTTGAAAACTGTATGATAATAGGAGAGTTTACACGTTTTGCCGCCTCAAGCGCAGCATTGACAGAGTCAGTTCCGACAACATTCACTGCAGGAATAGCATACCCCTTGCTTTTTGCTATATCAAAAAGCATAGTAAGATTATCTCCACTCACTACACCCGCACTAATTTTATCAAGAACTGCTCCACTCACGCAAACTCCTTCAATCTATTTGACTACTATTTTTGCACTTTTGATGATATTTTGAATAGCCTTTTCTTGTTTAAGTTGCATTTTTATGTTTTCTTTAATTGTATCAAACTCAGGAATTTTAGCAGGCTCTTTGCTTGTTTTTTTTACCTTATCATAAAAATCTTTTGCCTCTTGATCGCTCACAGTTGTTTTGCTAATCTGTTTTTGAATCCACAAAGAAGAGAGCGCGGCATCTTTCTCCTCTTTTGTAAGCTCGGAAGCTGCTTTTTTTGCAGCTATTTTTGAAGGTGCCAT
>JAFGVX010000011.1 GCA_016937775.1 Campylobacterales bacterium | reverse complement strand
TCCCTGTTTGTATCTCATCGACGATAAGCAGTAATTTCTTCTCTTGTAGGAACTTTGCCAACTTTTGCACTTTGTGTTTATCAAAATTCATCACGCCACCCTCACCTTGAGTAAGCTCAATGATAACCGCAATCGTCTCCTCATCAATGGCATCATAGATATCATCAATATTTGCAACATAGCTAAACCCTTTAGGGTATGGTGCAAAAGTATCAGGATGGAAACTCTCTTGAGCAGTTGCTGCCAGCGCAGAAAGTGTTCTGCCATGAAAAGAGTGTCCTAAAGAGATAATCTTATATTTTTTAGTATCAAAGTTTACTGTCCCATATTTACGCGCCATCTTGATAGCACCCTCATTTGCTTCTGCTCCGGAATTCGCAAAAAACACTTTCGCATCATACCCGCAAAGCTCCACAATCTTTTGTGCCAATTTTGCTTGCGGCTCAATCACTTGCAAATTTGATATATGGATGATTTTTTTGGCTTGCTCGCATATAGCTTGAGTGAGCTTCACATTACCATGCCCTACACTACTAACACCGATTCCGCTTGCAAAATCTATATACTCCACACCTTTATCATCATAAAGCTTTGAGCCGATACCGTGTGTAAAGTTCGTATAGTCTCTTGCATAAGTTTGCAAGACATACTGTTTATCTAACGCTTCTAAATTCATTCTACTCTCTTTAAAAAATTTCCCTAATTATACTCTAAATATTTTTACCTTCACTTCTGCGTAACAGGCATTTTTACCCTCTAAACTCTCCAATGGAGGTGTTATCTTGTTGATATGAAGCGTATTAGCATATATAATCGCGCAATCTTCTCTTGCTCCCTCATCAAGCTCTACAATAAGCTCGATCATACCTTGTGGTGAACTTAAAAATACCGACTCCCCCTCTTTGTAACCACTTTTTGGATTGAGAGTGACCTTATTATCTTTTCCAAATTGCGTATTGAGTGATCGCTTCGACTTTCTGTTTACCGGCCAATACTCATCACTTTTTTGTACTTCTTTTTTGTTATATCTTTTAAGTCTCTTTATATCTAAGAACTCATCATCATAATCATCCAAAAATTTGAATGGCTCTTCAAATCCATCCTTATAAGGATTTTCTTCAAATGAGGGCAAGATAAAAACCTCTTCTTCTCTCTCGCATTGATTGAGCCAATGATCGATATACGCTTGCTCACTCAGCAACCCATCAAAGCCCATAAGCAAAAATAATTTTGATGTAAAACTATATTCGCTTATGCCAAAAGAGACATCTTCTATCTTGTTCATCTTGAGTGCATACTTTGAGCCATAACTGAGTCGAACATCCTCTTTTTCAAAGAAATTTTTTGCCGGTATGACGATATGGGCCATCTTTGATGTTTTATTTTCATAGAGCCCAAAATAGATAAGATTTTTTACTTTTTCGAGTTCATCTATCACTCTTGCGCTCTGGGGCATAGATTCAGCAGGGTTGCCTCCTTGGATAAGCACCGTCTCAAAATCACCAAACGGTGTCAAAGCTTTTGATACACGATTACAAGTGATTTTAAAAGGATCATTAAATCCAAGTCTACTCTCTCCCATATAGCTTACTCCACACCCCTCTTTTCCAAAGAGTCCCAAAAGTGCTACTAAAGAGTCGATAGCTCTAAGAATATAAGCACCATTTGTATATCGTTGCACTCCGGTACCCACTAAAAAAACAGTTTTTTTACCCTTTATGAGCGAAAGTATATCACCTATCTTGGCAAGGCTAAGATCAATAAGTGCAAGCAAAGATTTGATGCGAAAAGTTCTTATAAAATCATAATACTCATCCCAATCACTCGCATGTTGAGCGAGCCACTCTTTATCATGCATCTCCTCCATGATCACAAACCGACTCAGCAAAAGTGCTAAGAAAAAATCACTCCTAGGAGCAAGCTGTAAATGCAAATGTGACATTTTAGCAATATCACTTCTAAAAGGATCGATAGTGATAAGTGTCTTATCTTTGATGAAGGGCATAAGGTGTCTATTGGTGACACTCACATCTCTGCCCCACACAACGACGACTTCGCTTTTTTGGATCTGCTCCAAAGGGAGCTGTTTGTGATCCCCTCTGCCCTCTTTTATGCCTGCTGCACCTGCGCCATCACACAAAGAGCCCTCCGTTAAACTTCCGCCAATCTTTTGGATAAGCAGATTTGTAACATCTTGCATTACGCCAAGATTACCACTGCCTCTCCAAAGAAGTGTATTTGTAGTTTTAAGGCTTTTTGCAACCTCTTTTAAAGCCCCATCAAGACTTACTTTTTTACCGTTAACCGATGGAGATTTGATGCGCTCCTCTTTTGGTAAACAACTATTAAGTAGTGGGCATAGGTAGCCATTTGTATAGGGATTGCTCTTATCGCCTTTTATCTTGCCTTTATCAAAAACGATAGAGCATGCATCATAACAATCAAGTCCACATGCACTTTTTATCATCTCATATCCTAAGCTTTCATATATGGATATTCTATCTAAAATATAG
>JAFGVX010000079.1 GCA_016937775.1 Campylobacterales bacterium | reverse complement strand
CCATAATTATCTATGAGCATCGTTTCTTTTTTAAATCCGCTTTTTTCAAAAAGCGCATCTATCTCATATTGCGTTCTTCTACGCATAATCCATTTTTTACCTTGATGATTACCAAGAACATTTGCGATTTGTGCAAGTTGCGGATGCCAAGGCTGATTGGTATAAAGCAGTATATCGCCACTTTTAAGCATGTTTGAGACTCCATCAATCGCTTTTTGTATCATCTTATTATCGTCAAAAAGTTCAAACACTCCTGAAATGATGATGATGTTTGGCGCAAAATCCTGTTCCAAATAATTTTTACTATCAAAAGAGTCGCACTGTTCGTATTTGATATTTTCCAAACTGTATCTTTTGGCATGTTTTTTGCCAAGTTCTATATTTTGCTCCTGATAGTCTCGAACAAGTATCTCGATATTTTCATATTTTCTTGCCATCTCTATGAGATATTTTGCAGGACCTCCTGCTATATCCATAATCTTTACATCTCTTTTTTGCGCATGCATTGCATCAATAGAATTTATCATGAGTGTTTCAAGGTTTACTTTTCTTTGGCGAATACCTTTCCAACCTACAGAGTTTAGATAGATCATATCGGCAAATTTACCTATGGCAAATTTTCCTTGTGCACGATTTTTATAGACATAATCAAGTGTAACGCCCGAATCAAAGCCATAACGTTTTCCTATCTTTATGCCGTTGCTAAGCGAACCTAGATATTTGATATATGCTCGTTGTATACAAAACGAAAACTCTTGACATAGTGGAAGTGTACCATACGCGATCTTGTGCTTCTCGTTTTGCGTGTAAGTTATGAGAGCATCGATTTGCGTTTTTGGATTTGAGCGAAAACATCTCTTCATGAAATCGTCAATCCCTTGAAGAGCAATATCTTTTTTATTTTCATAGAGCACGCCGTGAAAATATCCCTCAAGTTGGATAAATTTTTTATTTGCAGAAGATAGATTTGCAAAGAAATCTCCTTGAACTTTGCTTTCAACTACATAATCTTTTGTTGCACTCAAAACAAGCAGAGGTGTTGTAATAGCAGCAGCATCCTTGACAATTCTCTGTGCGGTATCAAGAAGCGTTGTGAGTTGTTTTGCGGGTATATCAGGAGTAATAAGCGGATCGGTATTGTATCTTTTTTGCTCTCGTGTATCATGGGTTAAAAACTTAGATTTGACATATGATTTTATGTGTAGTTTTGGTTTGAATTTGACGGCAACATCAAGAGCTTCTTTTGCAAGCGGTACATAGAGCTTAATCTTGAATGCCGGTGCCACAAGAGCTGCTCCGGCAATTTGCGGTGCATAATCATGCAACCATGTAGCGGCAACTACACCTGCAACGGAATTTGCTACAATGAAGATATCTTCTATGGCAACTTTTGCATCTTCTTGAACAAATTGTATAAAGCAGTCCAAATCTCTTACTAAATCCATAAAGTCATAGCTTGGCTCTCCTTTTTCGTATCCATGTCCTCTATAATCATATGCATATTTTTTGTAAGCATCAAAAGAAGCGTAATTCGCTACTTCGTCGAGTCTTTCTGAGTGCTCATGCCCTCTGTGGAGTAAGACGATTACTTTACCGTTATGTTTTGTCTTGTTTTTCCAAATACGCGCCAAGAGCTCTCTTCCTTGATAGCCTGGAAATTTTTTCGTAGTTGACATAATCATCCTTTTGTGAAATTTTCTTCGAGTTTTGATACAAATTCGTGTATATTCAAAGAGTGGTCGCCAAATTTCATCGGCTCTTTGATCTCAGCCTTTATGATGAACGGGACGAGCAGTGCTTCATTTTTCGGTAAACATTTCCCCGTCTCTTCTAAGACTATGGAAATGATACCGATATTTGGATATTTTTTTGCTAAATGTCCTATGCCGTTTTTGAATTGTCCAAGTCTTTCCGGATCGCCTCTGCTCCCTTCTGGAAAGATAATAACCGAGTCGCCTTTATCTAGCGCATCATATACATTTTGTAGCGGGTGTGTCTGTTTCGAGCGTTGCATACTTCTATCAAGAGGGATAATGTCTATAAGATGAAGTGATATCCATTTGAGTATTCTGTTTTTAAAAAAGTAATCACTTGCGGCGACCGGTCGTATCTTTTTGATCATTTTACTTTCAAAAAGCGACATAATCGCCATGATATCAAGATGACTATTGTGGTTAGCAATGATGATAAATTGTCCATTTTCTGGCAAATTTTGAGGATTTTTTATGGATATACCCGTTATGAGGATGATAAGAGGCTTTACTATAAATGTAAAAAAGAGACTTTTAAGCATCATCAGTAGTAGATATAATATACGAAATGAAAAAATAGAGGTGCTGTGTAGGTAAGACTATCAAGTCTATCAAGCATGCCCCCGTGTCCCGCTATCATATTGCTAGAATCCTTTACGCCGACATCTCGTTTGAGCATTGAGACGACAACATCACCTATGAAACCTGCTGATGCTATGATAAGTCCTGCGAAAATCGATTCAAAAAGATTAAAAGGAGTAAGGTATCTAAGGAGAATTGCCATGATTGTTGTTAATACAAGTGCACCCAAAAACCCCTCTGTAGTTTTTCCCGGACTTACTTTAGGAACAATCTTTTTTTTACCAAATAGTTTTCCGCATACATATTGAAAAACATCATTAATCTCGGTTAAAAACAGAAGATACAAAAGCATCATAGGACCTGTTATGTCATTAATCGGTGAAAGTTTGAATAGATATGCACTATGGCTTAACGCAAAGATAAAAAGCATAGCACCCCAGTATACTTTACTGGTATTGGCTATAAAACCGTTTGTCTCACCGATCCATATCTGTCTAAAAGGTAAAAATAAAAATAGATATACGGGAATGGTAATGATATACATTGCATACCATTGCGTATAGGCAAAGTAGAACTGTGGGATGATAAAAAGATACCCGTAAAATATAATTCTTCTATCGATGATACGAGTAGGGATAAGTGATACATATTCTTTAAAAGCAAGATAGCTGATAAGTGCCAAGAAGATTACTCCCGCTATATCATTGAGATAGACTCCAAGCGTAAAGAATGTAATCATGTAAAACCAAGAGACAATCCTCTCTTTAAGCTCTTGATACTCTTTGTTGTCTCTTTTTGCAATTATTTTATAGATGATGAAAGCAATAAGAAGTATCGTGTAGATAAGTCCTAAAGTAGCATAAATCTTGGGTTCAAGAATACTCATCTTTTGAGCCTATTGAAGAGGGTTAAAAAAAGAAGAAAAACAGAAAGTGCAAGCAAGATATTTGAAAACAGTAACGCTTTGTCAGAAAAAGCAAGCAACACAGAAATAAGTCCAATAACAAATGCTCTATCGCTTTTCCCCATAGGTCCATTGTATCTGCGTTTACCAAAGATTGCTTGATATAAAACACCTGTAAATTCGCTTAATATCGCCAAAATAACAAATGCGATAAGGATTAGAGGATTTAAGATAAAAATAAAAGGAAGATAGAGTAAAATATCCGAAAGAACATCTCCGAGCTCATTGAGTATAGCTCCCGTATCCGAAGTAAGATTGTACTCTTTTGCCAAAATGCCATCAATTGCATTGAGTGCCATGCGAATAAACATAATAAATGGAATGATAATCAAGAGCAGATGATTTTTTTGCGCTAAAAAAACGATAAATCCACCGAGAAATGAAAGTAAAAGCGCCCCAATAGTTACTTGATTTGGTGTAATGCCTATTTCGTAAAGTTTTTTTACGATTGGTTTAAGGAGTGCTTGAAATTTTGGTTTGAGGTCGTATATTGTCATTTGTGTTCTTTCGAAGTTTTGTATAATTATAGTAAAAATTATGCTTCTTGTGAATACTTTTTAAAAAGATTAAGCGCATCTTTGTAGATCGGCTCATCTATAAAGCCGTATTCTTCGTGCATAAAACCGTGTATTCCTTTTTTGGAATTTTGCTCAAAAAGTTCTTTAATCGTTTTAGCTTTATGTAGTGCATCAAGAGAGGGCGCAAAAAGTTTTTGGGCGATTGCTACTTGTTTTGGTCCCATGCATGCTTTTGACTCATAACCCATAAGTCGCTCTTTTTTACACCAAGCGCTAAATTCTTCTAAGTTATTATAGTCCTGATACATAAATGAGATAGGATGTAAACACGCACTTTTTGATTCTATCAAAAATTTTGCAAGAATATACTCGATACTTGGATTATCGAGTTTAAGTCTATCTTGTGGGATGTCAAGTGATGCTAGAAGATCAAGGATGCCTAGGTTAAGTGTCGTGACTCTTGAGTCAATTTTAAGTGTACCGATAGTGTTAAAAGCTTCTTTTGTCTCAAGCGAGAGATGCAACTCTTTATTATTATCGAGTATATCGAGTGTTTTTGCAACATCACTGCTATTTTTTACTTTTGGTAAGCGGATTGCATCGAAACTAAAATTATTTAAAAACTGTATCTCTTGTACACCACCTTCTCTTAGTTCATTGATGCGGACAATGATAAAGCTTTTTGAGTTTTGAAGGTGCGAGAGAAAGAGAGCGGTATTGTAAAGTGCTTCTTTTTTTCTTTGTGGTGCGATTGCATCTTCGAGATTGATTGTTATCATATCGACTTCAAGCTCATCAAGTCTATTGAGATGCTCTAGTTTTAAAGGATTGAGCATCATATTTGCACCTCTTTTGGGGTGTGGTGTTTTACTCTTTTGTATATTTCCAAAAAGTGCTTTTATCTCTTTGTTTGAGAGGTTTTTCAATCTGCTAATATCTTCGAAGATCATAGAGCTCCTTTTTGGTTATTATAGTAAAGTTTTACTCTTTTTTAAAGAGGAGTAATTATGATAGAACCTTCTAAATAACTAAAGGCATTCATAACATTTCTAGCTTTTTATTTGGCAAGACACTCACTCGCAGGGCTAACCATAGCTAATTCAAAAGTGAGTAACATTGCATAAGAGAAAGTTAGAAAATGCCCTTTGGGTGAGTCTTGCAAACGCAATCTTTCATTAGATATTTGCTCAACTTAACTAAGGCTAGGTTTTTGCAAATCTCTGATAAAATCTTACATTCGCAAAACTCATTATGAATATCTCTGGCTATCCAGAGGGTTCTAATGCAAAAGAATTTAAAGGCAGATATTGAAAGAGAAGATCATAAATCTTTTAAGAGATCATCATATCTTTTTAACAGGTGGTGCCGGAGTCGGCAAAAGTTACATTACAAATGAGATTATTGCTGATTTTCGATCCAAAAATAAATCTGTAGTTGCACTCGGCTCTACAGGTGTTAGTGCCGTGAATATCGGCGGTGTGACCATTCATAGTTTTTTTATATTCGGGATTAGTGCCTCACTAGAAGAGTTGGTGCATAATGATAAAAGAAGTAAATCGAGACTTAAAGAGCTCAAAAAGATTATAGAAGCTGCTGATTTGATTATCATTGATGAAATATCTATGGTGAGTGCCGCGCTTTTTGATATGATTGTCTACAGGTTGGAGTCTATGAGATTTCGAGGAAGACTCCTGCTTGTGGGCGATTTCTATCAATTGCCACCCGTTATTTCTTCCGGCGGTGCATTATTTGGAGAATTATTATATGCATTTGAGTCAAGTTCGTGGAAAAAGATAGCACCGCTCAATATAGAGCTTACTATTATGCAAAGAACCAGCGATGCACACTTTACACAGATACTCTCGAAAATTCGTCAAGGTATCTGCGACGATGATGTACGCTCAATTTTAAATCATTTGGAGCAAAAATCATTCCCCGATAACAATACTCTTTACACCCATCTTTACGGTACAAATGCACTTGCAGAAAATATAAATGCTAAAATGCTTGCTGCACTAAATGCTGTCGAATTTACATTTGTTGCATCGATTGATACAAAAACAAAAATCAATGAAAAACGATTAGAGGGTTGGATAAAAAATCTTCCGGTAAATGAGGTGCTCAAGATTAAAAAAGGCTCGCCCATTCTCTTTTGTATCAATAAATGGGGTAAATTTATCAATGGCGACAGAGGAGTCGTGCATAGTATTGAAGAGGATTGCATTATTGTTGAAAAAGATGATGTTTTCGTTCGTGTTGAGCGGCATGATTTTGAACTAAGTGAGATCTCTATAGATGGCAACGGTGAAATTAAGCAAGCTGCCATTGCAACCTTTTCGCAATTTCCGATTAAGCTTGCATATGCAATCACTATACACAAAGCACAAGGGATGAGCATTGATTCGCTTGTATGCAATGTAGATCGTATTTTTGCTCCAAGTCAATTTTATGTTGCAATTTCAAGAGCGACAAATATAGAGGGACTTTATATCGATTTTAACGGAGCTGACTTTGAAAGTTATATGAGGCGTATCATTCATGTAGATCAAAGAGTTGATGCATTTTATGAGACGCTCAACGATATGATACGATATTGATATATGTCTCTACTTCTATAGAAATGTCTTTTGTTTTGATTACAACAATATCGCCGTCTAATTCTACAAAGTTGTACTCACTGCTTAACTCTCTTTTAATAGGTTTATCCATTACTCCATAGAAATTTCCAATTTTTTTTATAAACGGGATAAAATCAAAGATAAAAAATCTATCTTTCATAAAAAGCATCCATGGTGTTGTAAATATATGTAGTGGCAGCAAAAAGATGAAAGCAATCAGATATTTTCCTATACCGTCTTTTAAAAATCCCGATCTGAGGTTTTCAGAGACGGCGATATGCTGCACATCGCCCATATTGCCGGCACTAAAGAGGAATATCTCGTCATTGAGTTTTTTAAGGCGATGTTTTTCTATCTTGATGTTCCCTTTTGCTATATCATCAAGTATTTTTGTGACTTTCGGTAATTTATAATATTTTGCAACAACATTAAAAGAACCGCTTGCATCAATGATAAGTGGAGGTATATCTTTTCCATACGCTTTAGCAACACCGCGTCGTATGGTTCCGTCGCCACCTTTTATGATAATGAAGTCATACCCTTTTAGTGAATCTATCTCATTTATATCATCAGCATAATCAATCTCTATCTGTTCATGTTGTATCGCTTTGTTGAGGGAAAGTATCTTCATATGCTATTCTTTTTCTCTAATTATAATATCTTTATTTGATATAATAGCATCATGATAAAAGATAGTGAGCTTGATGCGCTGATAATTTGTAAAAAATGTCATAAACTCCATAAAGTTGAACAGCTCAAGCATGGAGAGATTGCTACTTGCTCATTATGCAATACTGTTTTGTATAGTTGTGATCAGGATATTATAAAAAAAGGTCTTGCACTCTCTATTGCTTCTTTGATATTTTTATTTTTAACAAATCTTTTTCCGCTTGTTCAAGTTGATTTTTTAGGGAGTGAGCAGTATGTTACCATCACAAAAACTATCATAACTCTTTCGCATGAGGGATTTTGGTTTGTAGCACTCATGGTAGCTTCACTCATATTTGTATCTCCCATTATCATTATTTCTCTCTACATCACGCTTTTTATGCTTATATACTTAAAACGCAACAAAGACGCAGCAAGAAAGATGCTTATACTCTTAGGCTATATCCTCCCGTGGCATATGAGTGATATATTTCTTATTAGTATCTTGGTTGCCCTTGTAAAACTCATAGGTTTTGTGCAAATAAATATGGGTGTAGCATTTTTTTCTCTTTTGGTGTTTGTGATTATTAATCTCTATATCACAAGGGCGATGCCGATGCACACGCTTTGGTTTCAATATCAAAAAAATTTCAAAGATGAAAAAGATGATTAAAATGGATGATGTAAGCAATCTCATAAGATGCCCTTTGTGTGAGGCAGTTAATTATGATAGAGGCATGCAGACAAGATGCCGTAGATGCCATTCTTCGCTGTATGCATATAAATATTTTAAAAATGAGAAGACAATAGCATTTTTAATTACTGCTATCATCGCATATATTCCTGCAAATATCTATCCTATGATGATTACGAAAAATTTTGGTCATGAGACGAGTAGCACGATAATAGGAGGTGTCATATTATTGTGGGAGCATGGCTCATACCCAATATCACTCATCATATTTTTTGCATCTATATTTGTGCCTATAGTTAAATTTGTGATACTATTATATTTGTTTATTAATGCGAGATATCCGAAAGAGGAGATGAGTAATAGTACCAAAAAAAGTATGTTTTACCTTGCGGAGATCATAGGACCATGGTCGATGATTGATGTGTTTGTTGTGGCTATCTTAGCTTCACTTATTCATTTGCAAAGTATACAAATCATTGCGGGCGATGCCGCAACCGCATTTGCTTTGAGTGTATTTTTTACTCTTCTAGCAGCACAAAGTTTTGATATAAGTTCTATCGAAAAACATAAAAGGGGGATCAGGGATGAATCAAGAGATAGCAACACCAAATAGGAAAAATAGATTTGAATTCCTTACTTCAATATGGATCGTTCCTATTATTGCACTTTTTATCGCTTTTTGGCTCGCATATCAATACTATGTTGATTTGGGCTCAAAAATAGAGATTGAATTCAAAGAGAACAGTAGCCTCAAAGCAGGGGAAAGTCAAATACGTTATAAAGATATCCCTGTAGGTGTTGTCAAGCATATACGTCTTAAAGAAGACGGTGACGGTGTAATCGTTACGGCTAGAATGGATAGAGAGATAGAGCCATACCTTAACAAAAAAGCAAAATTTTGGATCGTGCGTCCTCATGTTGGTTTTTCGGGAGTAAGTGGGCTTGATACATTGATATCCGGAACATACATCAATATGGAAGCGGTAAAAGAAGATAGCGGGAAGATTAAAAAAGAGTTTGTAGGCATCAATAATCTAAGAGATATACAAGGAGAGGGGAGATACTGCACGCTTTATGCCGATAATGCAAATAACCTTTCTGTAGGCGCACCCGTATTCTACAGAGGAATTGCTGCAGGGGAAGTTGTTGAAATGAAACCATCAAGGGAAGGGCATGGGGTGAGAATAGGGGTCTATATAGAACCTCATTTTACCGATCTTTTAGGATTTGATACTGATTTTTGGATTAACAATCTTCTTGATATTGAATTTAAAGGCAATAAAATTGGATTATCTGTATCTCCAATTACAACATTGATTCAAGGAGCAATCTCATTTTCAGCATCCAAAAAAAAAGCATCAAAAGAGGAGCTTGATGCACACATATTTAAACTAAGAAAGAGTAAAGATCAAGATCAAGACATTATTGCGAAAAAAAGTATAGATGCAAACATAAAAGAATTTATAATCACGACAGACGGTGAAATAGGCTCACTTACAAGAGGATCATCGGTTAAATTTCAAGGTTTTGATATAGGTAAGATTGTTGCACTTGAGTCTGCTTATAATGCGAAGAGTCAAAAAATATTTACTGAAATTTGCGTGCTTATTGATTTGGGATTTTTTCATGATCCTTCATTATCTCAAAAAAGTGGATTTGATAATTTTAACGATGCTATCAAGCAGGGTCTAAGAGCTTTTTTAAGCATTACCGATCCTATTACAAATAGGGCTTTTATAGAGCTCAAAAAGAAAAAGGGTGTAAAAAGCGTAACGATCGTGAAAGTTGAAAATGATCTCTATAGACTTCCGGCTCTTGAGGCACAAAACGGCGGACTTATGGGGTCTTTGGAAGATGCAATCAACTCTATCAATAAAACAGCAAAAAATTACGGAGAAGGTTCTCTCTTTGCGAAGCAAATGACTGATATGATGCGAGAGATTACTCAAACATCATCTCAGGCAAAAGAATTGCTTAAACATCTCGATGAAAAACCTAATGCATTAATATTTGGAGGCGGAGAATGAAATATTCCATTTTTATTTTTGTGTCATTTTTTTTCTTTGGATGCTCTGCTCAATCAAATTTAGAATATAAAGCACTTGAATTTCATCCACAAACTACCCATAGTGCCGATTTTAGTATGGGAGTGGAAAAACCAACCATGCCCGCTTATCTTATTTCAAAAAAAATGACTTATCTTGCCATGAAAGATACAATTGAAGATTTGTCGGGTAAGCGTTGGATTGAGCCTTTTGATAAAATACTTCAATCATCGCTTGCAAGATATCTTCAGGAGAAATATCCAAACGCAAATATAGCCTCTTATCCGTGGGGTTTTTATCAGGAACCGACAACAAAACTACAGCTCAATATAGAGTCGATTTCAATCATTGATAATGTTCTTATTTTTAAAGCAAAGTATTGCCAAACAAAGAGTAAAAAAAGTTTTCTTTTTGAAAAACATTTAGTATTGCAATCCAATCTTCAATATGATCAAGCACTCTTTTTGATCCTTAAAATGCTCTATGAAGATATATCAAACTCTATAAAATATTAAAACTTCTTTTGATGATTTTTGCAATGAGTGCACTTACTGCTAAGCATATACCAAGAGCTAAAAAGAAATGTTGCAACCCTATAAGTTCGATGATTGGCTGAAAGAGTATTGGCGAAACGAATTGCCCGCTAAATATTGCCGAAGTTAAATAGCCTGACGCTTGAGTACGCTCAGATTGACGAGCAAGATCTAACACCCAAGAGGTTGTAGCAGTCATCAGGAGTCCTCCGCCGAAACCTACAATAGGTGCAGCGAAAAAGAAAAGAGAAAGATTACTAATGTTCCCGATTGCTATAAATCCAAGAGAGAGTATAAAAAAGCCGATAATATTGATATTTCCGTAACTAAAATATTTTTTAAAAATTGCAAAACTCAATCCTCCCGATGCATTAAAAAGCATGGCTTCTGAGATGATGAGTCCCGTGAATGTACCGCTTGCATTGAGTTGATTCATTATCAAAAAAGGTATTTGTGTCGGCAGAGTATAGAATATAACCATTAGGATAAAACCTAAAAAATATACAAAAAGTAGATTCCCGGGTATATCTATCTCATGTGCAGATTCTTTTATGTTTTTTGGCTCTTCTATATTTTTTATCACAAAAGGAAGCATAAACAAACCTACGATGTAGAGTCCAAAAGGATATCGCCAATCTATATCACTAAGAATTCCACCCCCGCTTATAAAAAGTATCCCTCCAATGGAGATAAATACACTTTGGAGTCCCATAAATTTATATCTTTTTTCATGTTTAAAATAGGCACCCACAAGAGTTGTGCTCACAATCATGATAAGAGCAATACCAACACCTAAAAGTAGTCTTGACCCCAAAAGAAGATAGATGCCATCCAGGAACAATCCCGCAGACCCTACAATAGCAAAAAGAATTAATGCTAGAGCCGCACTTTTGATAACAGAAGTTTTATGGACAATATGTCCAAAGAACGGTGAGCTAATTGCTATTACAAGCGAAGGGAATGTTATCATGAGCTTTGCTAACAGGTCAATATTTTCTACGTCTAAAAAAATATCTTTAAATTGTGGGATAGAGGTGATTATTGCGGTATTTGACATAACGCCGAGCATAGGAAGCATCAGAAGTGCTATTTTTGTTTTTTTTGATACATACTTCATAAAAAGAAAGTAGCCTTAATCGGGAATTGCCTTCCTCTTAAAGAGGAGAGCTTGAAGTTAGTCTAAGTTTATTCTAGTAATCTTGCTGCCATCAACAGAAACACCGCCCATAACACCTGTTTCATCAAAAGCAAAGACAACAACATCTCTGCCGAGCATAGCGGTACTTAAATCTCTACTAGTCCCCCAATTAGCAAAATTAAGACTACCGTCTACTCCAAGCGTAAAGCCGTTTGTTGAAAGAAAGGAATCAAGTGCTCTTTGACTCACAAAAGCAATAAGAACGGCCCTTTTTTGTACTCCTATCTGTAAACCAACAGAACCGGAAACCATATTGAAATAACCTTCCGTTTGATTGTTTATTATCAAAACACCTCTGCCGAATTCACCGCCGAATACAAATCCACCTCGCACAACAGAAGGAAAGACGAGATAGCCTTTAACTTGACTAAGAAAATCTTCACCGCCTATTACATTTGCGTTGAATTTTTTCACGGCAACATTAGCTTCAGCCTCTAAAATTTCTTTTTCACTTGCAAATGCACTCGCAGAAAATAAAAAAGCCAATACCAAAAAGAGTTTTACGACGATTCTCATTTAAATGTTCCTTTCGCTATTTTTCTTAATTTTAACGAAAAAAGATGAATAAATAGTGTAATTGTTGAATTTATATCTTAGAATTTATAAACGCATCCATCTCATCGACAATCTCTTCTATTGTTCTTTCTCCGTTAATAACCTTTAAAAGACCTTTTTTGATATAAAAATTTTGTATTTCTGGAAGCGGGTCTGTATATACTTTCATTCTATTGTAGAATACTTCCACATTATCATCATCCCTAATCACTTCTGATTCTGCTGCGCGCCCAAGGATTCTACCCTTCGCAACTTCTTGAGTAACTCTTACTTCAATTACGCTTGAAAGTTCTACATTTGTTTCATTTTCAAGATATTTATCAAGTTCAATCATCTGTTCCGTGCTTCTTGGATAACCGTCAATCACAATCACATCTGTGGGTGCCTTTTTGATAGCCTCAACAATTGTCTCAATAACGATTTCGATAGGTACAAGATTTCCTTTACTTACATAACTATCAATAATCTTTCCTCTTTCGCTCCCGCTGCCTATCTCTGCGCGAAACATATCACCCGTAGAGTAGTGTGTAACCTCTCCGTTTCTTTGTGCGATAAGTTGTGCATCTGTTGTTTTTCCTGAACCCGGTGCTCCTATAATTAAAAATAGTTTTTTCATTATATTTCCTTTATCTGTTTGTTTTTCGTATTCTTAGTGAAAGCTCATCAAGTTGAGATTCATCAATATCACTTGGTGCCGCCGTTAAGAGACATTGTGCTCTTTGCGTTTTTGGGAAAGCTATTACATCTCTTATGGAGCTCGTTCCACTCATAATCATAATAAGTCTATCTAATCCTAAAGCGAATCCACCATGCGGAGGTGCTCCAAACTTGAGCGCATCGAGTAAAAATCCAAATTTCTCAGTCGCTTTTTCATCATTGATATTTAGAAGTTTAAAGACCTCTTTTTGTATCTCTTCTTTGTGGATACGGATAGAACCTCCGCCTATCTCATAACCGTTAAGCACGATATCGTATGCAATCGAACCGATCTCCTCTATATCGTCCTTATTTGCTATTGATCCATCGGCATCTAAGCGTGGCATAGTAAAGGGATGGTGTAGTGCTTTTGTCTGCCCCTCTTCAACTTCAAACATAGGAAAATCAACAACCCATAAAAATTCAAATTTATCTTTAGGGATGATCTTCATCTCGTTTGCAAGAAATATTCTAAATCGACCCATATAATCCCATACAAGTTTTTTCTCTCCGGCACCAAAAAAGACGACATCACCAATTTGAAGTTCACAACGCGCAATAATTGCATCAAGGTCGTTTTGAGAGAAAAATTTTGTAAGAGGTCCCTTGAGTCCGTTTTCTTTCATCTGAAAATATCCAAGTCCTTGTGCTCCAAAACTTCGAACATAATCCTCAAAGCCTTTCATTTGTCTTTTTGAAAAAATATTATCGCCGTTTGGAACTTTGAGTGCTTTTATTCTATTTTTTTTCAAATCTTTGGAAATATTTGCAAATATCTCATTGTCGCATCGTGCAAATATGTCTATCATGTCCACCATTGCAAGATCATAGCGCATATCCGGCTTATCGCTTCCATATCGCTCCATAGCTTCAGTATATGTAATACGCTTAAATGTCGAAGGTACGTTAAAACCGCATTCGCTAAAGATATCATAAAGAAGTTTCTCCGCAATTGCAATAACATCTTCTTGTTGGCAAAAACTCATCTCAACATCTATTTGAGTAAATTCCGGCTGTCTATCGGCTCTAAGATCTTCATCCCTAAAACATTTTGCTACTTGGAAATATCTATCAAATCCTGCAACCATCAAAAGTTGTTTAAAAAGTTGTGGTGATTGGGGGAGGGCATAAAATTCTCCGGAATGTACACGACTCGGAACAACATAATCTCTTGCTCCTTCCGGAGTGGATTTTGTCAATATTGGCGTCTCAACTTCTAAAAACCCTTGTTTATCAAGTGAATTTCTAGCAGCAATGGTCGCTTTACTTCTTAATTTAAAGATTTTATGTGCTTTGTTTGATCTTAAATCGAGATATCTGTATTTAAGTTTGATTTCTTCGTTAACTCTTTCATCATCTAACTCAAACGGCATTGTAAGAGATCTATTTTCTATCGTAAGGGACTTGACCACTATCTCTATTTTTCCCGTTTTGAGATTTGGATTTTCTAGACCTTCGCCTCTTGCTCTCACAATCCCCGTTGCTATGAGAACGAACTGATCTCTTACCTCTTCCGCTTTTTTGTGCGAAGCGACATCATCGGCAGGATCACAAACGAGTTGAACAATCTCGTCATTATCTCTTAGATCGATAAAAATCACGCCCCCATGGTCTCTTCGACTCATAACCCAACCAGCAACAGTCACTTCTTGAGCTATATGCTCCTCTTGAATATCTGCACAATAGTGTGTTCTCAAACTAAATCCTTACATATATATCTTTATGAGTTGGGATTATATCTAATATTTATTGAGAAGCATTTGAAAAACAACCACAAAGTTTTTTTATGGTATTCTATGCCAATTTAAATTGAGGTGTTTTTTTGCTAAATCAGAAGTTAGAAAGTCTTAAAAAAGCCGGTTTTGTCTTAAGACCTGACGGGAGCATAAAGGAGTTATGGGAGAGAGTAAAAAAGACTTTCATCGAACATGATATCGAGCCTATTCTTTTTGATGAATCTGCAAAACTTGTAGGTGAGCAAGGAGTTGATTTTGAAACGCTTTGTGCGGAAGTGGACTTCATTGTTGCTCTCGGTGGAGATGGCACGCTGCTCTCTTCAAGCAGAAAAGCATACAAATATAAAAAAGCGGTTCTTGGCATTAATGCCGGCAATCTAGGTTTCTTGACAGATATCAGCATCGTAAACATTAATAGTTTTTTAGATGCGCTCAAAGTCGGAAAATATAGAATTGATGAGCGTATGATGATGGAAGGGATGATTGAGAGCAAAAATCATAAAAATAGAACTTTTTTTGCGCTCAATGATATAGTTTTAACGCGTCCGAATATCTCTAAAATGGTTAAGATTGATGCTGCGATTGATGAAAAATGGTTTAATACCTACAGAGGTGACGGACTCGTCGTCTCTACACCAACAGGATCAACCGCTTATAATCTTGCCGCAGGAGGTCCCGTGATGTATCCGCTTACGAAAGCTTTCATTATGACTCCTATCTCTGCTCATTCACTTACGCAACGACCCTTGGTTGTTCCCGCTGATTTTACCATTGAACTTAGCTCCGGAGAAGATGATTTAATCGTTGTTATTGATGGACAGGATGATTATAAGATAGAACAAGGAGACATCTTGCATATTCGAGGCGCAAAGAGAGGTGCAAGACTACTTCATAGTCTCGAGAGCAGTTATTTTGATGTTCTGAGGGAAAAATTAAGTTGGGGCGATAGACGCTAAGGTTCTTATGATACAAAAAGTACACATAAAAGATCTTGTAAGTTTTCAAAATGTTTCTCTTGACTTTGAAGATTCACTTGTCGTAATTACGGGACCAAGCGGTGCCGGAAAGAGTATTTTGATGGGTGCAATTTTAGGCTGTTTCGGATACAATCAGCCGTCTTACGCGACAATTTGTGAGCTTTCTTTGAATGTCCCGTCTTCTTTAAAGAGTAATCTCTATGAATTTGATGAGGACATAATATTAAAAAGTATCAAAAAAGATAAATTGCGCTTTTCATTAAATGATCAGCTTATTTCCAAAAAAGGTCTAGAAGAGATTTTTGGAGAATATATCCTCTATTTAAGCGTACGGGACAAAAGTAAGATAAGCTCAAAAAACCTTCTTGATATACTCGATGGATATATTATTGCCAAGGATGTCTCTTACCGTACCCTTCTGCAAAATTATAGGGAAAAATTCACAAGATATGCAAATCTTCAAAATACACTTGAAGCAACGGAGCAAAAAGAGAGAAATGCAAATGAGCTTTTAGAATTTGCACGATTTGAGGTAGAAAAAATTGAAAGTATCAACCCGAAAATTGGAGAGGATGAGGAGCTTTTAAGGATTAAAAGCAGGCTTTCTAGGATAGATAAAATCAAGGAGTCTTTGGCATCATTGGAAAAAATATTCGAACTTGAATCGCAAGCATACGAACTCCATAGGCTTTTAGATAAAGATATAGCGTATTTAAGTGATGCATTTACTCAATTAAGGCTAAATATCGAAGATGCAGCTTCCCTTCAGGAGGAACTTGCCGAACTTGATATTGAAGTAGTATTGGACCGACTGGAGAAACTCTCAAGCCTTAAAAACAGATATGGTTCGATAGAGGAAGCATTAGAGTACTTAAGGCAGAAAAAAGAAGAGATAGAAAGTTTTGTCTCTATCCAAAACAACAAAGAGCAATTAAACAAAGAAGTAAATCTCTTAAAAGAAGAGCTTTTAAATCAAGCACAAAAGATATCTTTAGTGAGACAAAATGAAGCAGAACAGCTCACGGAGATACTCAACGACTATCTTGAAAAACTGAAGCTTCATGATGCCTCTTTTATGTTTGAGAACACCTCTTTAAAAGAGAGTGGTGCGGATATATTGAGTTTGTCACTTGGAAGCTCTCAAATAGAAACACTCAGTGGCGGAGAGTTTAATCGCCTCAAAATTGCTTTACTTGCTTCATCTTCTACAATAAAAGACGAAAAAAGAGTACTGATCTTAGATGAGATTGATGCAAATGTAAGCGGAGATGAATCCATAGCGATAGCGCAGATGCTCAAACATCTCTCAAAAAGTTATCAAATATTTGCTATCTCACATCAGCCACATCTTAGCTCAAGAGCCGATCAACACATACTTGTTACTAAAGAGGGGCAAGTGAGTATAGCAAAACCTTTGAACGGCGATGAGCGAGTGAGCGAAATTGCTCGCATTATTGATGGTAAGGAGCCGACAAGTGAAGCACTTAAATTTGCTAAAAAGATTTTAGGATGACTTTTGCTTTTTTTATGCTATAATTGCGCAATTATACATTAAGGAATGAAACAAAAAATGAACTCAAGCGATTATCATAGGCGCTGTTTAAATAACTTCTCAAATCTTAGGTTTACAGTATGACTCTTTTGTTAACCTATCTCTTTGTAGCCCTTTTATTATCTTTTATCTGTTCCGTTTTGGAGGCAGTATTGCTTTCAAGTACCAATTCATATATAGCATCAATCTCAAAACAGAAAGATTCACCGAGTATAGAGTACATCAAAAAATTAAAATCAAATATTGATCGCCCTATATCTTCAATTTTAATTGTTAATACTTTTGCCCATACGATTGGTGCGGCTGGTGTTGGAGCGCAAGCCCAACTACTTTTTGGTTCAGAGTGGCAAGCTGTAGTTGCTTTTATACTCACGCTTCTTATACTCTATATATCTGAGATTATACCTAAGACAATCGGTGTGTTATATTGGAAAAAACTACTAATACCTTCCGCATTTTTGATTAAATGGTTTATGCAACTTACTTTTCCTCTTGTTTGGATCAGCGGCATTATTACCAATTTTATCTCACAAGGGAAAGAGAAGGAGGGTAATTTTTCTCGTGATGAAATTATGGCAATGGTTGCTATGGGTGAAAAAGAGGGCTCGATTCTTGCAAAAGAGAGTGATCTCATAGAAAACCTTTTAAAACTCAAAAATATTAAAGCAAAAGATGTTATGACCCCAAGAAGTGTTGTTTTCGCACTCAGTTACGATACGAAGGTAGAGGATGCCATTGAGGATGATAGGATGTATATCCACTCTAGAATTCCTATTTATGAAGACAATATTGATAATGTTATCGGACTCGTTTTGAGCCAGGAAATACTTGAAGAGAGCGTAGAAGAACGTGATGATACACTTATGAAGGATATTGCCATGGATATCCATAGGGTTTCGGAGAATATTCCGGTCTCTACGCTTATTGATCAATTTGTTAAAAGGAAAACACACCTTTTCTTAGTGCATGACAGCTATGGACAAACCGCAGGTATTGTAACGTTCGAAGATGTATTTGAAGCACTTTTGGGTGTTGAGATTGTTGATGAGATGGATGAGGTGGAAGATATGCAAGCTTTTGCAAAAGATAGAAGTAGGATTATTCAAGATAAAAAGCTTCTCGAGAAACAAAAAAAAGCAAAAACAAATAAGATATAAACTCAGACGCACTTTTTGCGATAAGTATATCATTTAAGTTATGATATACTTATATTTTATCAATCCAAAATGGAGTTTAAATGTCAAAAGATAAGATTAAACTTTTTTTACTTGAAGATGACACAGCACTCAATGAGACTGTCTGCGATTTTTTTACCTCTAAGGGATATGCGATACAAAGCGCATTTGACGGCTTCGAGGCACAAGATATGTTGTATGAAAAAAGATTTGATCTCATACTTTTAGATGTAAATACACCCGGAATAAACGGCTTTGAAGTTTTAAAAGAGGTGAGAAAAAACGGCATTCAAACTCCTGCTATTTACATCACTTCTCTTAATAGCGTAGATGATCTCGAAAAAGGTTTCGATAGTGGATGTGATGATTATATAAGAAAACCTTTTGCACTTAAAGAACTGCTTATACGCGTTGAAACTCTTCTTAAGAGGGAATTTTTTCATGAAGTAAAAGACAATATCAATCTCGCCCCTAATATTGAATACAATGTAGTCAACAATGAGCTTATAGTTGACGGCAAGAATGTTAATATAGGAAATAAGGAATCGAAACTTTTAAAACTCTTTATGCAGCATAAAGGTGAAATTATTTCACATGAAAGTATCTATGATTATCTTTGGGAATATGATGAGGAGCCGAGTGATACGGCACTGAGAACATATATTAAAAATTTAAGAAAAGTGATTGGTAAGGATTCTATTGAAAGCATCAAAAAGCAGGGATACAAATTCACCCTTAAAAAGTGAGAAGATATCTCTATATAGATTTATTATCATATATATCTTGCTTGTAGCAAGTATAATAATCCTGATATCTATATTTTATTATGAATCTCAAAAAAAGATTGCACTCTCAGGCAAGAGAGCGATACTTTCTACATATGCGTACGATCAAGTTAAAAAATTAAAAACACTGCATCACTATTTTGATGAGAGAAAAAAATATCCGAGAAACGAATATTTTAAAAGTGCTATTTATGATATAGAATATGTCAAAATATTTTCACTTTTAAAATCACCGGAGGTTGATTTTACAAGAGATGTTTATCGCACCAAGGACGGGTATGTCCATTTTGTTAAAATGCTTGACGAATATTATTTAGGAGCAAAATATCTTTTTATTGAAGTAAGAGATGATGGTATATGGATAGCTGAAGCATGGAGAAATATCATTTTATATGGAAGTATCTCATTTTTTCTTCTCTCGATTGCAGGAATTTTTTTGGCAAAAGTGTTTGTAAGACCGATGCGTGAATCTATCGTTTTGCTCGATAGATTTATCAAAGATACGACGCATGAGCTCAATACACCCCTAAGTACTATACTTGCTAACGTCGAGATGATTGATCAAAGCAAGATCGACCCTGAAGATCAAAAAAAGATACAAAGAATAGTGATAGCCGCTAAAACAGTCTCCGTACTTTATAAGGATCTTACCTACCTTACGCTTGAAAATGATCCCAAAAGTGATGATAAAAAGATTGCCTTGGTGCCAATCATTAAAGACAGGATAGAGTATTTTGATATACTTGCAAAATCCAAAAATATCTCTTTTGTGCTCGATATTAAAAATGCCCGTATTACTATCAATAAGAACAAAATGATACGTGTTTTAGATAATCTTATATCAAATGCAATTAAATATAATGTAAGAGGCGGTAAGATATTTTTGACATTGAGAAAAAATATGCTTATCATCGAAGATACGGGCATAGGAGTCTCAAATGAGAATATACCTTATATGTTTGATAGATATATACGTTTCAATGAAAGTGAGGGGGGATTCGGTATAGGACTTAGTATTGTGAGTAAGATTGCACAGGAATATAATATATCCATAGATGTGACCTCTACAAAAAATAAAGGAACAAGGATTACACTCACATGGTAAGAATTATTTTTATTTTACTCTTTTTTTGCATTAACACACCGCTTATGAGCAAAGATGCATTTGAGAGAAATTGCGTCCAATGTCATAAAAAACTCCCGACATCATTACAAAAAATGTTTTTACGATACTTGGCTACATATAGCGGTGAAAACAGTCTCAAGGCAGAATTGAAACACTACCTTAAATACCCCTCAAAAGAAACTTCCGTAATGCAGGATATGTTTTTAGAAGCATATGGAGTCAAAAAACCAATCAAGATAGACGATAAAGAACTTGATGAAGCAATAGATATCTATTGGGATAAATATAAAGTTTTTGGGAAATTAGAATAATTGTTCAATTCGCAACAGTTTAACATTTTTTTAACATTTTTTTAACAAAATATCACAAAAATATCACAATTGTTATGCTACAATACCCAATCTTCAAGATAAAGGATAAAGGATGAATACAATAATTAAAATAGCTATT
>JAFGVX010000078.1 GCA_016937775.1 Campylobacterales bacterium | reverse complement strand
CGATTCTTTGCCTATGATGGCTCCATCAAGTATGGTTGCACTCATGCCTATAAGGCAAGCATCTTCTATGGTGCAACCATGCAGCATCACACGATGCCCCACGGTTACATCATTACCTATAACGGTAGGATAGCCATCACTCATATCCTCTTTTTTATAGTGTGTTACATGGATCATGCTCAAATCTTGCACGTTGGTTCTATCGCCGATTTTTATATGATTGACATCACCTCGAATGACTGTTCCGAACCACACGGCACTCTCTTCTCCAAGCTCAACTCGGCCGATTATATCAGCACTTGGTGCGATAAAGCAGTTTTTGCCTATTTTTGGAGTGTACTCTTCAAAGTTCATTACCATTGGAAGCCTTTTTCTTTTTTGAGATTATAGCAAAAGTTGGATTTATGTATAATCAATTTCCTCTCGCTCCGCACCTTTGGTGCAGTGCTCGTCATGCTGAACTTGTTTCAGTATCTCTTTTCTTTCTTTAGACCCTGAAACAAGTTCAGGGTGACAAAAAACACAAAACAACGCTCGTGCTTCGCAGTGCTCGCATTCACAACTGCACAAGAAGTGTGAAAGCGACACAGAAAAAGATTGCTATAGATTTTTAATCTTCGCAATCTCATCACGCAATCTCGCTGCTTCTTCAAACTCAAGACTCTTAGAGGCTGCAAGCATTTTTGCTCGAAGTTCGGCGACGATCTTTTGTCTCTCGGCTTTTGGCATCTTATCTAGCTTGGATTGTTTACTATAAAGATCACCGTGATCTTCAAGTTTGAGATTTGTATCAAGCTCTCTTGTGGTAGTGGTTGGGGTGATGTTGTGTGCCTTATTGTAGGCTATCTGTTTAGCTCTTCTCTCATTTGTGATATCAATCGTCACTTGCATCGCATTCGTGATTCTATTTGCATACATAAGCACTTTACCGTTCACATTTCTAGCAGCTCTTCCTGCTGTTTGGATCAGTGAGGTTTTAGATCTCAAAAATCCCTCTTTATCTGCATCAAGTATGGCAACCAAACTTACCTCAGGCAAGTCAAGTCCTTCTCGAAGTAGGTTGATACCGATTAAGATATCAAACTCCCCAAGGCGAAGAGCCCTGATGGTTTGATTGCGTTCGATTGCATCCATATCGGAGTGCATATATCTTGCTTTGAGTCCGAGGTCGTTATAGTAGTTGGTCAGCTCTTCTGCCATCTTCTTTGTAAGAACGGTTATGAGTATCTTCTCCCCTCGCCCTATCACCTCTTTCATCGCATCATAGAGATGTTCGACTTGGTTTGCACTTGGGTTAACTTCGATCGGTGGATCAAGCAATCCCGTAGGCCTGACTACTTGTTCGGCAACTATACTTGAGTGTTCAAATTCAAACTCACCCGGAGTTGCAGAGACAAAGAGGTAGTATGGCGCTTTTTCCTTAAATTCATCAAAAGTAAGCGGTCTATTATCAAGTGCACTGGGCAATCTAAAGCCATACTCGACAAGTACCTCTTTACGACTTCTATCGCCGGCATACATCCCCCGAAATTGCGGTAAGCTGACATGAGACTCATCGACGATAAGCAGATACTCACCCTTAGTAGCAAAATAGTCTTGGAGTGAATAGGGGGTTTCGCCTGCATTTTTACCTGTAAGATGTCTTGAATAGTTTTCGATTCCTTTGCAAATACCTGTTGATTCTAGCATCTCAAGGTCAAATTCTGTTCTTTGTTTGAGACGATTATACTCTATCATCTTATCTTCGCTCTTATAGTAAGCTAATCTCTGCTCTAGCTCCTCTTCTATGCTTTTCATAGCTATACTGAGTCGTTCTTTACCTACTATAAATTGGTTAGCAGCATAGATAGTGATAGACGATAGGCTTTCGCCTTTTTCGCCAGTAAGTGAGTCAAAATAGTACATATCTTCTATCTCATCACCAAAAAATTCAACTCTTAAGGCATACTCTTCATTGTATGCCGGGTAGATATCAACAACATCGCCACCGACTCTAAAGTCTCCTCTATCAAAAAAATTGTCATTTCTCTTATAGCCCATATCGACAAGACGAAGCAGGAGACTCTTTTGAGTGTGGCTATCGCCAACCTGAAGTTTTTGGATGATAGAGCTATACTCTTCAGGTGAACCCAAACCATAATTTGCCGAAACAGAGGCTATGACGATTACATCATCGAAGCTTAAAAGATTTGCCGTGGCACTCAGCCTTAGGCGTTCAAGCTCATCATTGATAGAGCTGTCTTTTTCGATAAAAAGATCTTGCCTCGGGATGTAAGCTTCAGGCTGATAATAGTCGTAATAGCTGATAAAATACTCCACATGGTTATTTGGAAAGAAACTTTTAAATTCACTATAGAGCTGTGCGGCGAGTGTTTTGTTGTGTGTCATAATGAGTGTTGGCTTAGATATTTTCTCTATCACATTTGCCATTGTATAGGTCTTACCTGAGCCTGTCACTCCTAGTAAACTTTGATAGCGATTTCCCTCTCGTATAGAGTGCACGAGTTTTTTAATAGCCTCGGGTTGGTCGCCTGAAGGAGTATAAGCGCTTTTTAATTGAAATATTGACACAACGTTCCTACTGTTATATAAATTTTTGCTATTATACCAAAAGAGTAAAAGCTTAGGAGGCTGATATGGAGATATTGGAGAGATTGAGCACTAAGATTGACGGGCTCAAAGAGGCGCATGAGGTACTCAAGCGTGAAAATGATGAGCTCAAATCACAACTTAATAGCAGTAGTTCACTTCAAGATGAGGTTACAAAACTTAAAGGTGAACTTGCACAAAAAGATGCAGAGATAGAAGCGATCATCGAGAAAGTAGAAACGCTTTTAGCGCAGTAATTTAAGGATATTGATGAAAAAAAGTATCTCAATAACGATAGCAGGACATAGATACAATATAAATCTTGAGAAAAAATTTGCTGATTTTGTGGAAAAAGATTTGAATTCTATGGGTGTTAATTTTGGTACGGACAACAGAGCTGAAGTGCTTCTAAAGTCCTACCTTAGGCTTGCTAAGATAGTCAATGGTTTTGAGGATGAGCTTCGTAAGATCGATAGCAAATTAGACTTTGAAATAAAAAACTAGCATTTTTTTTTAAGTTTATGCACAAGTTCAGAAACATATGGCACTCTTTAGAGGAGAACTAAAGAGTGAAAAATGCAAACAGATTATCTCTTCAATGGAAT
>JAFGVX010000077.1 GCA_016937775.1 Campylobacterales bacterium | reverse complement strand
TTTTTTAAATAAGTTAACCCAAAATCCCAATGATAACTCTGCTATCACTTTTTGCTTAATCGTGTTTTCTCCTCTTTTTGTCAATAGCTCCTTGGCTTGTTCTATCTTTTGTCTACTATCTACCGTAAGAAAGTTTACATCTTCATGCCAATCTTCTCTTATCTTCTCACTCAATAATCGATCTATAGAATTTCTCAATGCAACCTCTAGGATAGAAAGTGGTATATATGATCTTTTTGAAAAAACTAAATTATCTCGATACTCACTCATATCCTGATAATTTTGAAATCGCTCTTGACTTATAAAGCGTTCTATTAAGCTATTTTTCATTTTTCTTTACCTATAATAATCTTGTAATTCCCGCGTAAGCCTACATCCCAGAGGTGTAGCCGAGGGTTCAAACTCCTCTATTATAATATTCCGCAAGCAATCATTATTAAAGTATGACAAATTGACATATTTCAAATCATATATCCACAAAATCACTTTTATATTTTTAGTTTAGAGCTCGCCGAGCAAATCTTGTATTGAGATAAGATGTTTACCCACTCTTTTCTCGCCATTTTTACCCAATATACAATCATTTAACAATCGCATCAACTTCTCGTAGGTTTCACTCGGAACGATATAGGCATTGGGGACATTGTGATTGAGCACGGCGATAGCTTCTTTGCCCGCTTTTTTGATGACACTGCTTGGTGATTTTTTCAGCTCACTGATACTCACGCTTTTCTCTGCATAGATGCTTCTCATTTTAGTACCTTTTTACATACTTTATTTGGTATATTATAGCGTACTTTTTATTATTTTATCATCCTCAGGCTTGGCTATAAATGCTTCAAGACTTTATGCCGGGCGCATTTTGCGACCGGTGTTTATCGAATCTTCCTGTGTTTCTTTTAACTCGCTCATTTATTCTTTTTGTTTCAACCTAATTGTATTTTTTACCCATATATTTCCAATATGTGTAATTTTTAGAAAATTTTACCCATATATCTAAAAAGATTTTGTCATGCTAGACCTGCTAGAAGACATCATATCATCTTGATGTTTTGATGCGATTATGCTATAATGACAAAAAAAGAAAAGGATTGAAAGATGAGTACAAGAACGACTGTTTCGCTTGAAGATAATCTCCTTAAACTTCTTAAACTCAAAGCAGTTGAAACATCAACTTCTGTTTCAGTACTACTCAATGAGATATTGCATGATGCTTTTAGTGATGATAGTGATGATCTTCACACATTCAAAGAGAGAGAAAAAGAGTCTAGTATCTCATTTGAATCATTTTTAGAAGAGCTAAAGAGTGATGGCAGATTATAAGATTGAGATAAAAAAATCTGCACAAAAAGAGATAAAAAATCTTCCAAACAAAGAGTTAAAAAAGGTTGTTGACAAGATAGCCTCTCTAGCTAGTGAGCCACGACCAGCCGGATGTAAAAAATTAAGTGGTGAAGAGAAATACAGGATAAGAGTCGGTAGCTATCGAGTACTTTATAGTATAGAGGATGATGTTTTAGCCATCTATGTAGTGAAAGTGGGACATCGCAAAGATGTTTATGAGTGATGTTCTATAAGTGTAAATTATCGTCATTGCGAGGAGCGTGCGACACGGCAGTCCAAACATCGTCATCGCAAACTTGTTTAAAAATCTCTAAAATAGAGGCTCTATGCCTCTTTTTCGATAGCGATCGATGCGCTATAGTTGCCGTGAAGATTACATTTGGAGATACTTTTAAGCTCATTAACATCTTCTAGTTTCACGCGTGCACTTAAAAATCCTCGTGAGATAACCGGCTCAAGGTCTGCATGTGCTACGAGCTTATCATCAGCATAAAGCTCTATCGCATAGATCCAGTGATTTGCGTCACTTGGGTGGATGATGCCCTCTTGTCCAACGGTAATCTCAACGAGAGTATATCCCTTCTCGTCTTTCCCTTTGAGTTCGATTTGTGGCATATGTTTATACTCAAAATCAGTTGGATTTTTGGGGTCTTGCAACTCCATATCTTTGGTATTGACTATAAGTTTCTCATCATAAGCGCTTAGCATACTCACGCTCGCGATTAGCAGCGCTCCTGCGCTCAAAGCTTCTCTTCTATTCATAGATAACTCCTTTTTGAAGTCATTGTAATACAAAGAGATTAAAAAGATATAAAGATGTTTATGTAATGATACCTGTTAGAGGCTAATCATTGTAAACTTGTTTTTAAAGCTTCAAAAAATGGAGATTCAATGTCTATTTTTTTAGGAATATGTATCAGTCATAGTTTGCTAATACCACTCGCTTGGTCTTGTAAGTGTGTGTCCGTCTTGTTTTTCTATAGTATTTGGAAGTAAATTGTTCCTTAACTTATCTTCCCCAATGGAAATGTATCCACTGGCAACTTGTTTCAATTGGATTGAATGTCTATTCGGCGGAAATGCAACTATTATTTTTTTATTTGAAAAAAGTTTTATCACATTTTGAATTGGTGTAGTCAGATCACTATCTCCAGATACAACAATTGCAACATCAAAATCATCATTAAAAGCATCTATTAATAGTTGAGTTGCAATATTAACATCTGTCATTTTCTCCTCATTACTCTGCCAACTTGCCCCACAATTTCTGCATTTAATTTCTTTTTGCAGATAATGTCCAAAATGTAATTCTATATCGCTTCTTGTTTCAAGTGCCTCTAGCCAAACATTTTGTTTTTTTTCACTTTGAGCAGAACTTCTAGATCCTTTTATACGAGCTGTAAAGTAATGACAGGCAACGAGTGTTTGATCTTGTTTTAAAAATGATTTCGACATTGAAGCCAAATCTAGCCAATAATACTTTTTCCACCCTTTGCTTTTAAGACCAAAGTAAAGATTAAAGCCATCTATATATGTGATTACTCTTAACAACTACGCTCTCCGTTTAATCGATTTTAAAGAAATTATTTGTCATAATCTCACTGTACCACACTGAAGATAGCATCTTCAGTCCGACGCCCTCTTTTGGGCGTCTCTTAAATGTATAACAATAATCATAGCAAAATTTATAAATATCCTAAAGTTTTATGACAAATTGTCATGTTTAGACATTGGTGTGTTTAGTGGATGGCTGCATGATAACATGGTTGGAAAAATTGCTTGGACACTATCATCATTGTGGACTTGTTTTTATCTTCAAAAAGTGGAAATTCAACGCCTGAACATTCCTCCTAAAAGTTCACTTAAAAATCATTAAATACTATCGTATTTCATAATCTCTATTCTCCTGTATCATATGCCAAA
>JAFGVX010000076.1 GCA_016937775.1 Campylobacterales bacterium | reverse complement strand
TCTAAGCCCTTTGGTTTTTTAAGATCACTGTTATTATCGATATAGAGTGTTTTTAAAGCTTTGATTTTTTGAAGTGAATCGGGAAGCATATCTAGCAAATTGTCTTCTACATCAAGTTCTACGAGATTTTCAAGTCCCCCGATGCACTCCGGGATTTTCTTAAGCATGTTGCCTGATGCGCTCAAGTATTTAAGGTTTTTCAAATTGCAGATATCATCAGGGAGTGTCTCAAGTGCGTTATCATCAAGTGTAAGTATCTGCAAATCCTCCAATTTACTCAAATCAAAATCCAAGGAAAGCAGCTCATTGTTGTTGAGATTGAGTCTTAAAAGCATATCGTGCGACTCCAAAGAAGGGAGGTTTGTAATGCGATTCCCCTCCAAAAGGAGCGTTTCAAGCTCATCTATCTTCGATATCGAATCAGGAAGTGCTACAAGCTTATTGTAGGAGAGATCGAGATAATAGAGTGCTCTCATGTCGCCAAAAACATCGGGAAGCTCTTGTAGTTCATTAGTATCGAGCGAAAGATAGAGCAGTTTTTTAAGGTTTTTCAACTTTTCATCAACACTTTGGAGCAAATTTGCAGCTATCGTAAGCCTTGTAAGCCCTTGAAGTTTATAAAAACTTTGGGGCAACTCTTTTAAATGATTGCCATTAAGATTTAACACTATAAGTGACTTTAGGTCGCCGAAATTCTCAGGAAGCGATTCAAGCAGGTTATTTTCGCACTGCAAATTTCGTAAATTTTTCAATTCGCAGATACTCTCGGGGAGGCGCTTAAACCTATTGCCCGATATCTTCAGAACACCTAGATGTTTGAGCGCGCCTATGCTCTCAGGTAGATTGTTAAGCTTTTGCTTAGTGAGATCTAGGGTTGAGAGCTTCTTTAGGGTCTCGATATCTGTTGGAATCTTTGTTTCAAGTCCTTTCGATTTGACCCATCGTATAAAATCATTCATTCCATTATCACTCATCGTCGCTCCCCTCCTTGATCTTTCTTTGCTCGATTAGAAAATCGATCTCATCATAGTCGATCTCCCCAAATTGAACCATATCAAAAAGCCGCATAAGCGGTCTTCTACAGCATGTCTTATTGCAGCCTGTGACCAATTTTTTTGCCTTCTTATACGGCAAGGTTGTTTCAGAAAATAGTGCGATTGCCTCATCAACGCTTTTGTTGCCACATTCGCAGATTATTTTATCGCCGATTTTATTCATATGATCATTGCAAAAACTCATACTGCTTGCGCATTGCGACAACCTCACTCATCGCATCTTGTATCTGTTGGCTTAAGATTGGCAATTTGACATAATCGACCCAAATCGTATCTTCTACGATATCATGAATCTCTCCTGCGATTTCACTTACTTTTCTCTTGTGCTTTGCGAACATCTTTTTGATCTCTTTTTCATCTACTATCTCTTCCATCTTTTCCTCCTTTATTATATTAAAATCCATAAATCATTTCGAGATTTATATCGGGTTTCTCATTAAGATACATGAGATTATAATTTTGTGCATATTTAAATCCATGTGCACTATAAAGATCGGTGATTTCTTTTACCTTGGCGGGGATAAACGCTATGATCTTTTTGAGTCCTCGATGGTGGATGAGTGCTCTAAGCAATTTTTGCGCATCCTCAAATGCTGATGATCGCATCACCCAAGGTGATATCTTGATCGTACTTTTATTGAGAGCATAGGAGTGCTGATATCCGTTTGGCGTACTTAAAACAAGCGATGAAGATTTCATCATCATATGTGTGATATAAAAAAATCTATCATCCCTATAGGCTTCTTTGTCAGTCATTCTCAAAGGCTCCATATACTCTGTGCTTGATATGTTTGAAAAATTTGTGCTAAATAACCCGACATCATGACCGTCATACAATGCCTTATGAAATGGCGCAAAAGATTTAAATTCAAATGCATCAAAGAGTTCTCTCTCCTCATTACTGACCAGTACAAGAATGCTCTTATCACTCTCATTGATATTTTTCAAGAGCAGCGAAAGTAGCCTCTTTTTATCATCACTACTCAGCTCTTGTTTGTAGCAAAAATTATTGATAAGCACGGCTTTATCAAACCTAAATGCACTTACCATACCAAAGAGTTCTCCGTCTTTATATGCTCCAAAAGAGTGGCTTTTGTCTTGTTGCCATGTTTTAATGAGTAAGTTTGTATCGCACAGTATGGAGCTATCAAAATCCTCTACAGCCCTCTCAAAATTTTCGTTGTGCCACCCTACGAACATAGATAAAGCTCTTTTAACTCTGTTGGCTCAAGAACTTTTTTTCTCATCGTAACAATCTCTCTTACCTTTGGTAACAAAAGTGTCAATTTTCTTTTATCGGTAACAACACCCAAAGAGTTGAGATGATATTTGAGCGTAGAAGTGCCTGAGTGTTTCCCTATCGGGAAGTCTCGCAAAAGCCCTACTTCTTCTGGGCAAAATGCCTCATAGGAGGATTGGTTTTTCATCATACCATTTGCATGTATGCCTGATTCGTGCGAGAAGATATGTGCACCTACGATTGGGAAGTTATTATCAATCGGTCTATTTGCTGCTCTACTTACTGTGCCGACTAACTTTTTAAGCGCTCCTGCATCGATCACTCTTGGCTCATCAAATTGATGTGTTAAGCTCATAAGTACTTGCTCAAAAGAGGCATTGCCAGCTCTCTCGCCAAGCCCTATGACAGTCGTATTGACGCTTTTTGCACCCGCTTCTATGCCTGCAATTGAGTTTGCCGTTGCCATACCAAAGTCATTGTGCATATGCATCTCAATTTCAAGCAGATTGAGACTGCACAACGCTGAGATATTTTGAAATGTTTGATGAGGTGTCAGGATGCCTACTGTATCGCAATAGCGAAATCTTTTTGCCCCAAACTCATCTCCCAAGACGAGAATATCTTGTAAAAATCCGATATCAGCACGACTCGCATCCTCTGCACCAATACAGACAAAAAGCCCTTCATCTTTAGCAGCATTAATAACACTCTCAAGATTTTTGAGAAGTTTTATTTTGTTACCCTGATATTTTACTCCGATAAGCACATCAGAAGTAGGTATAGAGAGATCAACTGCTTGCACACCACAATTGATAGAAGCTTCAAGGTCACGCATAGTCGCCCGATTCCAACTCATCGTAGGGATAGGTAATTTAAGTGCCACGATCTCTTTAATATCTTCTTGCTCTTTTTTTCCCATAGCCGGGATGCCTACTTCTATCTCATCTGCACCTGCTTTGCAAAGCAACTCGGCAATGCATAATTTTTCTTTTGTATTAAAAGCAACAAAGGGTGCTTGTTCGCCATCTCGTAAAGTTGTATCATTTATTAGAGCCATCGTAGTGTCTCCTTCTATAAGAGTTTCTAGATATTACTATGCAAGAAATATTCCACGATGTTTATCCTACCTCAACCTCATCTTGAAAAAAGAATTTTTTAGCTGCTTCAAACACAGAGTGCTCGATCGGCTTTTGTGCATAACTCTCATCACAGATAAGCCCTATAGAGCGCAACTCATCCATCGGACACTCACCGATCTTTTCAGTCAAGAGGATATCCACATCTTTGAGTGTTGCTTTGATCTCTTCTATAGGATTATTTCCGTCACAATTTTCAGGTCCACTGCAATATGCACTCTCTATCTTTCTATGCATCACGAAACGAATCGCCTTATCACCTGCTTCGTAGATCAAAAACTCTTGTGCACTTCCAAAGTGCATATTGATAAGCCCTTCACCTGCTGTTGTCACGGCGATAAGTTTTGTTTCACCTGTTGAACTTAACTCCTCTTTGGTGGCCTGCTCTATCTTGACGCGCTCATTCGCTTTTGCTAGAGCCGCCCTCCAAGTCTCAATATTTTGATGAAATTGCTCTCTTGCTTTGATGTTATAGCGTTCTTGAAGCGTATCAAAATCCATAGAAGCAAAGCTCTCTTTTGTAAACTCGTTGCCTCTATCTTCGCCTATGAGGCCTACAGCATCAGCACGGCATTGACGACAGTGACTCATAAGTTTCATATCCATCCCGCATGCCTCTTGTGCCTCCATAACCTCTTGATCGGTTGCACTTGGCACCCCGTCAAGTCCAAATTTTGTTCCAAATTCAGGGCTTGAAAGTAGTGGCATAATGTTGTGTAAGAAAACATTGAGTCCTTTGAGTTTTTTAGCAACATTAGGGAGGTCTTTATCGTTCACTCCGGGTATCAAAACAGAGTTTGCTTTGACTAAAATGCCCCTGTCTGTAAGCATCTTGATGCCCTCAAGTTGTTTTTCAAGCAGTATCTTTGCTCCCTTGGCTCCTCTTACTTTTTTATGATTCCAATGCACCCAAGGATATATCTGTGAACCAATCTCGCCTGAGGCATCCACGGTATTGATAGTTACGGTGACATGGTCGACATTGTATTTGACGATCTCATCTATATATTCTGGCAATCGCAAACCGTTTGTAGAGAGGCAAAGTTTCAAATCAGGCGCTTTCTCTTGCAAAAGTCTCAATGTCTCAAAGGTCTTTTTCGGATTTGCAAGTGCGTCTCCGGGTCCTGCAATACCCACAACAGAGAGTTGCTGTATCTCACCGCCTACATAGAGCACTTTTTTTACCGCCTCTTCGGGCTTAAGTTTACCGCTTGTTACGCCGGGACGGCTCTCATTAGAGCAGTCGTATTTTCTATTGCAATAGTTACATTGGATATTACAAGCAGGCGCAACGGGCACATGAATCCTCGCATAATGCTGGTGTGCTCCTTCACTGTAGCACGGGTGATTATTTATCTTTTCTTGAATCTCTTGTGCTTTAGGATTGCTCAGATCAAGTCCGCTTGATGTTGGGCATGCGCAGCTCATAATATCTCCTTTTATACACTTACCGGCTGGTGAGTTTCTCTATCTTCTAAAGATATACTCTCTCTAAAAGATTGTGGTCTGTTTTCCGGTGAAAATATCCCTTTTTTAGAGTGTACTCGTATGCTATATACACCCTTCTCGTTTCCTTGTAGGTAATACTCATTAAATTCTGCCGTATAGGGCATATCCCAAACGATAGCACCCTCAGTTGGACATACATCTGCACACTTAGGTACTGTTGAATCGACACACTCAATGCATTTTTCAGGCTTCACATAAACAAACTCTCCACCTTCGATTGGACTCTCATCAGCATCGACTATTGCCGTTGCAGGACACTCATCTATACATGTATTACAATTAATACACTCATCAGTTATCATTACTGCCATACATTACTCCTTGTTGATATACCTCTATAGATACATTATCCGTTCCAAAAAGAGAAAAAAGTCAGATTAATTTACGAAAAAGAGTCATTTTTGAGATCGTAAAGCCCTCTTTGAGATAAAAAGAGTGTGCTTTTTTATTGTTCATATCAGTAAGAAGTGTGAGTCGTTTTAGCTGTTGCTCTTTTGCAAAACGGGTAGCAAATTCCAAAAGAGCACTGCCCACCCTTTGCGTTCTAAAATCAGGATGCACAATCATATCTTCTAACACCCCAACTCTCCCTCCAAGGGCTGTTGAGATACTATAGAGGATACTTATCATTGCGATTGGCACCTCATCTTTTATAGCGACAAGGATATGCCCAAAAGAGGGAATATCTATAATCGTAGTGAGTGCTTTTTCTTGGAGAGTATCATTTGGAGAGAACTCCTCTTCTTGCTCAAAAAGAAGTGACAAAAGCTGACACAAAAAAGGGATATCCTCTTTTGAAGCAACTCTAAAAGATATCTCTTTATCCTTCTTCATTTTCTTTAGCATACTCAAAAAAGGGCTCCTCGCTGCCCTCTATATAACCCTTTGTAATCGTACACTTTACAACATTTTCAGAAGATGGCATATCATAAAGAAGCGGAAGCATCATCTTCTCTACTATCGCGCGAAGCCCTCGCGCACCAATGCCTTTATCATAAGCACCCTGCGCTATCTCTTTGAGTGCGCCATCATCAAACTCAAGCTCGATACCATCAAGTTCAAAAAGTGCTTTATACTGTTCAATAAGCGCATTTTGTGGTTCTTTTAAGATTCTAATCAAAGACGGAACATCAAGATCATCAAGTCTCGCGATAACGGGAATCCTCCCAACAAACTCGGGAATAAGTCCGAAAGAGATAAGGTCTTTTGCCTCAATCTCCTTTGCATTATTTGTGGCATCTTCAGATTTTACAAATCCGATATTAGAGCTCGTTTTTTTGATACTTGTCTTTGTATCAACAAGTCCAACAAAAGCACCCCCACATACAAAAAGAACATTTTTAGTATCAAACAACACAGTATCTGTCGATGCATTTTTACGACTCCCTTTGATCGGAACATAAACTTCTGAGCCTTCTAATATCTTCAAAAGTCCTTGCTGCACACCCTCTCCGGAAACATCCCTCCCGCTCACAGAGCTCTCGTGATGTTTTGCAATTTTATCAATCTCATCTATATAAACGATGCCTTTTTGCGCTCGCTCAACATCATAATCACTTGCGGCTAAAAGCCTAGAGAGGATCGATTCAACATCTTCTCCAACATACCCCGCTTCAGTAAGTGCCGTAGAGTCCGCGATAGCAAAAGGAACATCCATGATTTTAGCCAAAGATTTTGCTAAAAGTGTCTTTCCGCTTCCGGTGGAACCAACAAGCATGATATTGCTCTTTTCTATCTCTATATTTTGTTTGCCTGCTTTATCTATCCGCTTATAGTGTGAATAGAGTGCAACGGAGAGCACTTTTTTTGCCTCCTCTTGTCCTATCACATACTTATCAAGATACTCTTTGATCTGATGTGGTTTTGGCAGTCCCTTTTGAAACTCCTCTTTGTTCCTTTTGATCTTCTCTTTTTTGATAATCTCAGAGCAGTTTTCGACACACTCATTACAGATATTAGAATCTTCTGCACTAAATAGCTTCAATACTTCTTTTTTTGATTTTCCACAAAAATCACATCGCAACTCTTCTATCATTACATTGCCTCAATGAAATCATTAATCTCTTGATGTATGATTTGCAAATTATGTTTTTCTATGAAACTTTGCTCTTTCTTTGTCAGCTCTTCTTTTGATTCAACAACGATACCATCTTTTAATCCTAGAGTAATCTCATTGGCAACCATCCTAAAAGTATCTCTTCCAAAATCAACACCCAAAAAGAGATAAGATTTATCTTGTTTGTATTTCTTCAAAAATGGAGGCAGCGCATATCCTCCCATCGCTTCGGTGAGCCAATCGACAAAATCAGCATCACTTACGATAAAGTCCATAGCCGGCACTGTTGAGCCCATGGGCTTAAAGAGGATTGGAATATCTGCATTCAGTTGCTCTTTTTCTACTATATCATATTGCTTCGTGCTTACATCATAGAGATAGATGATAAATCTATCGTAACCACCCATCACTCTAGAGACTCCCGTGATCATAAAATGAGAAACATCCTCGTAGACCTTACACGCGCTGTCATCCATGTTTGTATCGATCATATATGGAGGCTGTATCTCCTTTAAAAGTGCATATATAGGCGGCACTTCATACTCTTTGGAGCTGTAGATATGATTTGTCATCTGCACGATAAACTCTCTTCCTTTTCTCTGCTCCAAACTCATCGCTGCACGCGAATACTCATACATAAGTCTTGGACTCATAGCTCTGCCGTTATTGAGCGCTAAAACCATACTATCGCTATCATATGGAAGCATACTCCCGTCTTTTGCGACCACACCTTTAAAAATACCCATTCCTAAAAAAGGAACGAGTGTTCCGCTTTTTAAATCTTCTACTATTTTATCCATGACAACCAACTCCGTTGTATATCACATATGCCTTGTTAAGCTCAATGCCCAATCGTTCTAAATCAAAATTCTCTTCTAATTTGAGTGGCATATCGATATAAAAGATCGCCCCTTCTTTGCTAATAAGAAATATCGACTTGCAAAGATCAGGCGCCATACTTCCTGTTACAATTTTTGTTCCGTACATTCCACCGAACTCTTCTTGGACATCAAAAACTGCTTCTAGTTTTTGTAACTTTTTAAGGCCTTCTTGCCCCTCTTGTCTTCTCTCGGCTAAGATAAGGTAACAATGGATCGGCACTTTAATAGCACTTAAAAATTTATCAAGTGTCGCTACCTCATCGAGTAACATTTGCGGCAAAGAGACAAGCAAAGTCATAGAGTCATCTCCATGACTTCGTTTTATCTCAAATATATCTCCATTTATATCTTCGGCTACGATATTTTCAGCCATATAACCGACATCTATAAAATCATCGGTTAGCTCAAGCCTCTCATCTTTATAAAATATCTTACTCATAGCTCGTCTCGTTGCATCGCCTCAAGTGGCGGAATGAGCATTCGCATCTCTTCGGCACTGATGCCATCTTCGCTTCCCATTAAAACGATTCTCTCAATCGTATTTTCAAGCTCTCTAATGTTGCCCGGCCATGGATAATGCATCAGCTCACTCATTGCCTCATCAGTGATAATGACCAATTTTTTATGATTGCTCATAGAGCGTTTCAAAAAGAAATTAACCAAAAGCTTAATATCATCGCCTCGCTCTCTAAGCGGAGGCAGATCAATAGGGATAACATTGAGTCTATAGTAAAGATCCTCTCTAAATTTCCCCTCTTTTACCATCTGTTCAAGCGGTCTATTGGTTGCTGCAACGAGACGAACATTGACCTTGATAGTTTTAGATCCACCAACGCGTTCAAACTCTCTCTCTTGAAGTACACGCAAAAGCTTTACCTGTGCAGAAGGAGAGATATCACCTATCTCATCTAAAAAGAGTGTCCCTCCATCAGCAAGCTCAAATCGCCCTTTTCTCATATCTTTCGCGTCTGTAAAGGCGCCTTTTTCATGCCCAAAAAGCTCACTCTCTATGAGTGTATCTGAGATCGCCGCACAGTTAATCTTAATAAACGGCTCATCGCACCTTTTGCTTCTTTTGTGAATCGCTGCGGCAACCAACTCTTTGCCTGTTCCCGTCTCGCCACGCACGAGAACAGTCACATCGGATTGAGCTATGCGCTCTATCGATTTGAAAACATGCTGTATCTTCGGATGCTCACCGACTATATCTCCAAAATTATGTACTTTTGAATCCCACTCCATCTTATAGTAGAGCTTCAAATCTTGCAATTTTTGCTTCTCGGCTTCTGAAGAGATATGTGAATACATCGCTTGAGCAAAGAGTGAACTTATGATAGTAAGTATCCTCACCGTCTCTTCAAAATCGATTTTCGTAGTTTTGGTCAGATTGGCTCCAAGCACACCGATTACTTGATCATCCACAAGCAACGGAACGGCGATATACGATATCGTGCTTGCATTTCTATTGCCCGCTTTGTTTAAAAAGAGGATGTTATTGTGCACATTCTCAACAACGATCGGCTCTTTACTTTGCGCCGCGAGCCCCGTTGAGCCCTCTCCTATCTTATAAGAAGCAAGCTCTTTTTGAAACTTGTTGAAATTCAAAGAGGCAAAAACACCCAGTGTCTCGTTTTCTAGTTTGTAGATAACACAATTATCAAGTTCAAGTGAATTCTTTAAGGCACCAAGAGAATTTTCAAATGACTTTACTATATCCCTGGAATCAGACATATAATTTGCAATGTCATAGAGCGTAGAGAGCTCTTTTTGTATCATACAAATATCGCATTGCGCTTTCATACATTCTCCTATATAGCTCAAGTTTGTTTATTTATTATACAGCTATTAAGCAAGTTCTGATTATTTATCATGCTTAAAAAAGCATCAATCAGATATTTTTTTACATACTTCTTCTTTTGGAAGGTTCTTTGGTCCGGGCTGTATCCACCAAGTCTCGCCGTTACTAAGCTCAACTTCACCACCCCACTCTTCATCGCTATCAAACTCTATAGTTTTGATAGTCTCTTCCATATCCTTCTTTGCGATATAAAAATATATTTCTCCACCTTGTTCTCTTAGCATAACTTTTGCCATCTCTTCTCCTTTTATTTTAAGTTAATTTGTTTTTGCGTTAAAAATCTTTCGAATCTTATAGAGCAACTTATGTTCTTTGAAAAAGACTCTCAAGATGCCTTTTTTAAGCTCTTGGACGACGATTGATTCTGCATATTTGGGGTTGGTCTCTTCATGGTCTACCCTAAAATGAGCTCCTCTGCTCTCCTCACGCTTGAGTGCTGAGAGTATCACGGCTTCTGCTATCTCGGTCACATTTCTAAGCTCTAATATAGAGACTAATTCGACATTATTGGTACGCTCCTTGCCTATACAGTGCAGCGTCGGTACTTCACTTCTGAGATAACTAATATAATCATATGCTTTCTCTAAGCCCTCTTGCGTTCTCTTGATGCCAACATTAGAGAACATCATATTGCCAAGACTGATGCGCATCGCATTGAAGTTTTTGGAGGTATCTTTATCAAATATCTTATCGACAAGCTCTATATCTTTTATCACTTTGCTATAGTCTATCGGGTAAAAATCTTTCGCTCTACTATACGCAAGCGCTCTTATACCTGCAAGCTCCCCAAAGACGGCTCCTTCCAGCAGTGAATTACCACCAAGCCTATTGGCGCCATGCACACCATTTGCGGCACACTCACCACAAACAAAAAGTCCTTTTATATCGGTGTTGACCCCATTACTTGCTTCGATGCCTCCCATCGTATAGTGTGCTACCGGCTTGATGGGCAAAAGCTCTTCACTAAGGTCAATCCCTGCCTGCAAAAAAGCATTCTTGTAAAGGGATGGAAGCTTCTTCTCTATGAGCTCTTTACCAAGATGCCTTAGGTCGATAAAGACTTTTTTGCCATTTTCTATCTGCTCGGCAATCGCCCTTGAAACTATATCTCTCCGCTCTAACTCATCGACAAATCGCTTACCCTCATCATTGACGAGATAACCACCTTCACCTCTTGCTGCTTCACTCACAAGATTGTTGCTCTTTGCAAATCCCGTTGGATGAAACTGTACAAATTCCATATCTTGCAAACGCAATCCGGCGCGCAGAGCGACAGCAAGAAGATCACCCGTATAGTCAACGGCATTGGTACTAAAACCCCTATAGATACCGGCGTATCCACCGCCTGCTAAGATAACTGCTTTGGCAGGATAGACAACCACGCTTGAATCAAACCGTCTCAATGAGATGACGCCGCTTACCTTGGAGTGATGGAGGGCTAGGTTCATGATGAAGTTGTTGACCAAAAACTGTACGCCTAAACTTTTTGCATGTTTTATGAGTGCTTGTGTGATCGCTGCGCCTGTTTTATCGCCTACATAGCATGTTCTTTTTGCACTCCCACCACCAAAACTTCGTTGCACTATAACTCCGTTATCGTCTTTGTCAAACTCCACACCAAAACTTACAAGTTTTTTGATGATGCGGGGTGCTTGTTTGCACATATGCTCTATGCTTTTTTTATCTCCAAGTCCTGCGGCACTTGTGAACGTATCATTGATATGTTTTCGAATTTCTACATAATCATACGGATCAAGCACGGAATTGATTCCTCCGCTTGCGAGAGAACTATTTGATTTAAAGAGATTGCCTTTTGTAATGATAGCAACTCTATTTGTAGAGCTTTTCGCTTCGATAGCCGCCATCAATCCGGCAATGCCGCCTCCGACGACCACAACATCATAGATCATCGCTACAACCTAAAGAGAAGATTATAATAGTTTTGCGGTGTGGCGTCTATCTTCCCTATCTCTACATTTTGCTGGATATGTACCGGTACTTTTGAAGCAAAAAGCCCACTAAGCACACCCCTTGTTGAGCGCACAAACTGCAATGCAAGCTGGATGTCATTTTTGAGTATCATCTGTTTATCTAAGATAAATCCCACTTCGGGGGTAAATGATTTTTTAAAAAGGTTCATCTGTAAAAGCGATGAGCTACCTATCATATCGACACCGACTCTCTTCGCTGCTTGTATCAGCGTGCACGCCTCGCCCTTTACCTTTTGAGTTTGGAGTGTATAGGCGTGTGTTTTTGCGAGGTTAAAAGGCGCTTGAATATACTTAAATCCATGCTCCTTGCCGCCGACTTTTTGTGCCACATCCATCAATCGCTCTAAGCTGATGTGCTCTTCGTGTGTCTCATCAAGCAAAAATGCATTCCAAGTTGCCACGCCATAATAATGAAAAAGCCCCTGTGCTCTAAGCAACTCGAAACGCTCAAATATCTTCTCTATCTCCTCGTAAAAAACCTCTTTGCCAAGCCTTTTTAATTGCATCTCCGGATTGTGCAAAAAGTAGATATCAAGCGTATTGACTCCAAGTCTTTTTAGCGAACCCCTGCAAGAGTATTCTAAAAAATCGGGACTCATACAGTGCTGATCAAGCTCAATCTCTTCTTTGGTGGCAAGCTTTGGTGTGAGTATATTTTCTTCTATCCACACATAAGGATTTTTAGGGAAAGGGTAACACAGCGGAATGAAACCGCCTTTTGAACAGATGATAAGCTCTTCTCTGCTTACCTCACCACTCTCAAAAAGCTCTCCAAGCGCTTCACCAATCTCTTTTTCGCTCTCGCCGTATCGATAATTTGATGCCGTATCAATGAGGTTGATGCCGCTTCTGATCGCCTGCTTTACACCTTCTATGTAGTGAAAAACATAGTTCTCCTCTTTGTAAGGCTCCTTGTTGAAAGTTCCAAGACCAAGCCTTGAGAAAGTGAGCTCATTTGACTTTGCATAGAAATCCTTATAATGTGAAAACTTCTTTGCAAACTGATAAGTGGCACTTGGCGTCGCACAATTCATAGCTATACTTTTATCCATCAATTTTTGACTTTTGATATGCATAAAGTGTTCCTAGGTTACCACTCCTTAAGTATTGCTCATGCGTTACAAATTGCTAACTATAAAATCATCTTCCTTGTTTTCATTTCAACTAAGCCATTGTATCATCGATTGTGCATCTAATGCTCCGGAAATCCTTTTATGCTCTTTGCCGTTTTGAAAGAGTATCATAGTTGGGATACCACTAATGTTGTATCTGCCTGCAATGGAGCCAAAATCTTCAGTATTGAGTTTTGCAAATCGTATCTTAAGAGGAAATTTCTTTGCCACTTCTTCAAAAGTTGGCGCCATCATGCGGCATGGACCACACCATGGTGCCCAAAAATCAACAACAACCGGTATATCATTATTTGCTATAAAGCTATCGAAATTACCCATATCCAACATAACCGGCTTGGTATCCAATAAGGATTTTTTACATGCTCCACAATTGGCTTTTATGTAGTTTTCTTTAGGTGGAATTGAATTGATTTTATAACAATGCGGGCATACTATGCGTAAATTATTCATTTATTATCCTTTCCTCGCTCCAATGCTCTATATTTCACATGCATAAGTTTCAATATATTATACTATAACGAGAAAAAATTACACAAAAAGAAAAGCAATATGCTAATGACGATTTGAATCAAAGATATAAATAATCTTTCATAGTTTGATCTTAAAGTTTTTCAAAAATATACATGATGAAAATTTTGATATAATTAAAGCAGATAGAAAAAACTAAAAAGGAGAAAACATGTTTAAGTTAAGAACGCTCATCTACTCTCTGTTTATGATGTTTATCGTAGCGGGGTGCGTACCGCCACAAGGCATAGTTTTAGCACCGGGAGATAACGGCACTTACCAACAAGGTAAGAGTGACGGTTGCTGGTCAAAACAACATGCAGGAACAAAAAAAGATTCCTATCTCTATAACCATAGCAACAACTATAGAGATGGATGGAATTATGGGTATAGTCATTGTGCGGCAGGTTCAACCAATCTTTATCAGCAAGGTAAAAGTGACGGTTGCTGGTCAAAACAACATGCAGGAACAAAAAAAGATACCTATCTTTATAATCACAACTCCAACTATCGAAATGGATGGAATTACGGGTATAGTCATTGTGCGGCAGGTTCAACCAATTATTATCAGCAAGGCAAAAGTGACGGTTGTTGGTCAAGACAACACCCCGGAACAAAGAAAAATACATATCTCTATAACCACAACTCCAACTATCGAAATGGGTGGAATTACGGATATATGCATTGCCAATAAAGCATTTCTCTTTTACGCTTCGGCGTAAAAGGTGGCGCGCATTACAATTTTGAGTTTATATCAACATCTACTTTTACCTCGGGAGAAATCTTCTCGCCCTTTTATTTATAATATATGCCTTTACAGGAATAACATTGGCATTACCTAAACACTTACACTTCCTCTATTTTTTTACACACTATCAACGAATGAGAAAAACCCAAACCATCATGAATTTCGTCTGCATATAAACCTGATTTTGTTATCAGTCTGTTGAGTTCTCCAAAATTAAACATTTTACTATTTCCATTGGCGAGTGCCGTAAAGTATGGCGAGGTATTGATGATGCAATATGCTGATGTCTCATATCGCTGACGATCCCATATAGGCTCTAAGATAAATATCTTACCGTCATCCTCAATAGCATTGGATGCTTTTTTTAGTATCTTGATGATATCTTCTTCGCAAAAACAATCTAAAAATTGACTCATCCAAACGCTATCAAATCCCCTCGGAAGCTCTGTTGACTCATCAAGCATATTTGCAAAGTATGTATCAATCTGATTTGATAATCCTAGCTCTTTTATCGTTTGGTTAGCCTCGTCTAATTGCCCGGGAAGATCAGCTAAAGTTATATGACACTCCGGGATGCTCTTTGCACAAAGCGTAGCAAATTTACCGGTATTTCCGCCTATCTCTAAAAGTTTTCGAATTTTATGTTTTTTGAGTATCTCAATTGCTTCAGCAAATGCAGAATCTGAGTAAAAATGGTCAAAATCAAACCAAGCTTTTTTCACATCTTTTGGCAATTTTGATAGCCCTGGGTATATAGTATCGTCATCGTTAAAGATTTTTAACCCGCATGGTTTTTGAGTTTTGATAGAATTTTCTAATTCATACAAACCTAGATAATTTACATAATGATTAAAATCCATATTAGTACGAGTCATTTCGTCATTTAGGATAAAATATCCTATCTTCGTAAGAAAAAATCTCTCTTCATCTCTCGCAACAACCCCGGCACTTAGTCCGGATTCCAACAAAACATTGACAGCATAATCGCTCATAGAAAGTTTTTCTGCTATATCGCTTGGCGCTAAGCCCTCTTTCGTTTCCTCTATCAATTTGAGAATACCACTATCTCTAAGTACTCTCACTGCTTGAAATACAATCGGTGCAAAAGCTATCTTTTGAGCCTCATACTGCGACTCTATAGCAGATAGTTTACTCACATCAAAAAAATTATTCATTATTATTTACCTAGTATTGATTTGTGACATAAAATTATGCATCAGGCATCAAATGCTTATACCTTACTCTTCTTAATTTAGTATTGTAGTCTAAATTGGCTTACCGTTGTGTACATTTCACTTCGCGTAAGATTATATACTCAAGAAAAAATGCATTTTTATTTTGCACACCACTAATACAAAAGCCTCTTCGTTGAGCTTATAATGTTGGGCAGCATATGTATCTCGCATCAAGAGATACGAAACGAGTAAACATTTGAAGGGTTTCAAATGCTCAACGCTATCTTAATTGCATGTTGCCGGGATTTTACTGCAAACCGCAATAGTGGAGTCTTCTTTTAATGTTGCCGAAACACCATTCACATCAACATTTACAATATAATTGCACCCTTGTGGTGCAGAACCAAGCGTAGATGATCCCATAGTGCAAGTTTTTCCTGCAACTTTTACAGTAATTGTATCTGTTGTTGGTGTAAATCCAATCTCTTTTTCAGTCGCAACTGTTTGTCCTGCAACATCAGCAGTTGTGAGAACTTTAACAGAATCAGCATTTGCCAAAGATAAGAACCCGATGAAAGTAGTAGCTAATACTAGCGTAGTTTTGATTGTCATGATATAAATCCTTTCGTGAGACCATACATTTTACTGGTCATTGATTTGACATACAGTTCATCATACATCATTGCATGAGAACAACTTATCCTTCACAATGAATCTGCTATATGCAGACCTATCATAAACCATCTAAAATATGCTACCCAAGCAAATAACAGATTTGATAACCCGTCACTATATTATATCAAAAATATTTATTTATTATAATAAATTTGATAATAATATAACGATTAATTACAATGCTCCTTAAGGAGCATCATTTCTGCGATGGGCAGGTATCGAGTCTTTATCTTGCTGTTTCTAAGATAAGTTATTTTCTCAATTTTACCCCTTTAAAATAAAAAATAATTATCGCAAAATGGTTGGCACACTAAGCTTAGAGTCGGTAATAATCTCTTTTATTTCATTTTCAGAAAATAAATCAAGTGTTTTAAATATAGAAATCATTCCTTTACAAAAACCTCTATGATACTCTATAAGTTCATTTTCATTTGTTGTTTTTGCTTTATAGAACTCTGTAAGTGCTTTTTCAAGTGCAACAACATATCGCTCTTTATTAATATCAACTTTCATAAACCAACAATCCTTTTAAAATCTAAGTAATTTAGATAATTGTTTTAATGCAAAACTAATAAAACACGAACTCTCAATAAATTATACTATAATAACCAAAAGAGAGCAGAAGAAACGGAGCATATAGATGATGGAGATTGACGGGCGATTTTGGCTTAACAAAGACAACAAACCATTCTTAGGTGAAGGGCGAGTAAGATTACTTAAACAGATAGATGAGCACGGTTCTATCCACGCAGCAAGTAAAGCGATGAAGATGAGTTACAAGGCCGCATGGGATATGCTTCGTGATATCGATAAGCTCTCAAAAACTCCATTTTTAGAAAAGCAAATCGGCGGCAAAAGTGGCGGTGGAACAAAACTGACACCATATGCACGCGAGATGATAGCAACCTATGATGATTTTCATAAACTTTATAGAGAATTTATAGAGCGATTCAAAGAGGCGGGCGACAACCCTCAAAAACTCAAGATGATCTTAAATCGAACTTTTCTTACTACAAGTGCAAGAAATCAACTTTTATGCAAGGTGATAAGCCTTGATGAACATAAACTCGGCTCCATAATTTCTCTTAAAACCAAAGAAGGAGAGACGCTCAAATCAAAGATTACGACAAAATCTCTCAAAAATATAGGTATCAAACAAGACGCAAGCATCTATGCTATCATCAAATCAAGTGATATTAAAATCGTTTTCGAGGCTCCAAAAGAGACTCAAAAATGCAATGTACTCAAAGGCGACATTGAGCTTATAGAAAAGTCAGATGAAAATATAGAAATCACTTTTAAAACGGACAAAGGACTCATGCTCACAGCATTCTTAGAAAGCAATGCCAACATAAAACTCTCAGAAAACACACAAGCATATGCGATTATAGAATATGACAATATACTCATCGGTGTATAATAAAATCCGATAAATAACTTTATTGTAAGCACTATCATTATATTATTCTTTATATAACGATTGAATAGCTTGTGGAACAGAATTTGCATTTAGATTTTGCGTTATATAGTTTATTACATAAAGAATAAGATGAAAAGATTTAGCATCGTTGCAATTGTTGTTTTTGCCCTACTTTCAACATCACAAGCCGCTGAAACCATAAGTGATGCATTTAAAAATGGAAAATGGGAAGGACGCATAAGAATGCAATACTTCTTGACCGACTGGGATGATAACAGTGCAACTGGCAAAAATGGAGATGATGCTAGTGGATTTGCCATAGGTGGAAGTATCCTTTATAAAACCGCTTCTTATCATGGATTTACTTTAGGAAGTGGGCTTTACACTACACAAAATGCCTTTAACATCACAGACCCAGAGGATGGAGTTACAGCAACCACTAGTAAAGATTTGTTCTTAAGAGATGCTGGAAGTAAATACGCAGAAGGATTTACTACGCTGGCACAACTCTATATGGGTTATGATTTCGCAAGAACAAAAACAAAAACTGGACGATTTTTAACAACAAATCCATGGGTAACTCCAAACGATACAAAAATGATACCCATTGCCGTAGAAGGCATAGAAATTGTCTCGAATGATTTGCTAAATACTACTATACAATTTAACTATACACAAAAAATTAAAGAAAGAGGTATGAGTTATTTTGATGGTATGGCGACTACTGGAGATACGCCAACGCAAATTTTAAACCATTATGCTGGTAAAAACAATCCTGACCTTTTTATACTTGGAGCCAAAAATAGATCTATAGACAATTTAGAACTTCAGGCATGGGGTATGCACTGGGATAACTTAGTAGATCAAGCTATGATTGAAGCCAACTATGCGACAGAGATTGGAGATGTCATCATAGGTTTTGGTGGACGATATATAAAACAATCTGACATTGGAGCAGGAGATATAATCTTACCGCAAGCAAACAATAATGACAGCAACAACAAAATAGATGGTTCTTTATGGGCATTAAAAACCACGATAAATATAGGAAACAGTAGAGTATTAATAGCAACTTCACATACATCAAATGATGCAGATATAATCGCACCATGGAGGGGATTTCCAACAAATGGATACACTAGAAGCAAAACACAAACAGACTGGAATGCTGGTACAACTTCGTACAAAGCACAACTTGACTATGATTGGGGTAACTATGTAGAAGGGCTAAGCACTGTTCTTAGTTATAGTAAATATGATAGAGATGAGAGTAAAAAACCATATCAATCTATGACAAATAGAGGGTTTGGAAACGGGGATACAAACCAATGGAATCTTGATGTAATTCAAAAGCTTTCAGGAAATTTTGATGGGGTAGAGCTTAAAGCTAGATTTATGGATCAAGATAACAAGCCAACAGCTTTGTATCCGAAAGAGACTTCAAATCGTGAAATGCGACTAGAAGCAAATTATAGATTTCAGGGAGAGACGATGAAAAAGATAATAGTGGCAACACTTTTAATATTGGGGCTAAATGGAAGTTTGTTTGCAGATAAATTAACTGTTTTTGCAGCAAGCAGTACAAAGCTTGCGATGCAAGAAATTGTAAGTGAGTTTCAAAAACTAAATCCAAATGATGAAATAGTGGTGACTTATAGTGCTACCGGTAAAGCGTATGCCCAATTTTCCAATGGACTTGATTATGATATTTTTTTAGCAGCAGACACCACTTATCCTGCCAAAATAGTCAGTGATGGGAATGCTATAAGTGAGCCTCAAACTTATGCGATGGGAGTGGTAGCACTTTTTAGTCATGATGAGGAGCTTTTAAAAGAAGGGTTAGAGGTGATAAAAAGTGACAAAATAAAACATCTTTCTATAGCAAATCCACGACTTGCCCCTTATGGTGTAGCAGCTTTAGAGATATTGAAAAATTATGGTTTAGAAGAGGGTGCAAAAGATAAACTAGTCCTTGGAGACAATATCGCACAAAGTGTTCAGTTTGTAGATAGTGGTGCTGCTGAAGTAGGACTTGTGGCATTTTCACTTATCAAATCTACCAAAAAACCAAGTGAATATCAACTCATTGATTTAAGTAAATACTCCCCTATGAAACAAGCTTTTGTGCTTACTAAATATGCAAAAGATAAACCTTTGGCGAAAAAATTTGGAGATTTTTTACTTTTAGATTTTGCACAAAATAGTTTTGAAAAATACGGCTTTGGAAAAGCAAAATGAATCGGCTTACTGGAGTGATAAAGGAGATAAAAAGTGTTGAGGGAATCACGCAAGTTTTTGTAGAAGTTGAAGATAAAATCTTGAGTGTTTTGATTTTAAGTGGCGATGAGGAGTATAAAGAAGGGGAGAGAGTAAATCTTCTTTTCAAAGAGACAGAGGTGATGATAGCGACACCAGAGTCACAAGTGAGTGCGAGAAATTCCTTTGTTTCTCGCATTACATCTATTAGTATAGGAGAGATTTTGGCGGAAGTTGCGTTTGATTTTTATGGAAAAAAGATAACCTCAATCATCACAAGGGGGGCTTTAAATGAATTAAAATGCCAAGTTGATGATGAGTTTCGATGGCTTGTCAAATCAAATGAAGTCTCGATACAAAAAGGGTAAATAATGGATGAATCATTTATTCAAACGATGCTCCTTACTTTTAAGTTGGCGGGAGTTACTACCGTTATCTTGCTTTGTATTGGTATCCCGCTTGGGTATTTTTTATCTCAAACAAAATCAAAATTTAAACCAATAGCTGAAACAATAGTTTCGATGCCGTTGGTATTACCGCCTTCTGTTTTGGGGTTTTATCTCCTTTTGGCTTTTAGTCCAAAAAATGGTTTTGGAGCTTGGCTTGATGAGACATTTAGCCTTAGGCTGGTATTTAGTTTTGAAGGACTTGTTGTAGCAAGCGTGATATTTAGCCTCCCTTTTATGGTACATCCAATCCAAAGTGGTTTTAGTGCTTTGAGTAAATCGCTTAGTGAAGCTTCATATATCTTAGGAAAAGGCAAACTTCAAACACTTTACTCAGTGCTTTTACCAAATATGAAACCCTCAATTCTTACAGGAATTGTAATTACATTTGCTCATACTGTTGGGGAATTCGGGGTGGTGCTTATGATAGGAGGCAACAAGGCGGGAGAGACCAAAGTAGCAAGTATTGCTATCTATGATGAGGTGGAAGCACTTAATTATGGTTTGGCGAATCAGTATGCTTTTACTCTTTTTGCAATCTCGTTTGCCATTTTGCTTTTTGTCTATATGATAAATAAATCTATGGTAAAAAGTGAATTTAGATGATACAAATAAACATAACAAAACCACTTCATACCGCAGATGGTACGATAGATTTGATTGTAAACAAAGAGATACAAAACGGTGACTTTCTAACCCTTTTTGGAAAAAGTGGCAGTGGAAAAACCACGCTTTTGCGAATCATAGCAGGTCTAGAAACTCCACAAAGCGGGAAGATAATAGTAGATGATGAGGTGTGGTTTGATAGTGAAAAAAAGGTCAATCTTCCACCACAAAAAAGAGGAGTGGGGTTTGTGTTTCAAGACTATGCCCTTTTTCCAAATATGAGCGTGCGACAAAATCTTGAATATGCTTTGAAAGATAAAAAAGATACCAAAAAAGTGGATGAGATTTTAGAGATTATGGAGATAGAAAACCTCTCCAAGATGAAACCTGAACACCTAAGTGGTGGGCAAAAACAACGAGTGGCAGTAGCCCGTTCACTTATGAGTAGTCCAAAGATGTTGCTTCTTGATGAACCACTCTCGGCTCTTGATAGTGCAATGCGGCTTAAGCTTCAAGATGAACTTCATAGTATCCATCAGAGATTTAACATCACTTCTATTTTAGTCAGTCACGATATTAGTGAGGTTTTCAGGCTTAGTAATCGTGTTTTTAAGATAGCTTTAGGGCAAATCACAGACGATGGAAGCCCAAGTGAGGTATTTTCAAATCAAAACATAAGCGGAAAGTTTAAGGTAGTAGGTGAGGTGCTAAGTATCCAAAAAAGTGATATTTTATACATCGTGGAGATTTTAGCTCACAATGAGATTATCAAAGTAACGGCGGTTAAAAGTGATATTGAAGCCTTAAATATAGGGGATAAGATATTGCTTTCAAGTAAAGCTTTCAATCCTATTTTGACAAAGATTTAAGATGAAATTCAAAAGTTTTATCGGAGGGGCAACCATAGGCTCTCTTGGAGGGCTTATAGGGCTTGGTGGAGCGGAGTTTCGACTCCCTTTTTT
>JAFGVX010000075.1 GCA_016937775.1 Campylobacterales bacterium | reverse complement strand
CCAAGTTTTTATTCATCCTCTGTAATCTCTATCGTGCCTTATAATTTTATATCAATTTTTCAGCACTTTTAATTATACGATGACGATGTTTCCTTCTCTCACATAAGGGGCTATCGATTTTGTTGCCGAGACGACATAGTCGATGTTGGGAGTTGGCGTATGACCGCCAAGAGTTGATGGTTGATCGTCGATGGTTGATGGAGTTGAGTGAAAGGGAGTCGGTACAGCGATAATGAATATATCTGCTTCAGTGGGAACTATGTCAGCTTTGAGCTTACCCGAATTGACAGCAGAGCGAACAAAAGTATCAAGCTCCGGCTCAACGATATGTATATTACCCGCATTTATAGTATCAACAACATCTTGAGCTATATCAACCCCAAGCACATCATAACCGTGATTTGCCAATAGAGCCGAAGTTGGAAGCCCGATATAACCCAGGCCAATGACGCACACTTTTTTTAATTGAAAATTGAAAGTTGAGAATGTAGAATTATTTTTCATTATTTACCTTTGTTGATTTAATTATTGAAACTAGTAGCCTAATTACTTCAATCAAATCTTCTAAAATATTATTTGCTTCTTTATCTGTTAGATAATCAGTTTCTCTTAAAAGTTCAATCCAGTATTTTGTTTCTCTTGCTTCTTTTAGTGATATTGATAATTTTGAGATGAAATCATTTTTACTTTGGGCATCTTGTGCCTCATTTATATTCGCACCTACTGAAGTTCCACTTCTTAAAAGTTGTTTTGATAAAACAAACTCTTTTTTATCTTCACATAAATATTTATATAAATTTACTATTCTAACAGCAAAAGAAAAAGATTTATCTAAAAGTATATTATCTTTCAATTATCAATTCTCCATTCTAAATTTTCAATTTTATAAAATCTATGATTTTCTGGCACGCCTCCCCGTCGCCATACGGGTTACTGGCACGGCTCATTTTCTCATATGCCTCCGGATTATCAAGGAGTTCTTGAGCTTCTACTATGATGAGAGCCGTGTCGGTTCCGACCAGTTTGACCGTACCCGCTTCCAATGCCTCGGGGCGTTCTGTCGTCTCACGCATCACAAGTACTGGCTTACCAAGAGATGGTGCTTCTTCCTGTACTCCTCCGCTGTCGGTGATGATAAAGTAGGACTTATCCATCATATAGATGAACTGCTCGTACTGCAATGGTGCGATAAGATGGATGTTTTCTACTTCCGAAAGGAGTTCGCGGACCGGTTTCTGGACATTGGGGTTTAGGTGGACGGGATAGACGATATCAATCTCCGGGTTTTTAAGCGCTATCTCCCGCAGTGCATTACAGATGTTGATGAAACCCTGCCCGTGGTTTTCGCGTCGGTGGCCGGTAACCAGAATCAGCTTTGGCTGATTCTGGAGTGTTAAGTGTTGAGGGTTAAGTGTTGAGTCGTTGATTGGTAATTGGAATGTCGAGGGGAGCGTTTTGTTGATGGAGTGGATAATCTCCTCTTCCAATGCCGGGTTGCTTTTGATCTTGTCGAGGGCGAAAAAGAGTGCGTCGATGACGGTGTTTCCTGTGACAGCGATATTTGCCTCGTTGACATTCTCTTTGAGAAGGTTGTTTTTGGAGATAGATGTCGGCGCGAAATGGTAGGCAGTGATCTGTGTCGTGAGCTGGCGGTTGGCCTCTTCGGGCCAAGGACTATAGAGATTGCCCGTTCGAAGTCCTGCCTCGACATGGGCAACTTTGATCTGTTGATAAAATGCCGCCACAGAAGTTGCAAATGTAGTAGTCGTATCACCATGCACAAACACTACATCGGGCTTAAAATCAAGAAGCACCGATCGCATACCTAAAAGCACATTAGAAGTTATGTCATAAAGATCTTGTGTTGAATGCATGATATTAAGATCATAATCGGGAATAATCTCAAAAAGCTCCAAAACCTGATCAAGCATCTCTCTATGCTGTGCAGTGACGCAGACCTTGACGGTGATTCGTAATTCGTGATGATCCTCGTTCCTGCGGGGTTGCACCGTGATTCGTGAGTTGTAGGACTCGAAGGCTTTGACCAGCGGTGCCATTTTTATAGCCTCCGGACGAGTTCCAAATACGATGAGAAACTTTTTCATAATTTCTTTTCCCACTCATAAGCCGACTTACATATAAGAGCTAAATCATCATACTTTGGAGTCCAATTCATTTTCGATATTATTTTGGCATTATTTGCGATAAGAATTGCCGGGTCGCCCGCTCTACGATTTACAATATCCGCGGAGAAATCAACCTTTGTAACTTGCTTCATAGTCTCTACAACTTCCTTGACAGAAAAACCTTTACCGTACCCGAGATTAAATATATCACTAGGATTTATTTGCAAATAATCTATAGCCCTGATATGAGCATCTGCCAAATCATCTACATGGATATAGTCCCTCACACCCGTGCCATCATCTGTCGCATAGTCATCTCCAAATATTGACATTTTAACTCTTTTGCCTGAGGCACATTCTGAGGCTATTTTGATGAGATGTGTAGCATTTGGAAAACTTTGCCCGATTCTTGGCTGCAGTTCTGATGCATCATAGTTGATATCTGCTCCGACTACATTGAAATATCTAAATATAACAAATTTAAAATCATCATTAATTGTAGCTGCATCCATTAAAATTTGCTCACTCATAAGCTTACTCATACCATAAGGATTGATGGGATGAGTAACATAACTTTCATCTATACCACTTGTTAGGATATCGATTGGTTCACCATACACTGCAGCCGTAGAACTAAAGATAAATTTTTTAATTCCATTATTAAACGCACATTTGATGAGATTGGTTGTATTTACTGTATTGTTCATATAGTATTTAAGTGGATTTTCAACTGATTCGGGAACTATTATGCTTGCTGCAAAATGCATAATCGTATCTATCTTGTATTTTTCTAAAACTTTATCCACTTTTTTAAATCTATTGAGATCTAACTTGATAAATTTAAAATCTCTTATCTTTTGCAATGTTTTTAATGTCTGCTTATTGCCTGTTGACAAGTTATCTATAATGATAATATCATGTGTAGTACTCTCAAGAAGTTGTTTAGCTACATGGCTACCTATATAACCTGCTCCACCGGTCACTAAAATATTCATAACATTTCTCCGCAAAAAGATAAATTATCATGAACTAAGAAAATTAAATTTATTGATGATAACAAATACTGCTCCATTGTGTTATTTTAATCAAAACCCCAATTTTGATTATCCCCAATGCTAAAAGCAACTCTATAAAATTTAAAGTAGTAAAATAAAAGTATCGCTGAATATCTATGAGATTATAGAAAATACAGTTTACACTCGACTAAAAAAAGTCATTAGTGTGATTAAATATTTTGAAATAGTATATCAAAATTTTATTATAATAAAGTTACAATTCATTAAAAAATAACAAAAAAAATATACTCACTTTTGGGTATAAAAAATCTATATCCCTTTTTTCTTTATAACCGTCATTGCTGTTTTCCATACGATTTTAAGCTCTAACCATATGTTCCAATTTTTGATGTAATAGAGATCATACATCAATTTTTGGCGTGCATCTTCAATATTGGCTCCATAGGGGTAATTCACCTGTGCCCAACCTGTAATTCCGGGAGCCACAAGATGTCGCTCAGTATAAAAAGGGATCTGCTTCTCATAATCTTTGACAAGTTCACCCCACTCTGCTCTTGGACCAATAAGATGCATCTCGCCTTTAAGGATATTGAGCATTTGCGGGAGCTCATCAAGCCGTGATTTTCGCATCTTTGCTCCCCATGGAAAAATCCGGGGATCATCTTCTTGCGTATAGTGGTTAAAATAGTCTGTATTTTCATGCATACTTCGAAATTTGATACACTCAAAGTTTTTATTTTCTCTACCGATACGCATTTGTCTAAAAAAAGCCTTTCCCGGACTCTCTTTTTTAATCTTAAAATAACTATAAATCATTACAGGCCACGAAAAAAAGAAGAGCCAAAATACCCCAAAGAAATCGATACATCTCTTTTGAAAATATTGCCATTTCGTATATGATTTGATGGCATCGAGAAAATCTAGATCATCATTTCGTTCAGCAATATAACACTTTTGAAGTTTTTTTTCAAAAAAATGCTCAATACTTAGTATGGTAATATTATTTTCATACTGCAAGTGAGTCAAAAAAGTAATGATAGCGGGATGAACTTCTTTGTCGGTATTGAGGATAATGTACTCACTTTTAGGTAAATGAAAATGACTTTTTATCTCCCGAATGACATTTTGAGGATCTTTTGCCGTATCATCCACATAGTAAATATCGTTTTTACTCATAGCGACACTTTGTATATCTTTGTCACTAAAAATGTACCTTTTCCCAAATACAATCATAAAGATTCCTCTAAAAAAATATTATTCAATATATTGTTCTCCTGAAATAGCATTGTAAATTCTCTACTTTTCATAACTTTGCGTAATATCTCTATATGCTCTTGATGATGGGCGTCACTACCAACAAAATCAATAAATCCTTTTTTACTTAAATATTTTAAGGTCTTTTGTGCCGGTCGAGCATAATGACCCGCAAGAGAATTGAGATTGACCTGGAAATAAACTCCTAAATTTTTTAAATACTCATATCTATCTAACTTATTGTGAAAATACGAATATCTCTCAGGATGAGCAAGAACCGGAATATAATCTCGCACTTTAAGCTCATAGATAATCTCTTCTAGATTAGGAGGTGGGATCATATAGGAAAACTCGAAGAGCACAAAATGATTTAGATGTAAAATATCATCATTTTTTATATACTCCAAAAATCCCGCATCACAATAATACTCTGCTAGTGCGATGATATCTACATCAATCTCTTTCTCTTTCAATATTGCCTTTAAAGACAAAAGGGCATCTTGTATACCTTTTGGAGTATTCTCATATTTATCTTTTTTTATATGAGGGGTTGTAATGATTTTTCTATATCCTAAATCTAAAAATTCCTGTATCATCCTAAGAGAATCATCTATATTTGCAGCACCATCATCCAAATTTGGAAGTATATGAGAGTGAAAATCCACCTTAAGCAATGGTGCCAAATCTACTTTTTTAAAAAAATTAATCATCTTTTGAATCTAAACCATAGCCATAGCCATAGCCATAGCCATAGCCATAATAGTTAGCTTGAGTTATTTTTACACCATTAAGTATAAGACCCACTGAGTTGAGATGATGTTTATGCACCATTTTATCAAAATTTTCCAATAAAGATTTATCTGTGACTCTTGACCTGATGACAACCAAAAATAAATCATGTATATGTTTTTTGAGAAGTATCATAGTATCCGTTACAAGTCCTATAGGAGCTGTATCTATGATGATATAATCATAACTATTTTTTAGTTCATCAATGATATTTTGTATATTTTGAGACAATAATAGCTCTGATGGATTTGGAGGTATTTTGCCGGAAAAAATTACATCTAGATTATCTTCAATATGTATAATTGCATCATTTAATGTTGCCTTGCCGACCAACAAAGAACTCATACCATGTTTAACATTTACACCCAAAAATTCTCTTAATAATTTGGATTTACGCATATCCAAATCAACTAAGACTACTTTTTTATTTCCTCTGGCTAGAGTACGGGCAAGATGAGCTGAAATAGTGGTCTTGCCTTCCTCGGGTATATTGGAGCTTATCATTATGACTTTGCTAGCATTTTGTGAAGAAATAAACTCCATATTGGTACGAATCATATTGAGAGATTCTATAAAAGCTGCCCCTTCTTGTTTATTTTCAGGGATTACCCCATATATAGGGATATTAGTAATGTGCTCTATATTCTCCGGAGTTATAATCTTATTGTCTATAAACTCCAATACAAATGCCACAAGCATACCAAGTATTAATCCAACTATTAAACCAACTATAGCTATCAATAATCTTTTTGGCTTGATAGGTTTCGGATAAAGTATAGCATTATCTAAAATTCTATTTTTTGATACTGTAGAAGCATTCATAATCTCAAATTCAGCTTTTTTCTCAAGAAGATACGAGTACATCTTTTCGTTTACTTGAAAATTACGATTTAGGTTTAGCAATCCTATTTCTTTACTTGGCATGCTACTAAGTGAGCTCTCAAATGACTGCTTGATTGTTATTAGATCATCTTTTTGTTTTTTGACACTATTATATAAACTTGCTATAGAACCTCGGATGGAGGATTCCAATGAATGAATTTCACTTGAAAGTTCTACTACATCAGGATGTTTAGGCGTATATTCAGATAAAAGTGCATTTCTTGTTGCGGTTTTTTGATGAAGTGCAGTAATCGTACTAGTCAAAGAAGAGCCTACTATACCTAAAGCATCCATAGATATATAAGATATATTTTCATTGTTCATTAACCCTTCTAAAATATTAAGTTTCATCTCTGTTTGGGCAAGTTGTGTATCAACATCTATAAGTGTATTAAGAATAGTAGATGAACTATTTGGTATAGATGCTACAGTATTTTCTTCTTTGTAAAATTTTAATTTATCCTGCGATTGCGATAAATTGTCATATATTATTTTGAGTTGTTCATTTACAAATTTTAATTTTAAACCTGTCTCTTCTTTTTGAAAGCCTATTTTTTGGGCAAAATAGAGTTTAACTAGAGTGTTTACTATATCTACGCCTCTTTGTGGAATATTATCTTCAAATGAAACCTTAACTATAGATGCTTGTTTGGATATCTGCTCTACACTCAAATTTGATCGGATAAAACTATCTATGAAACTATTTTTATTTGATTGATATGAGACCTCATAAGAGTCATTATCTAAATTAAAATGTTGAGTAGGTTTCACCTTTAGAGTAAAATATGGAGTTTTGATAACTTCGTTGAATCTGTACTTTTTGTCTATACTCCAAGATATCACTGAATTATCTGAAGATTCGGCTTTGATATAATATGAATTTTTATCCAATATTTTAATTTTAAATATCACTATTTCATTAAGATCCAAGGATACATTACTGATATAAAAATCAAAGGGCTTTTCGCTATAAACTTCAGCATCTTTAACTAATCCTTGTTGAAAATATCTTATGTTTAACGGCTTAGTATTCATAAGTTCAAGTAATAATTCTCTCGATTGAAGTATCTCAATCTCATCTGCTATCTCTGAACCTCTACCGATAGAACCTGCAAAAATATCAATTTCACTAGACATAGACATAGTTTTTTTACTATTTTCTACCTGAATAGACGCATATGTAGAATAGATATTGATAGAAAAATATGCATAAATAATGGACAATAAAAATATTACTGATGCGATAGAGACTATCAGAATTTTTTGTCGAAATATAACATTCCATATCTCCTTTAAGTCTATCTCGTCTTCTTGAATGTTTATTTGTGGTTGTGGTTCCAATAAATGTTTCATTAATTTAATCTTTTAAGTATTTTATATTGACAAACGGTGTTAAAAGTTTGTTAATAGTATCCAAAAGTGGAGCAGTCTCTCTAAGATAAGTGTTATATACTTTGATGCCTCGAGGCGGTATATAGACGATATCATTTGGCTTAAGTGTTAAGCTTACCTTTTGGATAGACTTTGCATCTGTCATATCAATCGTTTTGATGATTGGATTGCCACCGTCTACATATGTAACAATCTTAACATCTGTTCTATTTGCATAGTCTGTAAAATCACCTACTTGAGCTAATGCTTCAAAGAAATTTAATGTTTCATTGGTAACATCAACAATTCCCGGATTTTTTACTTCACCTAAAACATAAACTCGTTGATTTAAAATATCAACTTTAGCATAAGGAAATCTAAGATATTCGCCGTATTTTTTTGTAAGCAACTTACTCGCTTCGATTTTATCAAGCCCGCCCAGATGAACGCTTCCGACAAGCGGTAAATAGACACTTCCATCATCTGATACGGTAAATCCACGCATGGGATCAAGATAGTTTTGAGTATTGTTTCCACTAGAGACAATCGGTTTTTCACCGTTAAAGACCTCTATAAACAACCTATCGCGTGATGTAATTTTTGCTAAAGAGGAGCTACCTATTGATGTACTAAGACTACTCTTGGCTTCCATATCAACTTGATCGCTATCCTGAAAAAGCGCATACTCTTTAGTAGTGCAACCGCTAAGAAATATCAAAAAAAGAGTTGGAAATAAAAATCTAATCATATGTTTGCACTCTCAAAAATTATAGAAAATTAAAAACCATTATAATAGAAAAAAATTAAAATACATTAAAATTAATTTATACTTTTTCCTAAAAGTAAAGAAATTATTTTGCTATACTTTTTATCTCAAAAGGAATGATTGTGATTGAAAACGGATTTTTATATATCTCATTGCTCTGTATGATTGTTTTGATTGCAATTTTAACCGAAAAAAAACTACATTATAAGCTGTTTGAGTATCTTCCGATTGTCGTGATTCTTTACGCTTTTGTGATGATGCTCTCTTTTGGGGAACTTTTTGCAAAAAATGAAACAATTGGTGATATCTACACTGTATCCAAAGCTTATGTTCTACCTGCAATGATATTTTTAATGCTTTTAAATTCCAACATACAAGCGATATTTAAACTCAGCAAAAAAATGCTTCTTGTCTTTTTTCTCGCTATGGGGTCGATTATGTTCTCGTTTATAAGTATATATTTTTTATTTAAACCTTTTTTGGAATCAAATGCATGGAAAGCATTTGGAGCACTCAGTGGCTCATGGATGGGTGGCACGGCAAATATGGTTGCAATTGCAGACTCTGTAAAAGCTGATGAGATACAAATGGGCTATGTGCTTATCAGCGATTCTATCAACTATACTTTTTGGGTTATGTTGCTTTTGACACTTGCTCCTTATGCACTCCGCTTCAACAGATGGAGCAAAGCGAAAACAGATTATATAGATTCTCTTGATATCCCGAGAGACAATATTGATCAAAATAGAAAAGAGGAGCTTAAAAATATAGTCGTATTGATCATCGTAGCTCTCGGTATATCCATAATTTGTCAAAATATAGCACCTTTTTTGCCTACCGGAGATTTTGTATCACAAACTACATGGATTGTTATCATTGCCACCTCTCTCGGTCTTGTGGGTAGCATGGGCTTACTCAAAAAATTACACAGTCCCACTTTAGCAACAGCTCTACTCTACCTCATTATCGCGCTCATAGCTTCAAGAGCGACACTTCAAGATATCGACAAAGCACCGCTTTATATCTTGGCGGGCACGGCAATACTAAGCTTGCATGCAATCATTATGATTATCTTTGCTAAAATATTTAAACTCGATCTTTTTATCATTGCAGTAGCATCACTTGCAAATATAGGTGGAGTAGCTTCAGCACCCATATTGGCGGGAGCTTACTCGAAAACATTGATTCCAATCGGTGTTATTATGGCAATGTTTGGGTATATTTTAGGAACTTTTGGAGGTTTGATCGTCGCAAAAATACTTTCGATAATATAATCTACTATAAAAACTTAAATTTTTTGTGTATAATATAATTAAGGAAGAGATTTTAGGCATAGATAATATAATCATTTTTTCTGTCAATCACTTTCTTGAAATTAAAAAATAAATTTATTTACAACGCAAGATTATAGAAATTACAAATTATATTTATACTCTTGCAATAAAAAGAGAAAAAAATGCAAGAACCTAAAAAAATGAGCATCGAAGAGATGGAGATACAAAAAAATAGATTAATAGATGAAAGAAAAGCTCTACAAAAAGATCTTGAATATATTGAAAATGATTTTGACGCCGCGCTTATAGAAAAAAAGAGAGAAGTGCTAGCAAAAAAGATAAAAAATCTTCATGACAAAATCGAAGAAGCCAAATCATCTAATACCTAATATGATACAATAGAGGCAAAAAAAGTTCTCTATTGTGAAAATAAAAAGTATTACCACCTTACCATTTAAAGCGAGTCTCAAAACTCCCTTTATTACTTCATTGCGTCGTGTTGATTCCTTAGAAGATATCATCGTATGCATTGAATGTGATAATGGACTTAAAGGGTATGGAGAATGTGCGCCGACTGTTGCAATCACCGGAGAGAGCGAAGCATCTATCTTCTCTTCTATTGGTGTGATTTCAAATGCACTTATAGGTAAAGATCTTGATAAAAATTTTAGTGGAATTATTCAAATAGTTCATGATAGCATTCAAGGAAATACCTCTGCAAAATCAGCTATAGAAATAGCTTTATATGACTTAATATCAAAACAGAATAAAATGCCTCTATTTGTATATCTTGGTGGCTTTAAAAAAGAATTTGAAACCGATGTTACTATTAGCCTAAAAGACTCCTCCGCAATGCTTCAAGATGCACTTAAGGCACATAAAGAAGGATTTCATACGCTCAAAATCAAACTCGGCTCATCACCCAAAGAGGATATCCAAAGAGTGATTACAATCGCAAATGCCCTGCCTCACCTCAAATTAAGACTTGATGCAAATCAAGCTTGGAGCACTCAAGAGAGCATAAATATCATGCAAGAACTTGAAATGCAAAAGCTCAATATAGAACTTTTAGAACAACCCATCAAAGCAAATGACATAAAAGGTCTAAAAAAAATAAAAGATGCTATCCAAACTCCCCTACTTGCCGATGAAGCTGTTTTTGACATACGACAAGCACAGACAATTCTTCAAAGTAACTCTGCCGATCTCATCAATATCAAATTGGCAAAGAGCGGTGGAATCAGTAAGGCACTTGAAATTGCTAGTGAGTGTAGAAAATACGGGGTAAAATGTATGATTGGGTGTATGCTAGAAGGTCCTATAGCGATCACGGCGGCACTTCATGTCGCTTCAGCTGCAGCTGATGTGATACAATATATCGATCTTGATGCAATGCATCTTATCGAAAGCAACTCTCTTAAAAGTGACATCGTACTTGATGGTGCCAAGATCACACTTGGCACATCTTTTGGCTTAGGTGTAGAGCCATAACTTAATTGTTTTTTTAGTAAGCCATGCATTCTTGGAAAACTTATATGTTATACTTACACATATAATCCAACATAACATCGAAAAAAAATAATATGTATGATTATGGCAAAAATAGGAGTTAATATTATGGAGTTAATATTTTATTTTAGCTATTATTTTGGTCAAATAACACCGATATTCATTTTGGTAGCTTATTTTTTAATAAATAGGCACTTTAAAACAACTGCAACAAAAGTATTGTTTTCTAGTCAATTATTGGTAGTTATTTTATACATAAGTTTGTTTTTTATTCCCGGACCACTCGCTAACCATACCCAAAATGGAGAAATATTTAAACCTAGCGAGTTATATACAATTATATTTTCTGCTATGCATTATTTGCGTTTTATTCCTATCATAGCGTTATTAGTTTTTGCTCTAAAACTTAACAAACCAGAGAACAATAATTAAATATAAGTTTAATTCGCTTCTTTTTTCTTGATTCCTAAATTCCAATTATAATGAAAGATTATCTGTCACCCTGAACTCGATTCAGGATCTTGAGATTCTGAAATAAATTCAGAATG
>JAFGVX010000074.1 GCA_016937775.1 Campylobacterales bacterium | reverse complement strand
TACTAGATTTGCTCTTACACGGTGCCAATATGCTGAAAGTAACAAAAGCGAACTTCCGATGAGAATGCCGGTAAGTGCAAAGCTATAGCCGACTCCACCATATGTCTCGATCAAGCTAGAGAGTGCATAGAGAACATAAATAAGTGAAGAGACCATAAATGCACGCCGATCAATAGCGATAGATATCGAAGTCATCAGTAGATACAAAACTATAACGATAGCCATACTCCCCAAATTCTCCTCACCATTTAAGATACCCAAGCTTGAAAAGACAGAGTGGATGATAAGCGGGGCTGAGAGAAGATGTAGCCAAAAAGCCACATCTGATCTACGGGTGGTTCTGCTGATATCAGAAGAATCCCAATACATTGCAAACAAAAATACCATGATGCCACATACAAATAGCATGGTCGAGAACCACTCCTTTGTGCTAGGAAAGATACTCATAGTAACCAAAACCAACACAACAACTCCCGCTAATGCACCAACAGCGATAGTAATGGGAACATTAAAACGCAACCAATGAAAATATGCGGCTATAGCCACTATGGCAGCGGCAAAAAGCAGAGATACATCTGAAAGAAAAGGGGTCAAAAGAGACATAGATAGCTCAAAAACCCCGCCAAGAAATGAGAGCAGAAGAACGATAGCCGGAAGCGCCATTTTTCTTTTTCGTACAAAAAATTCAGACAATCCCCACGATAAAACAGTAAAAACAAAATATCCCAAGCTTGGGTCTACCTTTTTAAGAACCCACAACGAAGAGAAGAGAAGTAGCAAACATGCTATGACTATAAAGATATCATTGAATCCACCAATGAGTCTGAAATTCTCTTCATCAACGGAGGGTGAATTTTTTGACGATGACTGCAAAGATCGAAACTCTTCAACAGATTTGGCGGTAAAAATCCCCTTATCTACTGCTATGTCTAAATCTTCATCTGTATACATACTTATCCTTCATTGAGTCTCACTTTTTATTGATGCCCATTATATATAAAATCATTTAAGATATAAGGGGTACGCTATGCCAAACCTGCAATTCTTAGTCTTTTTTGGTATACTTTTGTCATTATTATTTTTGATTAAAGGAACTTTATGGAAGAAACTGTAGAGAATAAACGACCCATACTACTTACTATTATTTGCATATTAATCATCATTGGTGCAATATTGGCTCCTCTTTCGATTTATGGAGTGATGAACAATCCGCTCGCAATGGATGTAATGGAGAAAGCAAGCCAACTTTCAATATCGGTACAATATGCCATGATAGTACTTGGTTCGATTGTTGGATTGGTAGCAGCTATCGGCATGCTTAAAGGCATGAAAATTGCAAGAACTTTTTATGTAGCTTATTCCGTTCTTGCTTTGATTGTCAGTTTCGCAGCTTCAAATATGAAACAATCACTCATGGTAACTATTTTGATTACCATAATTATATTAGGGCTACTCTACCTTCCAAATATCAATAGATATTTTGAAAGAGAAAATGCGTAAGTTTTTTTCTATAGTTATTTATGTCTTTGCCGGGATTTTTGTAGCAGGAATAGTATTTGGCTCATTTCAAGATATTGCTCACGATAGTGATGGAATGAATACCAAATTAATTGTCATAGCCATATTAACAACTATATCTATACTCTTTTTTGCTTTAGCCTCTTGGATCTACCCCTCGAAAAATTGGCAAAAACCAACAGCTATCACACTCTTTATAGCTGTTGGGCTTATGCTCATTGGAACACTTAACAACTACTTCATCATGAAAGATATGCAAAACTTAGATTTGGAGTTAGCCGAAAATAAAGAAATGTTTCAAGGAGAAATTTTGGCATACAATCTGCCTTTTGGCATCTTAGTGTCTTTAGTGTTTTTAGCCATCGCTGCATTTCTTTATAGAAAATCACTGAAGGTTTAATATTTAACACTCACAAATTACGGATTATTACCCACTTAGTACACAGAGAAAAACAACTCAATGCTATTTACATTCAATTTACCCTCCTTTTTTATAATCAACCATAAAAAAACAAAAGGCTATCATTATGAAAAAGATACTTCTCATACCCCTTATTCTTTTTATAGGTCTCAATGCGGCGAACATAGAGTTTAAAGAGGCGCCAAAAAATCCCGATCGCATCTTACCTCAAGATGATGATGAGATTCTCTCCTTTGCGCCTATTTTAAAAAATGGAATAGACGCCGTTGTCAACATCTCCACAAAGACAAATGTAAAGATGGGCAATCGACCAAATATTTTCAATGACCCTTTCTTTGAACAATTTTTCGGAAGAAATTACCAAGGAAGAGTGCCGCAAGATAGAACACAGAGAACTTTAGGTTCAGGCGTTATCATCACCGAAGACGGCTACATCGTGACCAATTATCATGTGATTGACGGTGCCGATGAGATAAGCGTAACACTCAGTGGAAGTGATGTGGAGCATAAAGCGAAACTCATAGGCTCCGATAAAGATAGCGATATAGCACTCATCAAGATAGAAGCTAAAGAGCTCCATCCTGTAGCGTTTGGAGACACAAAAGATATAAAAATCGGCGATGTCGTCTTTGCTATAGGTAATCCTTTTGGAGTCGGCGAAAGTGTCACACAAGGGATTGTCTCGGCACTCGGGAAAGATGCTGTAGGCATCAATAGATACGAAAATTTCATCCAAACAGATGCCTCCATCAATCCGGGTAACTCAGGAGGTGCGCTTATAGATAGTAGAGGTGCACTTATAGGAATCAACACTGCTATCCTCTCTCGCTCAGGTGGCAATCACGGCATCGGGTTTGCTATCCCTGTAGATATGGTTAAAAATGTCATCACCCAACTTGCCAAAAACGGCAAAGTCAGTAGAGGCTATATGGGTGTAAATATCTCAGAGTTGACAAAAGATCTCAGGAGCCTCTATAAAAGCAAAAGAGGTGCCGTCATCACCAATGTCCAAGAAAAAAGCGCCGCTGAAAAAGCAGGTATAAAAAGAGGTGATCTTATCTTAAATGTTGATGACGAAGAGATCAATTCACCACAAGAACTTTCAAGAATAATCGGCGATAAAAATCCAAATGAGACCATAAAGATTAAACTTGAGCGGGACAAAGATATACATTTCATATCACTCAAACTTGGCGATCAACAAAATGCCGTTATCACAGGTAAATCATCAAAACTGCTTGAAGGTGCCGAGCTTGCCGACATCACTCCACAAATTGCCAAAGAACTAAGACTGCCCATAAACTCCGATGGAGTTGCCATTACCACGATCGAATCAAATAGTAAAGCGCAAAAAGAAGGTTTTCAAGTAGGAGATGTTATCATACAAGTAGAAAATTCACCAATTGGCTCCATAGAGCATCTTCGCAGATACCTCAAAAACAGTCCAAAAGGTGCAAAAAGAGTCTATATAAACCGTTATGGAATGATCATTCTGTTGGTTATTAGATAAAAAAGGATTGACCATAATTCGCATATTACTTATAGAAGATGACTCTGAACTAGCACTTATACTTACAAACTTTTTAACAAAACACGATATGGAAGTTATAGGAGCTGAGGATCCTTATATGGGGCTCTCACTCTTAAATCAATATTCGTTTGATCTTGTTATTCTTGATCTTACTCTTCCGGGAATGGATGGGCTGGAGGTGATTCCGAAGATAAGAGCGACTGGCAACATCCCTATCATCATCTCCTCTGCGCGTGATGACATCACCGATAAGGTCATAGGATTAGAGAGAGGTGCCGATGATTATATGCCAAAACCGTACGATCCTAGAGAGCTTGTAACACGTATAAAAACGATTTTAAGGCGCACTAATGCTAGTGAAGAGGCAGCGAAAAAAGAGGAGCAGCTCTTTGAGATTGATAAAGCGGCAAATGCTATCATTTTTAAAGGACATATGCTAGAGCTCACAGCAGCAGAATTTGATATTCTCTCGACACTCATAAACCACAAAAACGGCTCCATTTCAAGAGAACAACTTATCTATGACAGCGATCACATAGATGATGAAAGTTCTATCAAGAACATAGATGTAATGATATCGAGAATCAGACATAAGCTTGCAAAGATCGATAGTGAAAAGAGTTATATCAAACCGATTCGCGGTGTAGGCTATATGTTGACAGACAGAGTATGAAAAACTTATCTGTTGGAACTTTTATCCACCTACTCTTCTCTTTGGCGATTGTCATACTTACTTTGACGATCTATTTTTTTATCTCGTGGAACAACGATAAATACAAGATTGATGAAGTCAGTCATTACAAGCTCATAGCAGATGCCTTTCTCTCAAACGTACAACTTAATCCCACGGAAGAACAGCTCCAAAAATTCTATAAAGATTTCTATGTTAAGCCTGTCTCTGTCGAAAAGGTGAAAGAAGAGATAGAAAATGAGGGTCAAACAATATTCGGTGGACAATCGATGTTCGGTCAAGTCAGAGTATTTGAAACACCAAAAGCACACTATATCTATGTGCAAAGACTTGGATACAATCTTATGCTCCAAGACAATCGCCCTAAAAACTATACGATACAAATCGCCATAGGTATCGGTGCATTTCTCATCATTCTTCTTGTGCTTTTGTATCTTGCGATTCTTAAAAAACTTCATCCACTCAAAAAACTACATAAACAGATAGAGCGATTTGCCGCAGGGGATATACAAAGCAGGATCGACTATATTTACAATGATGAGATAGGTAAGATCGCTAAAAGTTTTGATCACGCTATCTTACATATCAATAGACTCATCGCCTCGAAAAACCTCTTTATGAGAAACATAATGCATGAACTTAAAACCCCGATAACCAAAGGAAGAATTGTTGTAGAATCCATAGATGATGAGGCAACAAAAAAGATACTCATAAGAGCATTTGATAGAATGAATGAACTTATAAATGAGCTCGCAGAAGTAGAAAGAGTTGCAACCCAAAACTTCACTCCCAATATAGAAAAAACCTCTTTTTCTCAAATTGTAGAAAAAGCACAAGAGCTTTTAATGATAGATAAAAAACGCATTGAAATGGATTTTGAAGATTTTGAGATTACTACCGATGTGAAACTCCTAGCGCTTGCACTGAAAAATCTTCTTGATAACGGTATCAAATATAGCCCGGATAAAAATGTAAGAATTACGGCAAGAGACAGCATTATAGAAGTTATCTCGAAAGGCAATGAACTCAAACATCCACTCTCATTTTATATTGAGCCTTTTTCACAAGAAGAAAAACGAAGTAGTGGCTTTGGGTTGGGACTTTATATTGTCGATAGTATCTTGGAAAAGCTTGGATTTACACTCAGCTATATTTACAAAAACGGCGAAAATACATTTAAAATCAAAAGCAAAAAAGCAAAAAGAAAACCTAAAAGACATTAATTATAAAATAATTATATTTTAGCTATTATAATTCACTTTTAAAAGGCAGGGGTTTTTCTTTTATGAATCAATTTACGCATAATCTATATACGATACTAGATAAAAGTGCCAATCATTTCCACATACAGCTAGCAGACGCATCACACCCCCTATTTCAAGCACATTTTGAAAATAACCCTATATTGCCTGCTTTTTCACAACTCGATATCCTCCAAGAACTTATAAAAAAAGAGATTGTACAGATCAAAAAAACAAAATTTAAAGATGTCATCAAACCCCTTGATATAATAACCTTTATTATCAAAGAGGATGCCTCAAAGTTAAATGCAAAAATCCAAAAAAACGAAAAAACAGTAAGTGAGATGAGTCTTGAAGTTAGATAATTTATGCATACTCATCCCTGTTTACAATAATCCAAAAAGCATACAAAACGTTACATTGGAAGTATTGCATCATAACATTCCTTTAATCGTTATTGATGATGGTTCAGATACGCCTCTTGATACCATTATAGACACTCACAAGATAGATATCATACGCCATAAGACAAACCTAGGTAAAGGTATTGCTTTACGTAGTGGCGCAAAAAAAGCATATGAGCGGGGTTATAAGTTTTGCTTGACAATGGATGGAGACGGACAACATTTTGCGGAAGATATTCCAAAATTTCTAGACGCTTTTAAAGCAGATGATAAGCAGATGATAATAGGAGTGAGAGACTTTGATAATTGCAATCCTCCAAAATCATCTTCTATCGGCAGATTAATAGGTAATTTTTGGGTATGGGTAGAAACAGGTATATGGGTAAAAGATACGCAAACGGGATTTAGACTCTATCCTATAAATTTTTTATACTATAATTCTACAGCATCAAGATATGAATTTGAGATAGAAAATTTAGTAAACTTTTTATGGAAAGGTGGCAAGATAAAAGAGGTACTCATAAAAACTGTCTATGGAAAAGATAGAGTTACCCACTTTGATAAGCTCAGAGATAATTTTCGTATGATTATTTTACATACCATATTGGTTATCAAACGCATTTTTTTACTAAAAGGTTTTTATAAACAACACACTACAAAGGAACACAGCGCATGACTTTAGAAATTAGAGGTGATCATATACCCTTTGAGCAAGTAGTATCAGCACAAAAGATAAAGCTTAGTAAAGATAATGCTTTTACTCAAAAGATTAGATCGGCTCAAGCACTCCTACTTAAAGAGATAGAAGAAGGAAATCCAATCTATGGAGTGACAACAGGATATGGAGATTCAGGCAAAAATTACCTTGTATGTAATGATGCCGACATTTTACAAGTAAATCTCTATAGATTTCACGGTTGTGGCATAGGCGATATACTCTCAAGCGAAGAGATACTTTATACGATGATTATAAGACTTATCAGCATCTCTAAAGGACACTCCGGGGTAAGTATGGAGTTACTTGAAGCGATTGTGGCACTTATCGAAAACGGTATCTACCCTGCTATTCCGTCTAAAGGATCAGTCGGTGCAAGCGGTGATCTCACGCCGTTATCATATATAGCCGCAACTCTCGCAGGAGAAAGAGAAGTACTCTTTAAAGGTAAGCTTACACCTTCCATAGAAGCACTTGAAATGTGTGGACTAAAACCTTACGTATTTAAACCGAAAGAAGCTTTGGCAATCATGAACGGCACTTCTGTGATGACGGGTATTTTGGTAGCACAAATAAAATATTTTGAAAGACTACTTTTAAGTTTTGAGAGTTTTTGCGCAGGACTTTTTGAAGCAATGGAGGCAGATACAACAGCTATCGAACCTTTTGTGCATGCAATTAAACCTTTTAGCGGACAAATACAGTGTGCAAGAAACCTCAAAAAGAAATTAGAAGGCGCAACACTGGTACACAATAGACTCAGCAGATATAAAAACTTTTTTGACAGCGAAAATCACAATATACAAGATAGATACTCCATACGATGCATCCCGCAGATACTTGGTGTCGCATGGGACAATTTAGAATTGGCAAAAAAATGGATAGAAACAGAGATTAACTCTGTAAGTGATAATCCACTGATAAATTGTGAAGAAAATATCATATATACGGGCTGTAACTTTTATGGCGGATATATGGCGCACGCTGCCGATACACTTAAAATTTGTCTTGCTAATATGGCTGATCTTCTTGACAAACAGTTTGCACTCTTAGTTGATGATAAGTTTAACAGAGGTTTGGGGGAAAATCTCAAACTCTCAGATAAATCATACCATCATGGCTTCAAAGCGATGCAGATATCTTTAAGTTCATTGAGTGCGGATGTACTAATGCGGATGCTACCCTCAAGTGCATTTTCGAGATCGACAGAATCGATGAATCAAGATAAAGTAAGTATGGGCACGACCGGGGCATTGGGTCTCAAGGGCGGTATAGATGAGTTTGCTTCTATGCTCTCTATTGCGATGTTAGGTATCACACAAGCTGTGGATATCAAAGGAGTAGATAATTTCTCACCTTTTACTAAAACACTTTATACAAAGATAAGAGAAACCTCTGAGCCACTCTTGGAAGATAGAAGGCTAGATAACGATATAGACACCATCAAAAGAAGACTGCTTCAAGGAGAATTAGTATGAAAAAAGTACTTATCACGGGTGCAACTGGAGCTATAGGTGAAGCATGCACGAGATATTTTGCAGATAACGGCTACTTTGTCTATATCCACTATCATAGCAATCAAGCAAAAGCCGAAGCACTCGCAAAAGAGTTAAAAGATGCGCAAATCATCAAATTTGACATCGCTTCAAGCAAAGATGTAAAAAGTGCACTACAAAACATAGAAGTGGATGTGCTTGTCAATAATGCAGGCAAAACAAACGATAAACTTTTTTTTTGGATGGAAGATAATGATTGGGAAGATATTATTCAAACAAATTTAAACGGAACATTTTATGTTACAAAAGCACTTCTACCTGCAATGCAAAAAAAGAAAAACGGTGCAATTATCAATGTAGCTTCTATAGCAGGAGTCGTAGGTAATGCAGGGCAGGCAAATTATGCTGCAAGCAAAGGGGGAATGATCTCGATGAGCAAATCACTTGCTATTGAAGTTGCACGACACAATATCAGAGTCAATTGCGTTGTCCCAGGATTTATCCACTCTGAGATGACGGCAGATTTTAACGAAAAAGACTTTCAAAAGCTCATCCCAATGAAACGATTTGGTAATGCTTTAGAGGTAGCTGAAGTCATATTCTTTCTTGCCGATAAAGCAAACTATATAACAGCTGAAACTATAAATATCTCAGGTGGGATGGTACGATGAGACGTGTTGTCATCACCGGTATCGGTTTTTGTTCACCAATCGGAAATACGCTTCAAGAGGTAAAGAGTAATTTTGAACAGATGAAAAGCGGCATAAGATATATGCACGAATGGGATGAGATCAATGGATTAGAATCTCGTATCGCAGGTGTTGTTGAAAAAGATGATTTTAAAGAGATACCGAGAAATTATCGAAGAACAATGGATAGAGTTTCGATGATGGCGGCGCTCTCGCTTCAAGAAGCGATAGCTCAAAGCGGATTAAATAAAGAACAGATATCCAATTTACGAACGGGGATTTCTTTTGGCTCAGCCATGGGAGGATTGGAAACACTTTTTAGTTATGCAGAAAATGTCGCGGGCAATGATGGATTTGGACATCAAAACGCAACATCGTTTCTACGATTTATGAGTCATACCGTTGGCGCAAATCTTGCTGTAATGTTTGAAATAATCGGAAGAAATATACCAACAAGCTCAGCTTGCACCGCCTCTTCTCAAGCTATCGGCGCAGGGTATGAGTCTATAAAATACGGAATGAGTGATATCATGTTTGTAGGCGGCTCGGAAGGGTTACACTATGTTGAAGCAGGTATTTTTGACAGTATGGGCGCAACTGCAATAGGTAAAAATGAAAAGCCCGAAGAGGCATCTAGACCATTTGATAAGGAGCGAAACGGGCTTGTCGTATCTGAGGGTGCCGGCGCTTTAGTATTAGAAGAGTATGAGCATGCTAAGCGTCGCGGTGCTATAATACTTGGTGAAATAGCTGGATATGCAACAGGATGCGACGGCAATCATATTACCCTTCCCTCAGAACGAGGCATGGAGGATGTCATGAGAAATGTGTTAAGTGATGCAAAGATAAACCCGGAAGAGATAGACTATATTAATGCACATGCAACAGCTACTCCAAAAGGTGATATTTATGAATCCATTGCAACCAATAGAGTATTTGGTAACAAAACTCCAATAAGTAGCATCAAAGGTTATACGGGGCATATGTTTGGTGGTGGAGGAGCATTTGAAACCATTGTGTCTCTTTTTATGATACAAAATTCAACTCTCATTGCAAATAAAAATTTAAATGTTCTAGATGAACAGTGCGCCGATCTTGATTATCTATATTCTCACAGAGAGTGCGATATCACATATGCAATGAATAATAATTTTGCATTCGGCGGTATCAATACATCGATTATTTTAAAGAAAATTTAGGAGAAATATGCAATCAGATATAGCAAAAAGAGTTCAAGAGATTATAGTTGAACATTTTGAAAAAGATCTAGCCGATATCACTTTGGATACACTACTCGAAGAAGATTTAGAGCTTGATAGCTTAGATATGTTTGACCTCATCTGTGCACTTGAAGCAGAGTATAATTTTATATTTGAAAGAGAGATGGGCAACTCCATAAAAAGTGTAGGAGATGTTGTCGATAAAATCAAAGCGCATGCTCCTAAAGCATGATATTTTTTGCTCTCTATGTCCCTCTTAGTGTATTGACATACGTCTACTTTGGCTCTAGAGTAGCAGGTGGAATACTAGTTTTAATCTCTGTTCTCTTCATATTTTATAACTTCTTAAAAAAGAGTGAACTCAAAGAATTTTTATCACCGTTATTGGCAGCACTTTTAGGTTTAACGGCATTTATTATAGGTGATTTTGAGCCCATTAAGGCATATCCGCTTATCGTTTCTATCTTATTTTTAACATTTTTTATCTACTCGGTTACCCAAAAAAAATATCCTCTGATGCATATCATCCAAAAAATAAAAAAAAGAGCGCTCACCACACAAGAGGAGCGTGATATAAAACTCTCTCATCTCTATTGGATTGTTGTACTTTCGATAAATTCGCTCATTCATATCATCCTCTTTATGAACTATAGCATCAAAATATGGGCAATATATTCATTTTTAGGATGGTATCTCTATATAGGTTTAGCAATTACTGTTCAGATACTTTTTGTGCATAGAAAAGAGTTGCGACAGTGGACAAGTAATGTCATTGGCTATGGTCTCTTTGGGGGACTTATCACTGTGATGTTTTTTCCTACGATGCTAATCTATTTTCTTTTTGTACTTTTTAGATATAAAAAACCGCATGTGATATTTCAATACATCGTCTCAAAAATATTTCGATTCTACTTTCTACTTATACCCAATATAGAAAAAATCGATCTCAAAAAAGATCCGGAAATATCTGACACACAAAACTATATCTACATTTCTACACACCAATCCTGGCTTGATTATCCCTTGCTTGGATCATATCTTATTGACATTTATCATCTTACAAACAAAAAAGAAGCTCTTTCATGGTACCTTAAACCTATTGCCAAACTTCTTGGAATAGTAGATGGATTTGGCTTTAATGCACTCCATGAACTTTTGAAAAAATTGGATCAAAAAAGTAATGTGCTCATCTTCCCGGAAGGTTCTCGTAGTATTGATGGCGAGATACAATCTTTTAAAAATGGTGCTTTCTCTCTCTCCTTAAAATCAGACACTCCAATCGTCCCGATTATCATCGAAGGAACAAAAAAGTTAGTCAAAAAAGGCTCTTATAATTGGTCTTTAGAAAAAAGTATAACCATTCGTATAATAATGCTTGCACCTCAAAAAAAAATGCCAAACGAATCACTCAACGCATTTGCACAAAGAATCAGGACACTTATGATTGTGTCTCAAAAAAATCGTAATGATTAAACCATTGCTCGGGATGTTTCTTGAGCGTCTCTTCAAGAAGATGCATGTATGCCTGTGCTATCTTTGCGATACTCTCCTTTTTTGGAAGCGACCTATCAAAAGCTGGAAGATTGTAGTAATATGAGTTATAGATATAATCTGCTTTTCTCAACGAGAAAAGAGCAACAATAGGCACATCTCTATTGTAAGCAACTTCGAATGGATTTCTATTAATCCAAACATTTTTACCAAAAAATTTAACCTCTTGTGCTCCCTCTTTAGAAAGATATCTATCGACCATCATTCCCACAATCTCTCTATTTTTCAAGGCATTTGCAACTTTAAGTGCTACACTCATTGAGCCCTCTGCGAGATCGATTACATTTATATTTGATACAATCTCCTCTTGAATGGTTTGCGAAAACTTTTTAATACTCTTTTTGATTGCTTCATGCATCACCACATTAATCTGTACTTTTTTTCGAGTCGGCACAAGCCCGCACATACTCCAATCTCCAATATGAGAAAAGAGAAATATCGACCCTCTTTCTACATCAATAACATCCGCTTGAAAAGTCTGTAGTTTATACTTCGATAAAAACCGTTTACTTAAAATACGATCTGCAAATACAAGAGCAAAAGTATACATATGTTTATAGTAGATAAAGAAATTAAATTTACCGGTCACTAGAAGATAATACTCTCTAAGATACCTTTTGATTTTCGGAGTAGTAAGCGTATAATAAAACACTACAAAAAAAAGTAAAAAACGCATACCTTTATATCCGAAGATTCGAAAAAAAAGATAGACTATTGATATGCCAAAACCACTTCCCCTTTGTTTAATCTTCTTCTTTTGCACGCTATTTTTAATCCTCGATTTTTTTATGGAATTGTAGCATAAAAGAGTATATCAAATCACATTAAGCATACTTAGGATACTATTTTCGCTACACAGTAGGAGTATATCTATGATAAAAAAGATCATTTTATTAATAGCAGTTTGTTCTTTTTTATTTTCTGAAGACTATACTTTAGATCTTGGGTTTGGCGTAGGAGTTTTAAGCTATCCTGATTATATAGGATCAAAATCACAAAGCGCTGTTGTCTCTCCATATCCTTTTATCGTACTCAAATATAAAAATCTTACCATAGATAGAAACGGAATCCAGCAAAAAATATTTAACGTAGATGGGCTGAATGTCAAATTAAGTGGGGGAGGTATGCTTCCTAGCGATAGTACAGGTGCTAGAGAAGGAATGAAAGATCTTGATGCCACATTTGAACTTGGTCCAACCATAGAGTACACGATCTACAAACAAGATGATATTCACTTTTATTGCTCGTTGCCTTTGAGGGCTGTTTTCAGTACGGATTTCTCAAGTATAGATTATGTTGGACTTATTAGCGATCCAAAACTCATACTTAATTGGAATATTTCTAAATATAATTTTGATCTCTCGGCAGGACCTGTATGGGCAGATGCACATTACCACGAATACTATTACGGCGTTGAGACACGTTATGTTACCCCGCAAAGAGCATACTATAAAGCTAAAGGCGGTTATAGTGGCTTTGCAACTGCATTTGGTATCTCGAAAAGGGTGGATTCTTTTTGGTTTGGAGCTTTTGTGAAATACTATGATCTCAATGGTGTTGTTTATGAAGAGAGTCCTCTTTTGGAAACCGATCACGCCGTATTTAGCGGAGTGGCTGCAGCATATATATTTTAATGAAATTTATAGAATTAAGCAAAGGAACTATGGCATGTGAAGATAAGGAATCTTTTTTGCAAAATCTTCTATGCAGAATATTCTTCATGTGGTTGCAAAAAGCACTCCTTTCAATCTCTATGATTGCGCTGTTTTTCTATTTTTATTTCTACTTTTTGCAACACAATCTTTTTGAGATGACAACCATTCCAAAAACATGGATAGACGAACTCGTATCTTTTGATCCCATATTTTTCTATGTTTATGTCTCCTTATGGGTTTATTTATCACTTTCTATGGCAATTATTAAAAATAAAGAAGAGCTTAGATCATATCTTTTATATCTTGCCGCTTTAGGCACCATGGCAATACTCTTTTATATCTTTTTCCCTACGACAATCATACAAGATATCCATACATCCAAAGATGATATGTTGCAAATAATTAAAGATATAGATATGGCAGGCAACGCATTTCCCTCAATGCATGTTGCATCTTCTCTTTTTGCATTTATTTGGCTACATATGCATCTAAAAAATATAGGCGCACCCCTCTTTTTAAAACTATTTAATGCAATTTGGTTTGCACTTATTGTATATTCTACTATGGCGATCAATCAACATCTTTTCATAGATGTCTTAGGCGGTATCTTATTTGGATTGCCTGTGTCACTCTTGGCAATCAAAAAATTTAACTCGTGCGGTACATTGCCTCGAAAGCATCCATCCTCATAAATGTATCACTATATTGCGCTAACAAATCCTCAAATTTATTTTGACATCCACTCACTCCATAATAATGAAAAAACTTATCAATTAGACTCAATTCGAGTCGCTTCTCATCAGCGTCTATCTCTCTTGGATGAAGATATAAAAAAACCGGGCGATTTTTTCTATTGGCGTTATCAATATTTCTCTTAATGAACCAATTTGGAAATAGTCTCAAAAAAGCACCGCCTGCATAACCGCTTTTAAATCCAATGATATCGGTAATTGCTTGCGGTATTTCCATAATCCCATACTTATTGGGGTATGAAGGCTCTTTAGGAAAATTTGCGATTCCAAACATCGGATGTTTCGCAGGAAATACAGATGAAGAGTAACGCAATCCCTGTTTTGAAAGCACCCCATAAAACCACTCTAAAGATGTGGCATTAACAGACCATGAAGGTGCCCTAAATCCAAGGACTTTCTCGCCTGTTATCTGCTCTAAAGTGTCAACTGATTTATATAAATCTTCCTCAAATTCTTTTGAACTCATAGTGGAGATTATTTTGTGTGAAGAACCGTGTGAGGCTACCTCATGCCCTGCGCTATGAAGTTTTTTTACAATTTGCGGTTTCTGCTCTGCTACATCACCGAGTATAAAACAGGTCGCTTGCGTATTGTAACGAGCACACATCCCGATGAGAATATCTACATTACGCTCTAAATTTGTATCTTTTGCGCAAAATTGTAAGCCTTCTATGCCTTTATAGTTCGCATGAAACCACTCTTCAATATCAAATGTCAAAAAATTCACATCTTTCATGGCATAATTATAGCTTAAAATTAACCACCAAAAAGATATTTTAAGTTATAATGCCAAAACAAAAAAAGAGTGGATAATTTGAATGACAACATATGAAGAAGTAAAACAAAAAATTATAGAGGCTTTGAATCTTGAAGATATAACAGCCGATGAGATAGAAAATGATGCGCCATTGTTCAACGAAGGATTAGGGTTGGATTCTGTTGATGCCATTGAGTTGATCATATTTCTAGACAATCAATACGGCATCAAGATAGATAATGCAGGAGAGTCAAGAGAAGTTTTTGCTTCCATAAAAACATTGACAGACTTCATTAACCAAAAAAATTCATAGACCGGTATTAGGACTTGATTGTTGTTAAAGAACTTACCAAAACATTCGGCGACAAAAAGGTTATAGACACTCTCTCTTTTTCTGTTGACAAAGGCTCCATCTGTGGCCTTATAGGAAGAAACGGAGCCGGCAAAACTACTCTTATGAAGATTATGTGTGGTCTGCTGAGTGAAGATAGCGGATATGTAAAGATTGATGAATTTATGACATCTCAACAAAAAAATCTCGTGCGCGCGAAGATAGGATATGTACCTCAAAAATCAGCGATCTACTTTGATCTTAGTGGATTGGAAAATCTTCGATATTTCGGTGCAATATTAGGGCTGAGCGGTCAACATCTTGACTCCGAGATAACAAGAGTTGTTAATATTGTTGATCTTGATGAACAAATTAACATAATCGCTTCAAAATATTCAGGTGGTATGCAAAAAAGGCTCAATCTTGCCATCGGTCTACTCGGTAATCCTGAAATACTCTTTTTGGATGAACCAACAGTCGGCGTCGATCCACAAACAAAAAAAATCATATTAAATGCGCTTGAGATGATTGTAAAAAAAGAAAATGTCACTATTATTTATACATCACACTATCTTGAAGAGGTAGAAAAAATTTGCGACGCGCTTATCATTCTTGAATGTGGGAAAATATTGGCACAAGGGAACACTTCCGAGTTACTTAAAGATTTTAAAACTGCTGAGATAAGACTTGCTAAACCTCTTGAGCTTAAAGAAAGTAAATGGAATCAAAAAAATTATATATATATCACAAGTGCCAATCTCAAAACTGAACTTCCTTTTCTTTTGGAAAACCTCAAAGACAATAAAATAGAAGAGATTATGTACGGAGGCGGAAACTCCCTAGAGCAATTCCTCAATATTTTAGAGAAAGAACATCTATGTTAAAAAGGTATCTTGCAAATATTAAAAAAGAGTTTATTCTTATGAGTAGGGATATCCATACGCTCTTAGTACTCTTTGTGATGCCTGTAGCTTTTATATTGATTATGAGTCTTGCGATGCAAGATGCATTTTCTGAACACAAAAATATCTCTTTTAAAACAATCCTTTACGCTCAAGAAAAAAGTGAACTTACAGATACGATTACGCAAGCACTCAAAAAATCAAACAGTTTTGAGCTTAGCACTACACAAGACGCGAATATCAAAAAGCAGATGGATGCTAATGATATCCTCTTGGGAATTTACATAGAAGAGCAAAAAGATACTCCTAAAATTACACTTTATCTCTCACCGAAAGTATCTCCGGACATTGCGCTCTTATTCCGTGAAAATATCTATAAGATAGCGATGCAATATGAAACAAACAAACAGATATCCTCGCTTAACCCTTGGCTGAGTATAGAAGATAAAAATGAGATACTTAAGGACAAAAATATTATCCGAGAAGAATATATCGGATATTCCGATAAAAAAACAAAGCGCCCCTCTTCTGTACAACAAAGCGTTCCGGCTTGGCTTATATTTTCTATGTTTTTCATCGTAATTCCTATCTCAAACACTTTTATCAATGAAAGAAGACAAGAGACTCTTTCGCGATTGGCAGTTATGAATATCTCTGTTGGGGAACTACTGCTCTCAAAACTCATACCTTATTACATTATAAACACTATCCAGATGATTCTTATGGTATTGATGGGAATATATCTAGTGCCTCTTTTAGGAGGTGAAAAATTAATGGTACACTTACAAGATTGGCCCCTTTTAATCCTTGTTTCTTCTTTTATATCTTTTGCTTCTATATCTTTTGCGCTTGCAATATCTTCTTTTGTAAAAACAACAGAACAAGCTGTTAGCCTTGGAGGACTACTCAATATAATTTTTGCAGCACTCGGAGGCGTAATGGTGCCAATATTCATAATGCCACAATTTATGCAATATATCACAAATCTCTCACCGATGGCATGGTCCCTAGAGGCATTTTTAGCTATTTTTCTATATAATGGAGACTTATCAAAGACAATAATGCCCATTATATCACTTACATTATTTGGTAGCATGTCTTTGATGGTGGCAAGCTATAAACTTAAAAAAGAAGTTACGGAGGGGTGATGAAAGGCTCAAAAGACAAAAAATTAAAAGAGAATTTAAAACAACTGATAATCGATGCTTGCGAAAAAGATGTTGACACACAAGATGTCGGGGATAATGACGTGATGTTTGGCAATGAGAGTGTTTTGGGGCTTGATTCTATAGATGCGCTACAGATATCTATAGAGTTACAAAAAGCATATAATGTCAATCTAAGCGACAGCAAGGAATTGCGAAGAGTGTTTACATCGATAAATGCTCTTGCTGATTATATTCAGCCGGAGTAGATGTTATGCGAGTGGGGATAAAAGAGGCGGTAGCTGTTTGCTCATTGGGAGATAACCGAAAGAGTATCATACAAAATATAAAAAAAGAGCCGGATATAACACCTATAGTTTTTCCTTTCGGAAGAGAAACAAGAAAAAGAAATTATAAAAGAATACTCCAAAATAAAATCGATAATCCTGAGGATTTTGATGCCATTTTGCAAAAAATAACAAAACAACTTATCAAGAAGGCAAAACTTACTCAAGATATGCTTGATGAATGTGCCCTTATTATAGGCTCAACATCAATGAACATTCCTTGTTCTGAAGAGATATATAAAAAAAGCAACGAAAATATGCTTCCGTTTATCGGGTATGGCAAAATTGGTGAAACATTAGCTAAAAATCTAAATATAGGGGGTGAGGTGACACTCTTTCTTACAGCTTGCACCTCTTCTGCAAGCGCTCTGCTTTATGCGCAAAGAGGGCTACAGAGTAAAAGATTTAAACGTGCTATCGTTGTAGGCTTTGAATTTTATAATCTTTTAACGATGTCGGGCTTTGAGACACTTGGGCTTTTAAGCGATGATATATGTAGACCTTTTGATAAAGAGCGAAAAGGCATCGTCTTAGGTGAGGGGTGTGCAGCGATGCTTATTGAGGAAATAGGTGCGAATGACGGTTTTTTCTTTGAAATATGCGGAGGAGACAATACCTGTGACATATCCTCACCGACTTCTCATCAAATCGAAGGCACTCTTATAGCAAAAACCATAGAAAATGCACTCAAAGATGCCTCTATCTATAAAGATGAAATAACATTTATAAAAGCACATGCCACGGGAAGTTATAATAACGATCTTGCTGAAGGCAATGGATTAAAATTGCTATTCAATAATATACCGCCTATCCTTGCATTGAAACCTTATGTAGGGCATACACTTGGCGGATGCGGAACTTTAGAATTAGCAATTTTATATTTTACGCTCCAAGAGGGTTTTATTCCTAAAACATTTGGTTTTAAAACCAAGGATGAAGAAATCGATATTACTCCGAATTTAGAAGAGATAAAAATTCAAAGTCAAGGCGTTTGTCTTGTAAATCATTTTGGCTTTGGAGGCAACGGAACAGTACTTGTGATACGATATGGAGGGATTTGGTGACAACAATATATATTGAAGACTTTTCTTATTTCTTAACAGATCAAAATAGACCGACAAAAGAGATAAAAAAAGAACTTGAATTAAAAAACGGGAAAAAATATCGTAGAATCAATCGATATATCATCTTAGCACTTGCCGGAGTATATAATATGAATGATATTGAAAATATTGAATCAAATTGCGCCCTTCATATAGGTACTCGTAACGGTTGCATTACTGAAACAATTGATATGCTTGACCAAGTTCATAACAACTCTCTACTTCCAATGCCATTTACTTTTATCGCATCATCGACCAATATGGTCAATTATCATATTGCGCAATCTCTTCAACTTCACGGAGGAAATTTTACGATATCCAATAGGCACTCACCATTTAGTATAGCGCTTGATGGGGCATATTTTGATATCAAAAATAAAAAAAACAGTTCTGCACTTATCGGCTGTATAGATGAGATAGCCTTACCACTTGATAAATTTAAAGAAAAAATAGAAATTTCAAATAAAAAACTTCAAGAGGGAAGCTTTTGGGTTAGACTCTCTACACAAAAAGAAAATGCAAAAGCTATTATGCAAGAACCTCAAAGATATAAAAATATTGAAGATGCGCTCAAACATATCGAAGAAAACAGATCGATCTATATCGATGATGAAAAGATAAGATCAAACGATAAAGATTCCTACTATTTATGCTCAAATAGCTCCTTGCAAGCTTTGCAGTGTTTAGAAAAAAAAGAGTGCAAGAAAATAGCTATAATAAGTCGAATCGGGGAAAGAGAATATTTATCTTTTTCTATTGATAGCTTAAGATAAAAGCAATATAATATTGCTACTTTAAATTTTAAGGATAAAACATGAGTAAGCGAGAAATTTCTTCAGATGTGGTCGTTATAGGTGCAGGTCCTGCCGGCTCAATAGCCGCAGCCTCATTGGCACAAAAGGGATATAGTGTAAGCATAGTTGAAAAAACACCATTTCCTAGATTTGTTATCGGTGAATCGCTACTTCCAAGGTGCAATGAACTTTTAAGCAGAAACGGTATGCTAGATGCCGTAAAAAATGCCGGATATATGATAAAGCACGGTGCTGCTTTTGAGGGGAATCATAAACTGGAAAAATACGATTTTAGTGAAAACATAGGTCAAACATATGGAAGCTCTTATCAAGTAAAAAGAGAGGAGTTTGATCAACTCCTTTTAGATGAAGCAGTTAAATTTGGTGCTAATCTCTATAAAGAAACGGAAGTTGTCGGTTTTGACCCTGAGAGCTCCAAAGTCATGGCTATTGATAAAAATGGTGATAAGATAGAATTTCAAACAAAATTTACCGTTGATGCTTCAGGATACGGAAGAGTATTGCCGAGACTTCTTGATCTTGATGCTCCAAGCGAACTTGAGATAAGAGATGCTGTCTTTACAAGGATAAAAGAGGATATACGACCCGAAGATGGAACTGATGGATATATCTATATATTTATTCACGGCAACAATGATGGTTGGATATGGACGATTCCTTTCTCTGACGGCACAACATCTGTAGGTGTTGTCTGCACTAATGATTATTTTAACTCATATGGGCTCAGTAATGAAGAGTTTTTTGATAAAATTATCAGCGAAACTCCCGGTGCAAAAGAGCGATTTAGCAATGCAAAAAAAGTTGTTCCCGTGGGCAAAGTAGATGGATATAGCGCGAATGTAAAAGCAATGCATGGCAAAAACTACTGTTTGGTCGGCAATGCAACAGAGTTTCTTGATCCTGTCTTTTCATCCGGCGTAACTCTAGCACTTGAATCAGGTGATCGAGCGGCAATGGTTATCGATAAAACACTAAAAGGCGAAGATGTTGATTGGAATGTAGAGTATGTTGATTATATGATGAAAGGGATTAATGTATTTAGAGAATTTGTCAACGCATGGTATGATGGAAGGCTACAAAAAGTATTTTTTGCTCCATTTAAACAAGAAAAGATCAAAAGATCAATATCCTCAATACTTGGCGGATATGTTTGGGATGATCACAACCTATTTGTTAAAAATCCGAAAGACTTGCTCAATGCAGTTATCGGACAGATAGAACAAGCGAGCTAAGACACTATGCGTTTTTTGCTCTTTTTTGCTCTTTTTTTTGCTATAGCATATAGTAACTCTTTTACGGAAAAGAGGTATATTTATGCTCTTGATAAGACAACAATTTATGATGGAAGTATAGAGATAAAACAAGATTCAACCTCGATACTCTATACATCCCCTATCAACAAAAGATTGACCAAAATGGATTCATCTTTAGTTATAGAAGATTTTGACACAAATAAAACAGAAACGATTGATCTCTCAAAAAGGCTTGATTTAAAGCTCTATTTTGAGATGATCAAATCGATTAACACTAAAGAACTTGGACTTCTTGAGGAAAATTTTACAGTCAAAAAAAATCAAAGCAAACTTGAACTTTTGCCAAAAAATAGGGTTAAAAAAGCGATATCTAAAATCGATATCACTCTTCTAAAGGATGATATCGAAAGTATGATTATATATTTCACAAATAGAGATATCATTGAAATCAAAACACATTAATAGAGCACTTTTCCTATTTTTTAGTGCTTTACTTATAATCTTTATCTCTTATAGCCTATGGTTATATCCTCCTGATAGTGATATATCAAAAGCATTACCGCAAGATGAAACAACCAAAGCATTAGATGATTATAATTTGTTTGGTGGATCAAAAAAACTCTTTGTCTTAATAAAGGGAGTCAACGAAGATTCGCTCAAAAAAGCAAATGCGATAAAAAAGAAGCTTTTGAACGCGTCACAGATAACTGATATCTACTTCAACGGCTCTGACATCCCTCAAAAAGCTTTAGATTATATTGAAGAAAACTGGTATTATCTTGCTGATTTTAAAACACAACCCATTAGTCAAGAGGATGTCGAGAAAAAGATACAAAATTTAGCGCAAGAACTCTCTTCAAATGCCCTTTATGCATCCCTCAATAGATCAGACCCAATGGGACTTTTTAGTTTAGGAGGGCTTAATTTCTCAAGCAATACAAGCGAAAACCTTACTTTGGGAGATAAAGGCTATCTCCTCATAGCATCAATCAAACCCAATATCGGCGATATAGAAAACTCGACTTTACTTCAAGATGAAGTTGAAACCATTCTGAAAGAGTATCCAAATACCGTTGTTTTTTGTCCAAATTTTTATAGCGTTGAAAACTCTGCATATATTAAGCAAGATGTTCACAGTATCACTCTTATATCTGTTATTATAATTATATTTGTCTATTTTATGCTCATGCGAAATATCACGATGCTACTCTTTAGTGTTACAACACTTATACTCTCTGCGCTCTCGGCTATTTTGATTACAAGAATACTCTTTGAAGATGTATCAATACTCGTTGTTGCTTTTGGTATAGGAATAGCCTCTATAGCCGAAGATTATCTTTTTATGCTCTTTTTAAATGATGATTATAAAAATAAGAGATTCAACTATGAGGTATTTTGGGGTTTCCTAACAACAGAAATAGGACTGCTACTGCTTGGTTTTATTGACTTCCCTCTTATATCACAACTCTCTATATTTGCTGCAATCTCTTTGAGTATCTCCTATGGCATCTTTGTTTTTATCTTCCCGAAATTTGAATTTTATAAAAAAAACAGTACTGGTAATTTTCATTTCCAAGGAGTCATCCCTCCTTTTTTTATAGCTGCTATATCTCTTGTGATTTTATCTGTAACAATCACACGATTGAATTTTGATACAGATTTTAGGCACCTTGATTATCAAAATGAAAAGCTACTGAAAAAAGAGGCACTTTTTCAAGATGTCTCCTTAAATACCAAAACACCCATATTGATTTATGCACAAAATATCGATGCCCTTCTTGCAAAAACAGATGAGATCAAAAAGAGTGTGCCGAGTAGCTATACAATATCTAATGTTGCAAAAAGTAATCAAGAAATTCAAAAAAGAAAAGAAGCGTTGGCTCATTATGACTTCAAACAACTACGTGCTTATATAAAACAATATGCCTCTGAAGCAGGCTTTAGAGAGGGTATTTTTGATACGGTCTATAAGGAGATACAAAACCTCAAACCTTATACTCTTGATATGGAAATACTTGAATCATTTGGTGTTGAAATCATCAAATCTGATAATGAGTATATATCTTTAGGGTATATAGATTCTAAGGATGAGGATAAATTGGAAAATTTCAAAGATATTAAGATCATCGATGCCTCAAAAATTTTAAAAAAGAGTGCTTTAAGATCACTTGATTCAATGCGAAACATTCTCTTTATGGCTCTTGTTTTCATCTCTATGCTCATTATCTTTGTAACAAAAAAAAGAGCAGTATACGCACTCAATTTTATTCTCTTTCCGTTGGCAATGGAGATGCTCTTTTTGAGTCTTGAGAGCTCATTTAACATTATGCATATTTTCGCTGTCTTCTTTGTTGCCATTTATGGAGTTGATTACGGGATATACCTTTCAAAACAAAACATATCTCAATCGATTAAAGCTGTTGCCTACTCTTGCGTCACGACCTTTGCAGGATTTGGGATACTCGCTTTTAGTGATGTGAATGCACTAAGTTCTATCGGGGAGATAACACTTATCGGTATAATTTCTATAACATTTTTAATCCTACAAAAAAGAGACAAAATTGCAAATGAGTAAAATAACATTGATCTACGATGATGAAAGTGTCGTTACAAAAAATATTCTCATTCGAGAAGATTTTCAAGAGCATAATCCCTCTTTATCAATAATAACAAACACAAATAAACTCGATCAAGTAGATCAAATAATCAAGACTTTAAATAGAGGTGATATTCCTGTACTTTTTGATCATGCTATGCATTCAAGCGCACAAAAAGCACAAGAGTTGTGCCAAAAAAATCTCTCCGGCGATAATGCACTTCCCGACGATACAAAAATCATCATTTTTACTTCGGGCACCACCGGCAATCCGATAGGTGTACTTAAAAATCAAAAAAATATAGAAAGTGAAGTAAAAGCACAGTTGCAATGGCTTCAAAAATGGAATTTTAAACAGTGTCTAGTTACTGTACCTTTTTTCCACATCTATGGGTTTTTATTTGGCTTTAGCATTCCTCTGGCAATGCAACTGGATATCATCACAAAAGAACATTTCTTGCCCAATGAGATACTAGATATCTGCTCAAACAAACCGACACTTTGCATAACCAACCCCGTTTTTATACGTTCAATGCTAAAAGGCAACTACAGTTACACGCTCACAAATACCCTTTTTATCTCTTCAAGTGGTCCGCTTGAACCTTATGAAGCAGAGGCTTTCGAGAAAAAATATAAAACAACTCTTATGCAGATATATGGCTCCAGCGAAACAGGAGGTGTAGCAAAAAGAAGTTCAAACGAGATATTTTGGACTCCCTTGCAGGATGTATCAATAGCAACAATAGAGGATATCCTCTATGTAGATTCGCCATATACTTCCCATTATGTTTACGATGACACACTTACTAAAATAGCCTCTCCTTATAAAACAACTGAGATGGTTGCATTGCAAGATGAGAGATTTAAGATAACCGGAAGAGTAGTCGAGATAGTAAAGATTGGTGGCAAAAGACTCTCTGTTGTTGAGATGGAGCGATTTTTAGAAGATATGGATAGTATCGATGAAGCACTTGTCGAAGCTACGTATGATCCAAAAAACATACGAGGCGAGACACTCACAATATATGTAGTCTCAAAAAATAAAAACATTAATAAAAGACATATCAAGCGATCAATGCATGACTTTTTTGGAGGGGTACATATCGAGTGTAAGATTATTATTAGCGATTATATACCAAAAACTTCTTTGGGTAAAAAAATACGAAAACCACTTTTAAGTAAAGGGGTTAAATAGTGATACAAAACATTGCAATCTTTCCACTAGCAACAATAATATCATCTTCATATACTTCAAAATCAAAAAGATATGAATCTCCTATTGAATTGGTTATACTAAGAGAGATTTGGGGCATAATCGTACGAAGTTTTTGTAGTAATCTCACATCTCTATATGACAAAACAACAGCGGCATTACAGTGTGGAGAAAATGAAAAAAAACTACTGCCTTGTGCACCTGCCTCACACAGCATCGGGAGTGTCGGAATAAAAGGAAAGTGCGTTTTAAATCTCACGGTATCACTCTTTTTTTCCAACAGTGAATCAACAAATACAAGAAATTTACCATGTGGAAGTCGCAAGTTTTCCATAAAATCCCTTTTTAAATTGGACTATTTTAGGGTATCTTTACTTAACAAAAGGAGACGATAGATGAAGAAAAAAGTATTAGTCGTATATTACTCTCAAACAGGACAACTAGAAAGACTCTTGAAGACCATGCTCTCGCCCCTCAAAAAGAGTAAAGAGATTGATTTGGATTTTCTCAAGATAGAAAGCGAAGAGAAGTTTACATTTCCATGGAGCTTTTTTAAATTCTTTGATGCTTTCCCTGAAACCGTATATCTAGATGCTCCGAAACTTAAACCTTTTATACTCAAAGAAAACGATTATGATCTTATTATCTTGGGGTATCAGCCATGGTTTTTATCTCCTTCTATGCCTATTGCTTCTTTTATGCTTTCAGATACTGTAAAAAAAATACTCAAAAACAAACCTGTCATTACAGTCATAGGATGCAGAAATATGTGGATAGAAGCTCAAGAAGTTATGAAAGAGCTTATCAAAAAATGCGGAGGAGTTCTCATTGACAACATTGTGCTTACTGATCAAAGCGGGCCACTTGAGAGTTTTATTACAACACCAAGATGGATGCTTACAGGAAAAAGAGATGCATTCTGGGGACTTTCGGCAGCGGGCATTAGTAAAGAAGATATCAAAGCGAGTGAAAGATTCGGTCAAAGGATTGCAGAAAAACTCCAAGCCGATTATGAAAAAGATTATACATCGATGTTAAAAAATCTTGGTGCGGTTAAAGCTGATGGTAGATTTGTATTTTCCGAGAAGATAGCAAAAAGAAGCTTTCGAATATGGGGAAAACTCATTAGACTCTTCGGGAAAAGAGGTGCACTTATTCGCCGACCGATAGTATTTATTTATGTTGTATTTCTTTTTACCTTAATCGTAACGATTGTACCGCTCAATATGGCTCTTAGCTCTATTTTTAGGAGCTTATTTAAAGAAAAAATGGATAAAATACTCTCAAAAATAGAGTTACCCTCGGGAAGATAAAGAGTATTATGCAAAATGTGTACATAAATAAAATTTCATCTTTTCTGCCAAATAAACCGATTGATAATAGTGAAATCGAAAATGTACTTGGTTATATAGGCGGAATCAGATCGCGAGCAAAAAGTATTGTACTTAGAAATAATGGAATTAAACAACGATACTATGTGCTAGATCCAAAAACAAGAAAACCTCTTTTTACAAACTATGAGATTACTGCTAATGCAATTAAAGGGCTCTTTGATGAGAATTTTTTAGCTGATGATATTGAGTGTATTGCTTGTGGTACAACGCTTCCTGATTTTATCATGCCAAATCATGCACTCATGACCCAAGGGGAACTTGGAATAAAAAAGTGTGAAGCCATAGCAACATCGGGCATATGCCTTAGTGGTGTTACTGCTATGAAATATGCCTATATGTCGGTTGCCTTAAGTCAACATAAAAATGCTGTATGCTCAGGATCGGAAGCGGTATCGCTCCACACAAGAGCTGAAATGTTTGGACAAACAGCCCTTATTGAAGGAGATGTTGCAAGCAAGCCGGAACTTGCTTTTGGAAAAGATTTTTTACGATGGATGCTCTCAGATGGTGCAGGAGCTATGCTTCTGTCTCCCAAGCCTAACAAAGATGCCCTCTCTTTAAAAATTAAGTGGATTGACATCATATCGTATGCCGGTGAAATGCCTCCGTGCATGACAGCAGGAGCCCATAAAGATGAAGTTGGGAATTACACTCCCTTTAGACACTTCGAACCCTTAGAGTGGATGGAAAAAAATATATTTGCCATCGAACAAGATGTAAAGCTACTTAATGAAAATATCATAGAGTATACAGTAAGTAAACCTCTCAAAGAGATTATTGAAAAAAGAGGTTTAAAAATTGAGGATATAGACTGGTTCTTACCACACTATTCATCTGAATATTTTAAAGACAAAGTTGCTAGTGGACTTGAAAAAATAGATTTTGCTATCCCACAAGAAAAATGGTTCACTAACTTGACCTCTAAAGGAAACACAGGGAGTGCCTCTATCTATATAATCCTCGATGAGATATTTAACTCAGATAAATTAACAAGAGGGGAAAAGATGTTATGTTATGTACCGGAAAGTGGTAGATTTTCGACAGCATTTATCCTTCTTGAGGTTGTATGAAGATGAAAAAAAATGACACCCCTCAAGATAATATCTGCACACATAGGGGTGTCAAAAAAGCACTGTATATATCAAATGATGATGGAAGTTATGATATCGAACCAAGCAGTGGATGGGAGATAGAAGAGCTTGCCACCATGCAAGCAGTTGAAGAGTTCAAGCGACTTGAAAAAGAGGCTTTTGAGCAATATATAAAACAAGAAAAATCACCACTTGAAGTGTGGATGTACAAAAGAAGAATGACACTCAAAACACTCAGCGAATGCACAGGATTTTGGCAAATAAGTATAAAAAGAGATTTCAAATATAAACGTTTTTTAAGACTAAAACCCTCGAGACTGGCTGTCTATGCCGATGTATTTGATATTACACAATCCGAACTTCTAGATCCCACAAAGTTGGAACAATGACAAACTTCAAGCATATGCATGCAGCGCATTGCGAATCAGGGGTTGTCTCCTCTTTGATAACACATCAAGGTTTTCAGATTAGTGAAGCTATGGCATTTGGTATCGGCAACGGTATTACTTTTGCTTATCTTCCAATAATCAAACTTGACGGCATGCCGCTTATTGCCTATAGAATGCCCCCTAAACATATCATCAAAACTATCACGAAAAGACTAGGGCTCACTTTAAATATCAAAAAATACAAAGATGCAAAAAGTGCAAAAGAGGATCTTATAACTATGCTTGAATCGGGAAAATTGGTAGGTTTACAAACATCTGTCTATTGGTTACCTTATTTTCCTCAAGATATGCGTTTTCATTTTAATGCACATAACTTGCTTGCTTATGGCATCAAGGATGATAAATTTCTTATAAGTGATCCGGTATTTGATACGCCACAAGAAGTTGGCATCGATGAACTCGACAAAGCTAGATTTGCAAAAGGCGTATTTGCACCTAATGGTGCATGCTATACTATAGAGGGTGTATCAAAAGATATCGACTTAAAAAAAGCGATTAAAAAAGCGATTAAAAAAACAAGTGGGATGATGCTCTATAATTTTATGCCATGGATCGGTATTAATGGGATGAAGAGTATGAAAAAGGCAATTTTAAAGCTTGAAAATAACAAAGATAAAAGATATCGTTCTTTATATCTAGGGCATATTATCAGAATGCAAGAAGAGATAGGTACAGGCGGGGGTGGTTTTCGTTTGATGTATGCTGCTTTTTTATCTGAAGCAAATAAATTTTTTGATTCAAATGAACTTACAGAAGCATCAAAAATGATGACAGATGCGGGTGATGCCTGGAGAATGTTTGCTTTTGCTACTTCAAAGGTTTGTAGAGAAAAAGAGCATTCCTTGGATGATATTGTTTCAAAACTTGATGAAGCGATACAAAAAGAGCACCAAACTTATAAATTTCTAAGAAGTATCAAGCTATGAGAGTCTATATCAATGACTATAATGCTACATGTTGTGCAGGAATGAATATAGAAGAGATATTTGATGCTATCTTAAAGAAAAAAAGTGGCGTGAGCTACCAAGATAATTACATAGATAATCTTAGCATCCCTCTCGGTAAAATTCAAGATGATACCGACTTCTTTGAGCTTATCAAACAAAATGTTGCAAAAACTATCAAAAATCTTCCCTCTTTTAATCCCAAAGAAGTAACGCTGTTGGTTGGCTCGTCGGTTGGAGGCATGTGCTTCGCAGAAGATGCCTATTTTAAAGATCATAATTGTGAAAATATCACAGCTGAACGATTGTCAATTAGATCAATTGCTGATGAACTTATTGATACTTTCGGTTTTGCATCCGCTACCTCTTTTTCAACTGCATGCACAAGTAGTTCCGCCGCAATTGATCTCGCTTACGATATGATCTCCAACGATCTAGTAAAAAATGTTATCATCGTAGGCGCAGATGAGCTTAGCCGTTCAGCAGTAAATGGATTTCATGCTTTAGGTATTGCTTCTAATGCTCCAACAAAACCTTTTGATAGCATGAGACAAGGTATCAATGTTGCAGAAGGTATCGCTGTTCTTGCGTTATCATCAAACAAATACAAAGGATGTGTTGAGATACTTGGATGCGGTACAAGCTCAGATGCTTATAATATCACACACCCTCATCCTGAGGGAGAAGGTGCAATTGCTGCGATGAGAGAGGCACTCCACAATGCCGGCCTACAGCCAAGCGATATAGACTATATCAACGCACATGGTACCGGCACTGTCGCAAACGATGAAACAGAAGCCTTAGCAATATCTGCAATTTTTGGCAATCAAACTCCCACTTCATCAACTAAAGCTATCACGGGACATACACTTGGTGCTTGCGGCGCCCTAGAGGTAGCAATCAGTGCGATGTGTATCAAACATAAGATTATCCCCCCATCGGCTAACATAGACAATAAACTTGATAGTGATATCAATCTAATACTTAATCCTATAAAAAGTGATGTGCGATATATACTCTCAAATGCTTTTGGCTTTGGTGGTGGCAACGTTTCTATTGTAATTGGGAGCGTAGATGAAGATTAATCTTAATATTCTAGCAAGTGAATTTATAGCCGATGATGAAAAATTTACGACTCTCAATGAAAAAGAGATCGTCTCCAATATGATGATTCGCAGAAGACTCACAAGAAATGCCCGCATTGCAATCTATCTAGCTCATAAGCTTGATGCGTTTGATTTACCTATAGTTATAGGCAATGCTTATGGTGAAGTTGTAGAGACTTTTGAGATACTCAAAGCAATCAATGAACAAAAAACACTTAGTCCTACACATTTTCAAAACTCCGTACACAACACACCTGCATCTTACCTCTCAATAATAGCAGAAAATAAAGGCTATATCACAACGGTATCAGATCTCTATCAAACATCAAATACGGTACTTAAAGTGGGGGCAATCAAATCTTTAAAATACAAAAAAATGCTCCTTATTGTGGTAGATTCAATCGATTTTGAATGTGTCGATATACTCAATCGCTGCAGCATCAAGAAAAAAGAGTCTGGCATCGCTATGATTGTAGAAGCAACAGCTAAAGAGCCCACCATAAAATTGGGAAACAAGAGCTTTAAAGAATACTCTCCATCACTTTGGAAAATGCTTGAAATTCATGAAAAATTGAGCAATAAAGAAAATATAGTAGCAATCGATATAATTTAACCCTTAAGTGCCTCAGCTATAAGCTCGAGTGGATTTTTAAATATCGTCTCAACGCCTGCACTATGCATCGCTTCACTCAGTTGCACTCTACATGCAGAGCACTCAGCGCTTACATATGTTGCACCCGTATCTCTTATCATGGCTACTTTTGGTTTTCCGGCAAGCTCAGCAAATTTAAATTTTTCACTCTGCATCGTCACACCGCCAAACCCGCAACAACGATTTGAATCACTCATTTCAACAAGAGGGTAATTTTGCGCCAAAAGCTCTCTCGGCTCTTTGTAGATACCTTGTACTTTTCTTGCATGACAAGGATCATGATAAGTAACTACACTATCAAATCGTTTTCCTTTTTTTGCTAAAAGTGATTTCAACTCGCTATTTTTATAGAGCCAATCAGTTGCCATATGAATCTTAGGTAAAAGCTTCTCGATACGGGGAATAAGCTCACTTTTTGAGTGATTTTTACAAAAAGTTATCCAATCATGTTTGATCATAGCACTACAAGTTGCTTCCGGAATAATCATCGCATCATACTCATCTATAAAAGTCTCAAAATAAGCTACATTTTTCTCAATCAAATACTCCACGGAACCTACATCGCCGGTAAAATACGCCGGTGCCCCGCAACAGAGCTGATCTTTGGGAATAAATATCTCAATTTCAAGTGCTTGGAGTATCTCTACAAGACTATCACCAATAGTCGTATAGTTATAGTTTGCTAAACAACCGATAAAGATAGCCACCTTTTGTTTCGGTTTACTTGAAGTGATATGCTCAGGGTAGCTATTTAAAAAACTTTTACTCGCCATTGAAGGCAGCAACCTTCCTTTTTTAATCATTGGCAGTGAAAATCTAGCTTTCAATCCTCGTCCTTGTATATCTTCACTCAATATACAAGTTCGTACACTATAGCCTAATTTCATCGCAATATCCATCACAAATCGATACTTTAAAAGCCAAAAAAATACTCGCTTAAACCAACTAATACCATACTTGTCAGCAATGTCTGCTCGTACTTCTTCTATAACCATATCCGTCGCTAAAGAGTTAGGGCAGACATCTACACAATTTGTACATAAAAAACAACTCTCAAAGATATTTTTTGCGTTTTTATCAAGCTCCAAATCTCCTCTTTTATAAGCTCCCAAAAGATCAATAAATCCTCTTGGGCTCGTAACCTCATCGGGGTTTATCTGATGAATAGTACAAACGGGGATACATTTCCCACACTTGATACACTCATCACTAACAGAGGTAAAATCAAAAATGTTTTTACTCATATCAAACCGTTTTTGAAAAGCTTTTTTTGTTCGCTTTGTACTTATTCATATAGGCATCAAAAGGCATTGCGATATTGCGAATGAGCATTGTTCCCGTTTTATTTGCTTGAATTTTTTTTGTATCCATCTCTATAAGTTCAGCGTCTTGGAATGTTTTCAGCTCCTCCAATGCATCACAAAAATATGTTTGAAAATCTATATCAAATCGCTCTTCTGTGCGTTCTATATCAATCGAAAAATTTGCCATAAGCTCCATAATAACAGCTTTTCTAATGAGATCATCCATGCTAAGCTCAATGCCTCTTTCAAAAGGAAGTTTTCCGCTATCGATTGCTGCCTCGTAGAGTTTCATATCTTTTGTATTTTGCGCATAATGTCTCTCGCCCTCACCTATACTTGTTAGGCCTATTCCAACAAGCATTGCACCGCCTTTTGTAGTGTACCCTTGAAAATTCCTATGCAACTCACCTTTTTGAATAGCTGTAAAAAGCTCGTCTTGGGGTTTTGCAAAGTGATCCATCCCTACCATATTGTAACCGTTACTCTCAAAAAAATCGATCGTATATTTAAATATTTCGAGTTTAATACTCGGATGTGGCAAGGTCGTCTCGTCAAACTTTCGCATCGTCTTTTTAAGCCACGGCACATGAGCATAATTAAAAACGGCGAGTCTATCGGGGTTAAGCGTTAAAACAAGCGCTAGTGTCTTTTTGAAACTCTCAAAATTTTGAAACGGTAATCCATAGATAAGATCAATATTAATGGAGTCTATGCCATACTCCCTCGCAAGCTTTACGGCTTTTTGCGTAATCTCATAGGGCTGCACTCTGTGAATCTCTTCTTGTACCTTTTCATCAAAATCCTGCACACCAAAACTTATCCTATTAAAACCGTGTCTTGCAAAAACCTGCATCTGCTCTTCATTGAAAAATCTCGGATCAATCTCACAACTAATCTCGGCGTCTTCGCTCCAATTAGGAAAAACATTTTTTATATGAGTAACGATTTCATCGATACTCTTTGCATCATAATAAGTGGGGGTGCCACCGCCGAAGTGAAACTGTATAATCTCTCTTTTTGTGTCTAGATAAGTACTTAAGATATCAATCTCTTTTTTGAGATACTCAACATAACGCTGCAACTTCTCTTCTTTGGAGGTAAAAACAACATTGCAGCCACAAAAATAACAGGCACTTCTACAAAAAGGGAGATGAATATAGATTGAGAGTTTTTGCTCGCTTGGCTCACTCAGGAGCTCAATATATCTCTCATAATTAAAAGCATCACTAAACTCCAATGCAGTCGGATAACTTGTATATCTCGGACCCGGTTTAGAATATTTGCCGAATTTTTCAAAATCTATATCACTCATTGTTCTTCTTTTGTATTTTTGTTGTTTGGCTTATTGTTGTAAAAAATCTAAATGTATATTTTTTTATTGTATCATTATCTATGTGCATCGAGCCAAACCATGATGCCTTTTTGCATATGAAGGCGATTTTCAGCTTCACTAAATACAGCATCAGCGTGTGCCTCTAATACTTCATCGCTTACTTCGTATCCTCTATATGCAGGTAAACAATGCAGAAATATTGCATCATCCTTTGCTAATTGCATCATATCAGAATCTACCATATATCCCTTAAAATCTGCAACTCTTTTTACTTTTTCATCTTCTTTTCCCATAGATATCCAAGTATCCGTTGTCACCACATCGGCTCCAATAACTGCTTCTTTTGGGTCATTTAAAATAATGATTTTAGCTCCACTCGTATCGGCAATCTCAAGTGCTTTTGCAACTACTTTTGCGTCACACTCATATCCTTTTGGTGTTGCAAGCCTCAACTCAAATCCCATGATAGAAGCGAGCATCAACCAAGATGCTGCCATATTGTTTCCATCTCCAACATAAGCAACGATTGGATTCTCACTTTTATGAAACTCTATCATCGTGAGATAATCGGTGAGAAGCTGTACAGGATGGTATGAATCTGTAAGTCCATTAATTACCGGTACTTTTGAAAATGCCGCAAACTCCTCAAGTTTTGATTGCTCAAAAGTGCGAATCATAACCATATCGACCATTCTTGAGATTACCCTCGCAGTATCTTTCATCGGCTCACCGCGACCAAGCTGAATATCATTTTTTGAAAGAAATAACCCTATGCCTCCAAGCTGATAGATGCCTACCTCAAAACTCACCCTTGTGCGTGTAGAGCTCTTTTCAAATATCATTCCTAAAGTCTTATGCTGCATATAAGGTACATATTTGCGCTCTAATGTCTGTTTTTTTATCTTTTGTGCTAACGATATCATCTCCAAAAGCTCATGCTTTGTAAAATCCGCCAGCGTTAAAAAATGTCTCATTTCCCTACCCTCGTTGAACTAAAAGAAGATATTGTAGCATAAAAGGGTTGAAGATTTTAGACTTTATAAATACGAGCCACATGACTCATCGTAAATTCAAATATCATATACAAATAAGCATCTATAAAAAGATGCGAGGAGAACGCTTATTGCACCTTTGAGAAACCTTTCATCGCCTCTTGCAGTTCTAGCATCTGTTCGGGTGTCAACTGAGGCATATCACCTTCCTCTTCATCTGTGGATTGATTAGAAGGAATCATACCTGCTGAAATAGTTTTTATAGGAAAATCGGGCAATTTTAATTGGCTATCAGATACCGATACATCAAAATCAACTTCAACAGCAGCAGTTGTATATTTTACTCCCATCATTGAAGCTTCACTTTTTAACATCACGCCCTTATATATCCATATTTTTGCAGGTGCAAGCTCCCATATCTCGCAATCATACCCCATAAACTCTTCTTCGCCAACCTTTTTACCGCCCATAGCAATGAGTGTGTCTTTCCCTTTTTGTAGCATATCGCCATATTCTGAATTTGTAAGCACTTGACCACTATAGTCCAAGATTACTTTATTTTCAAAATCAACGATATACGCTTTGCCATCAACAAGTTTACTCATCTCGTGTTCTTGTGTTTTTTGTCCCATCGTAACAGATGATACTTGCTCTTCATATAACTCCTCTGAGCCCCAATCTCTAAAAATACTTGTTGCAGTTCCGCTTGTCTGCATAGAAACACCCATCATATTACCATTACCCGTTATTGCGTATTTGATAATGCCTGATTTAATATCATAACGTTTTGTATCTGCATTAAGTAGCGTCGTTAACCCTGCACACAAAAACCAAATAATCAACATCCTCATTTGTCTCATCTGTGCTCCTTTTGTTTTGATTGTAAAAATTATTTTATTATAACTTTTTATTCCCTAAATAGATTATGTTTTTATATCTAGGGTACCGATATTTGCTTTAAATATGATTTTTCTGATAAATCGATTATACATAAAGGGATATTTCAACATTTTCTTTATGATATTACATCTGAGTGAAGTACTATTTTTTCTATAAAGTGACGCAAAGTTTTGCATATCTTTATTTAATGCTTGCGCAAGTTGTGCTCCTGAGATCATCGCATAGCTTATTCCTTCAGCGGAAGTTGGACTGATAAACCCGGCAGCCTCCCCAATCAAAACAACATCTTTAGTTCCCAAAGAGATATCTTTAAAAGATTTCGGACGCAATATATATGAACCCGATCTTTTGACGGGAGCACTTAAATCATATCCATATCTTGCTAGTTTCTCTTTTTGGAGTTGATGTAATTTATGTACATTTTCATTCTCTTTTATGGCACTTCCAAAGATGATATATTGACCTTTAGGTATGACCCATGAATAGAAATCACTGATCTCATTATCAAAAATTGCAACATATCTGTTAAGCTCTGTTTTGTTCTCAAACCACTCTTGAATAGAAACATATTTTTCAGGCTTATTCTCTTTTTGCATAAGATCTTTTTTTACTTTCGAGTTAGCACCGTCCGCGCCCACTATCATAGAAGTAAATACTTCATATCTCTTATTCTCTTTTTTAAGCGTTACGATGTAACCGTCTTTGGTTTTTTTAGCCCCTATAAAATGAGTAGAAAATGATTTTTGTACATTTTGGGTATCACACAACGACAAAAGCCATCTATCAAAAAGCTCTCTATCAACATTTACATAATGCCTCTGATAACTCCGTATCATATTATTGTCAAAATCAAGTGTTTCAACAGCAAATGTTTGAGGAGTTACCAAGATATCTACGGGAAGACTAAGCCCAAAGCCTGCCAATGCTTTCTGTGCATCAGGGGCGATGAGTCCGCCGCAATTTTTAATGACATTGAGTGGTTTTTTATCAAGAGGTCTTCTATCCACCATTAAAACGCGATTATTCTCATTTAAAATGCGGGTAAAAGTTGCGCCCGCAGGACCTGATCCGACAACGATAATATCGTATCTATCCATTGAGTATTTTTGCTGCTTCTTTCGCATGATAGGTAATGATGATATCCGCTCCGGCACGCTTCATCCCCAAAAGCGTTTCCATCATAACTCCCTCATAATCTATCACACCTGCTTTAGCTGCGGCTTTGAGCATCGCATACTCTCCACTCACATTATAAACAGCCAAAGGAAGAAGTGTGGACTCTTTGATATCTCTTACAATATCAAGATAGGCAAGCGCAGGTTTTACCATCAGGATATCGGCACCTTGCATCTCATCTTCAACACTCTCACGCAAAGCCTCTTTACGATTTGCAGGGTTCATCTGATAAGTACGGCGGTCTCCAAAACTTGGAGCCGATTCTGCTACATCGCGAAATGGTCCATAATAAGATGATGCAAATTTCGTACTATAACTCATGATAGGTAAATTCACAAATCCCTCAGCATCAAGCCCGTCTCTAATTGCCGTTATCATCCCGTCCATCATCCCACTTGGAGCGATCATATCAACACCTGCTTTTGCATGTATGACCGCCTGTACGGCAAGGTTTTCCAAAGTGATATCATTTTCTACACTTTGTGTTTTCGGATCAATCACTCCACAATGTCCATGATCGGTATATTCACAAAAACAGAGATCGCTTACGATGAGCATATCAGGATATGCTTTTTTGATTGCTCGAATTGTTTGCGCAACAATACTGTGTTCACAGAGAGCCTCACTGCCAACACTATCTTTTACATCCGGTATACCAAAAAGAATGATTGAGCGTATTCCCAACTCTTGTAACTCTTTACACTCTTGAAGTATCTCATCAATACTCATTTGAAAAACACCCGGTAGCGACGTAACCTCTTTTTTTATATTTTTTCCACTACGCACAAAAAGCGGATAAATAAAATCATCAACCCTTAAATGAGTTTCACATAGCATATCTCTGAGCACTGCATGCATACGATTTCTTCTAAAACGTGTAAACATTATTTAATCACCCTCTATTGTCTATTTTTAACTCAAAATCAAGCAAAAGCTATGCTTCTTCTTCCTCTTTAAAATCCACTATATCATCGCCCGATGAGACTCTATCACTGATTTTTGATATATTGAGCTTCATATCCGATCTGCTCGTAGCATGATCTAGTGCTGTTGCTTCTGTTATCCTGCCCTCTAAAAAAAGATCGTATATGGATTGATCAAAACTTTGCATACCGTAAATCTTGCGTCCTTCTTCTATGGCATCGAGTATCTCATTGTCTCTTCCGCTTGAGATAAGATCAGCTATTCTCGCACTTTTTTTCATCACTTCAACAGCAGGTATTCTGCCGCCACCTCTCATGGTTGGCAACAATCTTTGAGAAATTACCCCTTCTAAAACTGCTGCCAATGAGAGTCTTACCCTATTTTGTTCATCATTCGGGAACATCCCGATAATTCTGTCGATCGTATCTTTTGCACTAAGCGTATGGAGCGTAGAGAAAACTAAATGCCCTGTATTTGCCGCATTAATAGCAATCTCAATAGTCTCCAAGTCCCGCATCTCACCAACAAGTATTACATCAGGATCTTCTCTTAGTGAAGCACGAAGTGCATCTTTAAAGGAATGGGCATCTATCCCTATGGCTCTTTGGTTAATAAAAGAATTTTTATCCTTATGAACAAACTCGATTGGATCTTCTATGGTTATGATATGCTTTTTTTGATTCTTATTAATAACATCTATGAGCGAAGCAAGTGTTGTCGATTTACCGCTTCCTGTAACTCCCGTAACTAAAACAAGTCCTCTTTGAATTTTACTAAAACCCTCTATAGATGTCGGGAGATTAAGATCTTGTATTTTTGGAATATCTTCCGGAATAGCTCTAAATACTGCGCTCAATCCATCAATTTGATAAAATATATTTACACGAAATCTACTTTCGTCATCATCCAATTTATAAGAAAAGTCAAGCGATTTATCTCTTTGGAGTGCCTCTAGTTGTGCGCTATTTGTTATCTCTTCAACAAGACGCTCCATCTGCGTTTTAGAAAACTTCTCTTCACCAAAATTAGTCAATACACCATCAACGCGAATCCTTATACCTGAGAGCGCTTTAATATGAACATCACTTGCTTTTTTTTGCAACATAAATTTCAAATATTGATCTAGCTTTTTCTTCATAAAATCCCTTTCTATAAATTCAAAGACTAATCTTTTAGCGCGTTTAGTATCTCCTCAAAAGAGTTCTCAAAGGCTTTTAGTCCATCTTCTAAAAGTTTACCATAAACTTCATTCATATCTATCCCGTTATCGTTCATCGTCTCAAAATAATCCTCTATCTCTTCATCTGAAATAGGAAGTCTAAAGTCATCTTGAGATCTTTGGGTATATGCTTTAATCGTCTCAAGCGGAGCCGTGTTGACACTATGAGGTGCAAAAAGTTCACAGATATAATAATCGGAAGGCAGCGCAACACCCTCTTTAACCCCCGTACTTGCAAAAAGCGTTCTAATCATAGGGGCATTGCTCTCTTCTATAATATTATAAATTCTAGCGGCATTATAGATACCTGTTTTAGAAATATCTAAACCAAGTTCTTTTAATTTCGGGTCTAAAAGCCTATCAAACCTACTAACAAATACTGAAATAACAGCTTGCACTCTTCTGCCACCGCTATTTTCAAATATACTCATACCTTTTTTCATTGCTCTGACACATCGCATCGCCTGCTCCGGAGAGAAGATAAGCGTTGCATTGACAGAAATTCCCGTAGCCAAAAGTTGTCTCATGGCACTATAGCCTGCTTCCGTAGCAGGAATTTTAATCATAACATTCGGCTCACCTATCGCTTTGAAAAGTCTTTTTGCTTCTCTTACTGTCGCTTTTGTATCATTCGATAAAAACGGATCAACCTCTAAACTTATATATCCGTCATTCCCTTCACTATATGATTCTCGAAGCGCATGTGCTGCCAATTTTATATCTTCTATTGCAAGTGCTTCATACTTTTCTTTAGGGCTCAAGCCTTTAAGTTCATTAAGTTGGTTTTTGTATGCAGGTGATTTTTGTATCGCATCAGCGAATATTGAAGGATTACTTGTTGCGCCGTTAATGATATCATCTTGGATTAGTTTTGGAAATTCATTTTTTAAAAAATCTCTCTCTATAAAATCTAACCATAGCGAGAACGACTTATTTCTATTAATCATCTCTATACTCCCGATAAAATTGTTGCCATGAGCCTATATCGCTCGGTCTTTGAAGCGCATTTTTGAGAGAATCCAAAAAAAGATCTCTTTCGATCTCACAAGCACCCAAGCGAACCAAATGATCAGTTTTTATCTGACAATCAATAAAATAATATCCTCTCTCTCCTAAAACATCACTGAGTACTTTTAGACAAACTTTAGAGGCATCATTTTTATGAGAAAACATTGACTCTCCAAAAAAGACTTTTCCTATAGCCACACCGTAAAGTCCGCCGACAAGTTTGCCTTCAAAATAACTTGCAACGCTGTGCGCAAACCCCATTTTGAAAAGTTCATTATATGCTGCTTGCATCTGTGGAAGTATCCATGTTCCGTTTTGTCCTTCTCTTGGTGTATTTGCACATGCTTCTATTATGTTTTCAAAATCAGTATCAATTTTTACCTCAAAGACTCTTTTTTTTAACGTCTTCTCTAAAGACTTAGAGACCTTAAATCGATTGGGATAAAGAACAAATCTTGGGTTTGGGGACCACCAAAGCGGGGGATCACCTTCGTTAAACCATGGAAATATACCTGCCTCATACGCACTAAGTATTCTTTGTGGATGCAAATCGCCTCCATAAGCAAGCAGACCATCATCACATGCTTCTCTTGGATTTGGAAATGTATAGTCTGTACCGAGAGAAGGGATGATATACTCATCTTCATAAAGAATGCTCAACCCTACTCTCCAATGAGAAAGCTTAAATGCTCTCCCTTGAGATCAACTTTAACCTTCCCTCCTTTTTTTAGCTTACCAAAGAGTATCTCATCGCTTAAATACTCTTTTATCTTCTCGTCAATAACTCTTGTAATATGTCTCGCACCGTATCGCTCATCATAACTTGCGTCAGCTATATATTTTTTAGCTTTCGTGCTTAAAGTTATAGATACTTTCTTCTCTTTGAGTATCGTATTGAGTTTATCAATCTCCAAAGAGACAATCTGCTCAAGCGCATTTTTTGTAAGCGATTTAAACTTGACAACTGCATTGATTCTATTGAGAAACTCCGGAGAAAAAAAGCTTTTAAGCGCATTATCTTCTTTGATGCCTGTGTCACGATTGAAGCCCATCACATTTGCTTCTTTTGTACCTATGTTTGATGTCATTATTAGAACAACATGGCTAAAATCACTCACTATTCCGTTATTGTCAGTTAGCTTTGCATCATCCATAATCTGAAGCAATATATTCATTACATCCGGATGCGCCTTTTCGATCTCATCTAAAAGCAACACACTATGGGGATGTTTCTTGATGATCTCTGTTAATAATCCGCCCTGCTCAAACCCGACATATCCCGGAGGTGCGCCGATGAGACGGCTAACGGAGTGTTTTTCCATATACTCGCTCATATCGATTCGTGTAAAATTGATATTCATAGCATTTGCAAGCTCTTTTGCAAGTGCTGTTTTACCAACTCCGGTTGGACCTATGAAAAGAAAATTGCCTATCGTCTTATTTTCTCCGCCGATGCCTGCATAAGAGCGCTTGATTGCTCTTGTAAGCGAATCTACCGCTTCATCTTGCTCTATGATTTTTGAGTGTATCTCTTTTTGAAGTGATTGTAGTTTTGAGATATCATCTTTGCTTACCGATGTAGCAGGCAAAGAGAGATTTTTTGCCACAAGTACCTCTATCTCTTTGGTTCCCACTTTAACATCTTTTTTCCCGTGTAACATAAAGCTTGCCCCAACCTCATCGATGAGATCAAGTGCCTTATCGGGAAGAAATCTATCGTGAATATATCTTTGCGATAACTCTATGGCACGTTTAAGTGCCGCGTCACTAAATGTGATGTGATGATGCGATTCATACTTCTTTTTCGCACCTTGAAGAATCTTGAGTGTATCATCAAAATTAGGCTCAAGTACATCGATTTTGGTAAATCTTCTTGAGAGTGCCTTGTCTTTATCGAAAAAATTTCTAAACTCAGCATATGTAGTCGCTCCGATACATTTGAACTCTCCCCTTGCAAGTGCAGGTTTGAGCAAATTTGAAGCATCCATACTCCCACCACTTGTAGCGCCTGCACCTACGAGCATATGAATCTCATCGATAAAAAGTATCGCATTATCGATCTGCGTTACCTCTTTTAAGATACCTTTGAGTCTCTTTTCAAAATCACCCCTATATTTTGTTCCCGCAACAAGTGATCCCATATCAAGCGCATAAAGCTTTGCATCCCTTAGGATATCCGGCACATCATTTGTAACAATTTTAAGCGCAAGCCCTTCGGCTATAGCAGTCTTGCCGACACCCGCTTCTCCGACTAAAAGCGGATTATTCTTTTTACGGCGGCAAAGTGTTTGCATAACTCGTTCAATCTCATTGACTCTACCTATAACATCATCTATCTTTCCCTCTTGTGCAAGTTTTGTAAGATTGATAGTGTACAGGCTCAACATCGATTCCTCTTCATCTTCACCTTTCTCTTGTATGTCGATATCTTCACCCTCTTCATTATAACCATAGTGTGAAACAACCTCTAGGATATCTACTCTTTGTATCCCCTCTTCTTGAAGTAAAGAGACACCAAAAGACTCCTCTTGTAAAAATATAGCAGCAAGCATATCACCTATGCCGGCCGTATTTCTCCCGGAACTATCAAGATGCTGCATCATATCTTTCATGGAACGCTCCAAAGAGGTACTTTGGAGTGGATCTCTTTCTCTTTGTATCTTTGGAGTATATCTCTCTATATACTCTCCTAATCTCTCTACATAACTTGCCACATCAACATCCAAAGCTCTAAGTATCTCTTGTCCTTCTTTACTATTGGCAATAAAGAGCATCACATGCTCGACGGTTAAATACTCATGATGGTTTGATTTTGCATAGCTATGAGAGTATCCAAGAACATCTCTGAGGGATTCTGTTGTATAAATCATGCTTACTCCTCTTCCAAAGTAGCTAGCAATGGAAATTCGTGGGCTCTTGCCAGCTTTGTTACCTGCTCGACTTTTGTAGCAGCTATCTCATAGGTGTATATACCACATAATCCTTTGCCTTTTTCGTGGATATTGATCATGATTCTTTGCGCCTCCAAATTGCTTTTATGAAATATCTCGATAAGCACTTTGATAACAAAATCCATAGAGGTATAATGATCATTATGGAGTATCACTTTATACATTTTTGGTGTATCAAGTAGTGTATCTGTCTGGGTCGATGTATTGAACTGTGGCAAAATAGCTCCTGACGACTTTTATTTTGTTACAATATTTATACTAAAATTGTCTGAAAAAAGCAAGCTTTTGTATTAGTCCACAACATTTGGCACTGAGGATTAGTTTCAATTAGATATTGTACAGGAGTTTTCATTTGAAGTGAATGATGTGG
>JAFGVX010000073.1 GCA_016937775.1 Campylobacterales bacterium | reverse complement strand
GGACTTGTAAAAAAAGAGGATATATTTTTAGGTGTTGCTGAAGGGATAGGCAATCCCGTCATCTATGTCGGCTCAAAAACAGGTCGAGACGGTTTGGGTGGTGCTGTTATGAGTAGCGATAGCTTCACAGAAGAGAGCAAATCTCTGCGTCCTACGGTTCAAGTGGGAGACCCTTTTACGGAAAAACTACTCCTTGAAGCATGTTTGGAGCTTTTCAAAACCGATCATGTTGTGGGTATCCAAGATATGGGTGCGGCAGGACTGACTAGCTCATCATTTGAGATGGCAGGTAAAACAGGCGCAGGGATGATCATGCATCTCGATAAGGTACCAGCGCGAGAAGAGGGGATGACCCCGTATGAGTTTATGCTTTCTGAATCTCAAGAGCGAATGCTCATCTGTGCAAAAAAAGGAAGCGAGCAAGCAATCATTGATATCTTTAATAAGTGGGATTTGGATTGTGCGGTTATCGGCGAAGTAACAGACACAGGAAGAATGGAGCTCTTTTGGTATGGTGAAAAATGTGCCGATATGCCCATAGCTCCTGTGAGTGAAGAGGCACCCGTGCTTGATCGTCCAACAAAAAGACCTGCTTATCTTGATGTAGTCAATAAAAAGAGCTTGGCTGATTTCGCAAAAGTAGCCAATCAAGAGGCATTTGAAAAACTCCTTGCTTCTTTGGAGGTTGTTGACAAGGCGTGGGTATATGAGCAGTATGACTCGATGGTGCAGACAAATACCATTAAGCGACCAGGAAGCTTGGATGCAAGTGTGATACGCATCAAAGAAAATGGCAAAGCACTTGCTATGAGTAGTGATTGCAATCCTAGATACTGCTATATTGATCCATTTAAAGGTGCAGCGCTTGCAGTAGTTGAGAGCGGTAGAAATGTTGCTATGAGCGGCTCTCGCCCTTTGGCAATCACTGATTGTCTTAATTTCGGTAACCCTGAAAATCCTGAAGTGATGTGGCAATTCGCCCAATGCTGTGAGGGAATCAAAGAGGCGTGTAAAGAGCTTGAGACTCCGGTTGTCAGCGGCAATGTCTCGCTCTACAATGAGACAAACGGAGTGAGTGTCTATCCAACACCTGCTATTGCTATGGTCGGACTCAACGATGATGCTGGGAATGTGCTTACGAGTAGTTTTAAAAAAGTGGGCAATCTTTTATTGCTTATTGGTAAAACAAAAGGAGCTTTTGGTGGCTCACTTTACATCAAAGAGCTTTACGGCGAGACTTGTGGAATGCTTGAAAATATCGACTATACAGCAGAGGCGAGATTGTGGGAGTTTGTGATAAAAGCAAACAAAAAGGGACTCCTTAAAAGTGCCAAAGATTTGAGTATGGGTGGTATCGCCATAGCCCTAGCGAAGATGGTAGCGCTTTCAAACAAAGGCATAAAAGCAGAGATAGCCTTGGATGATCCACGATGGATATTTGATGAGACACAAAGTAGAGCTATCATCGAGGTTGCGCCTGAGGATGCACAAAAAGTTGCTGCAATGGCAAGGGACCTTGGACTGCACATAGAGTCCTTAGGTGAGGTTGCCAAAGAGGGCTTTAGGCTTAATGATGTGAGCATGGAGTTATCTACTTTACAAGATATATACTTTACAACATTTGCAAAAACAATAGAACAAGATTTATAAAAAAGAGGATAGATGAGAGCATTAATAAGTGTAAGCGATAAAAGCGGTGTTGAGAACTTTGCAAAAGAGTTAGTAGCATTAGGCTATGAGATTATAAGTACAGGCGGAACATACAACAAACTCAAAGAGGCAGGCATAGCCGTCATCGAAGCCAATGAGGTGACGAAATTTCCTGAGTGTTTTGAGGGGCGTGTCAAAACGCTCAATCCTTACATCCACGGTGGCATACTCCATAGACGCGATAAGCAGTCGCACTTAGATCAAGCAAAAGAACTTGGCGTGGAAGGGATCGATCTTGTTTGTGTTAACCTCTATCCGTTTAAAGCAACTATTGAAAAAACCGATGATTTTGAAGAGATCATTGAGAATATAGATATCGGCGGACCTACTATGGTGCGCTCAGCTGCTAAAAATTTTGATAGCGTGATAATTGTTACCGATGTGGCCGATTATGATTTGGTATTAACTAATATCAAGAACAATACAAACACGGCTGAGTTTAGACGGGATCTCATGATAAAAGCGTTTGAACATACCGCTTCGTACGATAGCATGATAGCAAACTATATGAATGGTAGATTTAATGGCGGTTTTGGCGAATATCAATTTATCTCTGGCAAAAAAGTTTTTGATACTAGATATGGCGAAAATCCTCATCAAAATGGTGCATTATATGAGTTTGATGGGTTTTTCACTAAAAACTTCAAACAAGTAAAAGGCGAAGCCAGTTTCAACAATCTAACAGATATAAATGGTGCAGTCAAAATCGCTGCAAGTTTTGGCACTAGAGGTGCTGTGTGTATAGTCAAGCATGGCAATCCATGTGGTTTCGCACTAAATGAAAACTTAACTCAAGCGTATATCGATGCACTCAAATGTGATAGTATCTCTGCTTTTGGTGGTGTTGTAGCAGTAAATGGTGTTGTGAGCAAAGAGTTGGCACTAAAAATGAATGAGATGTTTTTAGAAGTTGTTATAGCTGGCGATTTTGATGCGGATGCACTAGAAGTTTTTGAGAGCAAAAAAAGACTCAAACTCTTCTCTTATGGAAGTGATAAATTGATTCTCGCAAATGATAAAAATGACTTCAAACATATCGACGGCGGTTTTGTGTATCAAGACAGCGATATAGTCAAGGACTCTGAAGTTGCTAATGCAGCAAAACAAGGAACGCTAGAAGCGAATGATGCTCAAATGAAAGATTTGGAAATCGCTTATAAAATCGCAAGTCTTACTAAGTCAAACTGCGTAGTGTATGTCAAAGATAGTATGATGGTAGCTGTAGGTATGGGTATGACAAGTAGAGTTGATGCTGCACAATGTGCACTTAAAAAAGCTACTAGTATGGGGCTTGATGTGAGTGGTGCTGTGATGGCAAGTGAAGCATTTTTCCCATTCCGTGATAGTATTGATGCAGCTGCAAGTGCTGGGATAAAAGCTATCATTGAACCAGGCGGAAGTGTGAGAGATGATGAAGTCATAGCCGCTGCCAATGAGCATGGCATCGCACTTTATTTTACAGGCACAAGACACTTTTTGCATTAATATCTTTTCCGTCATTCCTGCGAAGGAAGGAATCCACAAACTTTCCATTCCGCACTTGATGCGGAATCTATATTTTTACTTCAAATATATCTCAAATAATCATCAAATTAGTTATAATTATTAAAATAAGTATGCATTCCGATTGAGACGATAGAATTTGATAGAAGGGAAAATATGTCTTTAAGAGCAAGAATATTTTATACAGAATGGGGTATAAGTGGATCATTAAAAAATGGTAAAAAATATAATGTAGTTGGTGCGGAATTTGAAGCTATGAATAGATCAGATTATTTAATGGCTGCAAATATAGATGCAATTTCATTTATTGCTTCATATCATTTGGGTCTTTTGCAAAATAGCACTCCTTGTTGGCTTCCAGCCCATGCACTAGAAAAATATATAAAATCTTTTTTATTTTCTCTCAACGGAATGTTCTGTGTTAAAAGTCAAGTCTTTTTAGCAAATTTTTAACACATTTCTTTTCTCAACATAATCTATTAAAAATGGTTCATTG
>JAFGVX010000010.1 GCA_016937775.1 Campylobacterales bacterium | reverse complement strand
TTGACTTTTAACACAGAACATTCTGAACTCGTTTCAGCATCTCACCTTAAATATTTTTAGACCCCGAAACAAGTTCAGGGGTGACAGACTCACAACTTACCACAAATTAGAATAACCGTTCATGCTGAGCAAAGTCGAAGCATAAGAGATTTTAATTGCCCTTCGCTGGTTCGATGGTTCGACAAGCTCACCACGAACGGATTTCGACGGGCTCACAGCGAACGGACTTCAACAAATTCACAATTCACAATTCACAAATTACTATTTATCTTTCTTCTTTGGCATCTTAAGCACTATGACAAATGCGATAATAACCCCTGCATAAATAGCAAACATCCAAAGATCATCACTCGCTGAATTGTTCATAAATTTATCTCCATAATCACTTGATTCTTTTCTAGATTACCCGTAAACTCATTGACAACTTTTTCTCCGCTTGAGACAATAACAGGCGTTGTTGTATCGATACCTTTTGATTTTAAAAACTCTAAATCAACTTCTATGATAGGATCGCCTGCTTTTACGCTCTGTTCTTCACTTGCAAGTCTATAAAACCCTTCTCCTTCAAGCGCAACGGTATCTAATCCTATATGCACAATAACCTCTGTGTTTCTATCGGTTATCATAAAAGCATGATTTGTCGGAAATATCTTTGTGATGATACCATCAATCGGGGCACAGATCATTGAGTCTTTTGGAACGATAGCAACCCCCTCGCCTGCCATTTTTTTAGAAAATACCTCATCATTAACATCCTTAAGCAAAATGACTTCACCCTCGCAAGGAGTAAATACCTCAAGCTTTTTCTTCTCAAACAGACCAAACATCACGCGCCTTTCTTGTATTTGATTTGACCATCAACTATTGTAAGTAGGATATCAAAATTTTCATCAAATACAACCATATCAGCATCATATCCCTCTTCTATACGACCTTTTTTAATCCCAAGTTTTCTCGCAGGCGCTTCAGTAACACAAAAGAGGGCTTGAGGGATAGAGATATCTGTAATCTCTCGCATATTCCTCAGAGCTTCATTCAGCCTCAAAACACTTCCGGCAAGTTGTCCGTTTTGTAAAGTTGCTTTACCTTTCTCAACATTGACAACTTGTCCTCCTAGATCATAACTCCCTTCACACATACAACCGGCGCGCATAGAATCAGTGATGAGCATAAGACGTTCTTTTTTGATACACCAAAAAGTTCTAAGTGTTGCATCATGTAAGTGAATCCTATCGGCGATTACATCACATGTTATATCACTATCCAAAACGGCACCAATCACCCCTGGAGCTCTGTGATGCATCACATTCATAGCATTTCCGAGATGTGTTGCATGATCTATACCAAGATCGAGGGCATGCATGGTCTGCTCATAAGTTGCATCACTATGTCCGACACTCAGTATGATATGTGGATAATGTTTTTTTATATACTTAACAAATGCATCAGCACCTTCTACTTCAGGTGCAAGCGTAATCATCTTGATAATATCTTTATACCTATCAATAAATGATGTATCTGGATCAATAATATATTTTTTGTCTTGAGCGCCACATTTTTTAGGATTGATAAAAGGTCCTTCCATATGCGCACCTAAGATATTTGCTCCGTTTACACTCGAAGCGTTTACTTGTATATTTTCGAGTGCCTTTTCGATGGAGTGCAAATCCATTGTCATTGTCGTTGCCAAAAAAGAAGTTGTCCCATTTTTTACAATACTCTCACTTATGGTCTCAAGTGACTCTTTTGTCGCATCCATCACATCACTACCGCCACTTCCGTGAATATGGATATCTATGAATCCTCCACCTAGATATGCGCCATCGACATCAATGACTTTTACATTTTTGGGCAGCCGATCTTTGTCAACTATGGAGTGTATCTTTTCATCGAAGATAACAACCTTATTCTCTACAATTGTATCGGCAATTATAAGTTTTGAATTGATTATGGCACTTAACAACGTTGTATTTTTTCCTTGTTAACTTCTTGTTTAAGTACTCTTTTTAAAACTTTTCCCGTAGCATTTTTTGGCAACTCATTGATTGTGTAAATATGCTTAGGTATCTTATAGTTAGCTATATGTTCTTTAAGATATCGTTTCACTTCACTCTCTTGTATCTCCTTAACATCCTCTTCAAGTTCGATATAAGCAATAGGAATCTCCCCGCATTGCTCATCAAGCACACCGATAACAGCACTTGCCTTGATGCCGCTATACATATCGAGCACATCCTCTATCTCTCTTGGATAAATATTAATCCCTTTTGAGATGATGAGATCTTTTTTTCTATCAACTATAAAGAGGTATCCATCTTCGTCCACATAGCCCATATCGCCTGTAAGCAACCAACCGTTAATGACTGTCTCTGCTGTTGCTTCCGGCTTGCCGAGATATCCTTGCATCACGTTATCACCTTTAGTGATGATATCGCCTATCTTGCCCATGGGAACTTCTAATAGATTTTCATCAACAATTTTAATCTCATATCCTTGAAGTGCGGGACCAACAGATTTTGCCTTAGTCTTCCTAGGAATATTCACGCACACGGCCGGTGATGCCTCGCTCAATCCATACCCCTCTATGAGAGTAGTTCTCTTAAATTTTTGTTTCATGGCATTGAGTGTTTTCTCTTGAAGTGCCGAAGCGCCGGAAACAAATATCCTAATAGCATTAAAATACATAAAATACCAAGGGAGTTTTGTCTTAACAAGTGCACTATAGAGATCAGGAATCCCAAAGAAAATTGTAACTCTTTTGAGCAGTGTCTGCTTAAATATATTTGAAAAAGGCTGCACTGATTGAATGATGACAATTGAGCCTTTGACATAAAGCATCAAGATTACACCGATTGAAAGTGTAAATGAATGAAACATAGGTAAAAAAACTATAGCCCTATCTTTTGAGTGAACACCTATGGTCTTTGAGCCTGCAATGCTATTTGAAAATACATTTCTATAACTCAGCATTGCACCTTTTGGCTTGCCCGTAGTCCCCGAAGTATAAAATATAAGCGAAAGATCATCTAATGAAAGATTGCGACACTCTACATCTCCGCCAAACTCAAGTGCTTTTGAGAAAAGCTGATCTCCACCGATGATATCATCAAGTTCGCCCTCCCAAACAATTGACATTTGTAGTCTTTGAGGCACGCCTTCTCTTACAACTTTTTCGTGAATAGCTGATGCTATAAGCATCTTTGCATTACAATCTTCAAGGATGTAATGTAGCTCTTCAGACTTTAAAAAAGTATTTGTCGGCACACTTACTGCACCTAGTTTTGAAAGCGCGATGAGAGTGATAACATACTCTATAGAATTTCTTAAAAAAAGCGTTACATTATCGCCTTTACCAACACCTCTATTGTTGAGATATGCTGCAAAAGTATCTGCAAGCCCTAAAAGCTCCTTATAAGATATTTTACGTTTGTCCAAAAAGAGAGCGGTTTTTTTTCCGCCCCTTGAGGCATGAGATGCAATCATCTCATAGAAAGAAAAGAAAAGATACTCCTCGTCTTTAGAACTCATACTCTACTCCAAGAGTTGTGATATAAGCACCACTGCCACTAAATTCTCCGCCGTAAACTAATACTCCATTGCTATTCACTCCGGCATCAAGAGTTCTTGTGTCTTTATCAAGATACAAAAATGCGACGCCTACCGTAAGTGCATCACTCATTTTATATTTTACACCAAGAGAGTATATTTTTGAATCACTATCGGGCAATTCAAAGCCTAAAGTTTCCAAAGGAGCAGGTGTCTCATCGATCGCAAATCCCGCCATCGTTGTCAACTTATCATTCACTTTATAAGTTACGCCGATTCTAAATGCATCCGTATCTTTCCAATTTTTTGGTTTTGGGTCATCAAAATAAGGCGCTAATCCTCCGATATCCTGATCATAGTTGAAATCTAGATCTTTATATTTGGACCAATAGGTTCGCTCATAGTTAAGCTCCACCGTTAGATCGCCCCATGTTTTACTCGCTGCCAATACCAATGCTGCGGGCAATGGGATTTCAACGGAGGCACCATAAGTATTATAGCTACCCATAAAACCTAAAGTTGCATCACCCTCCGGCTTTAAAGTTACATTAGAGCGATATGTTGCGGCTAGGTTAATATCATCGGTTGGCTTATAGTGCAGCGCGATGTTATATCCAAAAGAGATATCATCGCCTTCCATATCTCTAGACAACGGAGTGCCAGTATCTGATGCATCACTTTTAACAACACCCTGAGTATAAATCATTCTAGCTCCAACACCTACGCTAAAATTATCACTTATTTTATAAGCAAGTGTTGGATTGAGATCCAATATTTTGAGCGTGAACTCTTGCGCACTCGCCTTTTGATAAGCGCTTTCCCATCTTTTAGAAAGTCCCCCGGGTGCTGTTAAGCTCACTCCCCATCTAAAATCACCGTATGCTCTACTTACAAAATGAAGGTTTGGTACTAAAATATCCTCGGTTTCTGATTTTCCGGAATATGTCGTCCCTGCATTACTTGAAAATTTAGCTGATGGAAGGTGAATATAACTTAACCCTCCACTGATAAAATTCTTGTCCTCCATAAAGCTCATAGCCGCAGGATTATAATACGATGCATCGGCCCCATTTACGTTTGCAGTATAAGCAGCAGCCAATGCCATTGAACTCACTGATTGCTCAGGTATCTTATACCCAGAAGCCAATACCAATCCCGACGCAACCATACTTAATACAATAACTTTTTTCATACATTCCCTCCTTGTATATTATTATGTCCCCACTAAAGAATAAAGATCTTTTATCTCCTTTTCCCAGATGGTTTCATCAATCGTCTCTAAAATAAGAGGAATATCATCCATTCTCGAATCATTCATAATAAGTCTAAACGGCTCCCAGCCTAGCTCTCCTTTGCCAAGAGAGTGATGTCTATCCAGCCTTGCACCAAGCGGCGGTTTTGAGTCATTGAGATGCATTCCACTCAGATATTTAAAACCCACAATATCTTCAAACTCTTGCATCGTTTTTTCATATGCTTCTTTTGTTCTTAGATCATATCCTGCCGTAAATGTATGACAGGTATCCAAACAGACGCCCACTCTCCTTTTATCTTCAACTCTTTCAATGATATATGCCAAATGTTCAAACTTATAACCGAGATTACTTCCCTGTCCTGCTGTATTTTCTATGATGAGTTTTACTTTTGAGTCTTTTGTCTTTGCGATTATATCATTCATACTCGCAGCAATCACATCCAAACACTTGTTTTCTATACTTGTTAAATACTCTTGATCTTCCTTCTCTTTTGCACTCAGTTTTTTAAGGTAACTTCCGGGATGAAAATTGAGTTTCTCAAGTCCGAGCAATTCACATCTTTGCAACTCGTCTAAAAATGCTTCTTGTGATTTTTGAAGTTTATCGGCTTCGGGATGCCCTAAATTAATGAGATAACTATCATGCGGCAAAACGTGTTTAGGTGCGATACCGCTTTTTTGAAGATTGGCCTTAAATTGAACTATCTCTTCCTCGCTCAAAGGTTTTGCACTCCATTGCCTTTGATTTTTCGTAAAGAGCGCAAAAGCTTTTGCTCCTATTGCTATAGCATTAAGTGGTGCATTTTGCACACCTCCGCTTGCACTGACGTGGGCTCCTACAAACTTCATAGATATTCCACCCTTATTGTTATATTATTTATTGTATCGTGGAAAATAGATGCACCGTTTAAGACTTCATATCTGATATCGTAACGCCCCTCTTTTGCAATATTTTGAGTAAAACCGTTACGCTTTTTTATCATATGCTCCCCATTAAAGAGTTCTCTTTGCATAATGATGTCCTCAAGTATATCTTTTGGATAATAGTTGCTAAGAACCTGCTTGTTAAACTCCTCTTTGCTCATACACTCAAAAAAACTCATGCAGATACTCTCTTTTGAGATTTTAAGAGAAACAACGGGATTTGCATTGGCATACATTTGAAGTTTTATAAAATCTTGATATTTGTATAAAAAACCTGTATCGGCATAACCGACCGAAGGTGCTTTAAATGTCATGAAAATTGTTTTTTGATCTTTAATGGCAGGACTCGTACAGCCGACCAAGAAGAACAAAAACAGAAACAAAAACAGAACCCTTCCCTTCATATTTCTCCCTGCAATATATTAAGAGTACTTTAAGCACTTTATTATTATAATTCCGTCCATTCACTAAAAAATGGCCCCATCGTCTAGCGGTTAGGATCCATGGTTTTCATCCATGTTACCGGAGTTCGAGTCTCCGTGGGGTCACCACTTTTTTACTGTTCGGCCCCATCGTCTAGCGGTTAGGATCCATGGTTTTCATCCATGTTACCGGAGTTCGAGTCTCCGTGGGGTCACCACTTCCGAATTATCTTATTATTCTATCAGAAAATTAAAAGATTTAACTAAATTTTATTTTAAATATATCTTAAGTGTGACTTGTCGGCACCTCACCCCTTTCTACCCTTTGTGCAAATTCACTCATCTCACCTTTGGCAAGTGCTTGTGCCTGCTCTACCCATTTTTCTCTTGCTGCTCTTCCTTGGAAAGAGAGATAGTTATCGATCCATAGCATTTCTGATTTTCCCCAAGAAGCAATCTGATCAAAATGATAAACACCAAGTTCATTGAGCTTATGCTCTATAGTAGCGCCAACTCCTTTTATGAGTTGTAAATTATCTTTTTTACCATCTCTTGGCTCTTGCAGAAAGTTCGGCTTCCCCTCATCCTCTCCATCTTTACTATGATGTGCCACCGGACCTTGACACTCTATCTCTTTTGAACATGTTGAACGGCCAAAAAGATACCCTATTATAAATCCTAAAAGTGCTGCGATAATCAAGCAAAGCAAAATTTGTGCTGCAATTTCTACCATATTATTCTCCTATTATTTTAAATTCAACGCGACGATTTTTTTTACGATCTTCTTCATTATTATTATCGACCAATGGTCTTTGATCGCCATATCCGTTAGCTACCATTTTCTTAGCATCAACACCCTGTTTCATCAAAGCACCCTTTACACTCAATGCTCTTTGTTTGGAGAGTTCTAGATTATACTCCGGATCTCCTACACTGTCTGTATGACCGGATATTTCTATGGTATATGTATTATTTTCTTTGAGAATTTGAGCTATCTTATTGATCGTATCCAAGCTTTTTATCGTCAATTTTGCA
>JAFGVX010000072.1 GCA_016937775.1 Campylobacterales bacterium | reverse complement strand
CATCATCAATATCAATAAGAAAATTGATATTCTTCAAAAAGATATCTACAAGCTGAAAAGATCGAAGTATGCTATCGAAGATGGAGCCAAGAGCCAACAGACAGTAAGCTCAGATACTATCGAAGAGACAAAAAGTGTTGCACAAGAGCAAGAGAGCCCACAACAGATAAGTATACCTCAAGAAGAGGTGCTTGCCGTCAAAGAAGATGTGGTTGTCACAAAAGCTGAACAGCCTTATGTCCCAAAAGTTCAAACGCCTTCTTTTGACCTCTTTGGTACTATCAAAAACTTCTTTACGCAAGGAAATGTCCCTGTAAAGATTGGTGGGATTGTCTTCTTCTTTGGGTTAGCATTTTTGGCAAATTATGCCATCGAGCATAATGTCGTGACTATCCAGATGCGTCTTGGTGCTATCGCGTTAGTGGGCATGGTCTTACTTGGGCTTGGCTGGAAGTTTAGAGAAAGAGAAGGGAGCTATGGGCTTACACTCCAAGGGATTGGTATAGCGACACTCTATCTCGTCGTTTTTGTTGCAGCGAAAATCTATCTGCTTATTGATCTCGAAGTTGCTTTTGGCATCATGTTCTTGCTTGTAGCGATGGGTACGTTTTTAGCAGTCTATCAAAACTCTCTCGCTCTCGCACTTTTTGCGATCACCGGTGGGTTTTTAGTGCCGATTTTAACTTCAAACAATAGTGGCTCTCATGTCGCACTCTTTAGCTACTATGCGATGCTTGATGCGGGGATAGTCATCATAGCTTGGTATCGTTCTTGGCGTGTGCTCAATCTCACAGGGTTTATCTTTACCTTTGGGATCGCAACCATTTGGGGTGTATTGCGATATATCCCGGAATTTTTTGCGACCACAGAGCCATTTTTGATACTCTTTTTTGTTTTTTTCTTGGTTATCTCTATCTTTTTTACATGGAGAAAGCCGTTTAAAATCGATAGCTATATGGACTCCACGCTTGTCTTTGGATTGCCTCTTGTTGCTTTTGCATTGCAATCTTCTTTAGTGCACAACTTTGAAGACGGTGTTGCTTTGAGTGCCGTTGCAGCAGGAGTCATCTATCTATCACTTTCAAAATTTCTTTTTGGTGTCGAGAAGATGCGCTTGCTTGCTGAGTCTTTTTTAGCCATAGGCACACTTTTCCTTACAATGGCGATTCCATATACATTTGATAAAGATATCTCTGTCGTACTTTGGACACTTGAGGCTTCAGCGATCATATGGGCATCACTCAAACAAAATCGCGAGTATGCAAAATACTTTGCTATGTTTTTACAAACAGGTGCTGCTCTAGCATTTTTACTGATTAGTTATGAAAAAACATTTGCAACACCATTTGTGAACATACTCTTTTTTGAATATCTTTTGGTTTTTGCCTCATTTTTTATAACGGCATATCTCTTATGGAAAAAAAGCTCAAGCGACTTTGATCACGAGATGTCTTTTGTTTTTTTACTTTTGGGATTTGTCATATGGTTTATAGCCGGTACAACCCAGAGTGAAGGATTGGTAAGCTGTGAAATGGGTTACGGTCTACTTCTCTATATTACTCTAGGCGGGCTTCTTTTCTCTTTTATCGGCAGAGCACTCCCATGGGATAAGCTTATCGCTTTTTTACAGTTCTATATCGTTGCCGGCGGTGTTGCGATTTTTTCTTTGAGTAAACTCTATATCTATGCACATCCTTTTGCAGATATCGGTTATGTGGCGCTACCGCTCTTTTTCGCCGTCGGGTATTATCTTTTATATATATTTGACGAGAAGTGGATAAAAAATATCATCATCCATATCGCACAGTTATGGATGATTACTTTCTTGATGACGCTTGAAGTGCTCTATCAATTGACATCGATGACAAAAGGAGAATCCTTTACTTCGCAGATATATAGCTATATAGATTTAGCTCTTGTGCCTATAATTTTCTCTTGTGTACTTTTGATATTTGCTCTTGTGCCTGCAAGATTTAAAAAATACCAAGAGGGCTATCGCTTTGTAGGTGTTGGGGGCATCTTGGTGTTTTTGTTGTTTTGGGAGATCGGCGGATTTTTCATAAACGATTTTCTACACCTCCCTTTTTATCTGCCGGTATTTAATCTCCTGGATATCATTCAGATCATAGGACTAGCAGTGATTGGATTATGGATATATAAAAATGAGATACTCTCAAAAAGGAGTCTTAGACCGATTGCCGGAGTGTTTGCGTTGCTTGTTGTTGTGCTGATCTCTGTGATCTTTGCAAGGAGCGTGAGCTATTATCAAGGCGTGCCTTATGAGTTTGATGCGCTCTATGACAATATCTACTTCCAAGCGGGCATTTCTATCATTTGGAGCATCTTGGCAATGAGTGTTATGTTTTTATCTAAATATATAAAAAATCGACTCCTTTGGGTGTCGGGTATGACGCTTTTGATTTTTGTTGTGCTTAAGCTCTTTTTTGTTGAGCTTTCCAATAGCGGTACGCTTGAGCGTATCATCTCTTTCCTTGTGGTCGGTGCACTTATGCTACTTATCGGTTATGTTGCCCCGATTCCTCCTAAAAATAAAGTAACCACAGATGATAAAGGCAATTAGAGCCTTTATTACTGTCGGAGATAACTGTTTTTTACTCTTTTAAATGGTAATTTTTTATTTATCATTATATATTTAAGTATATAACGGTATGATTTTTGCATAATTATTTTTTGAATTGTTTTACATATCGTTATATAAATATATATATAATGAAATTTAAGGGAGGAGTTTGCATGAAAAAAATAGTTCTATCGGTAGTAGTTGCAGGGGTATTGGTGCAAAATGTTAACGGGGAGGCTTTTGATCTTGGGAGGATCAATGTTATCGATTCATCGGATGATAATACATCGGGTAATGGATCATTTGAAGAGACGATTACGGCAAGCTCAATACAAAAAAGTAATGCTTTAACAGTCAGTGAAGCACTAGATACTATGAGTGGTGTGACGCAGCAAGAACAGGGAGGTAGGGCAGAATCAACACTCTATATCAGGGGATTTGATGCTAAAAGGGTAGGATTTTTCATAGACGGCATTCCTGTCTATGTGCCCTATGACGGCAATTTTGATTATGCTAGATTTCTCACAACAAATATCGAGCAGATAGATGTATCAAAAGGGTATTCATCGGTTGCATATGGAGCCAATACAATGGGCGGTGTTATCAATGTTATTTCCAAAAAACCAACAAAGGCTTTTGAGGGAAATATAAAAAGCGAACTTGTTTTTGATAGTAGTGGAGAGTTTGCAAAACAAGTTACCTCACTCAATGTTGGTACAAAACAAGATAAATATTACATTCAACTAGGTGCAACTTATGCTAACCAAAATCATTTTAGATTGAGTGATGATTATGAGGCAACCGCATCTCAACCTGAGGGTGATCGTTTGCGCTCAAAAACAAAAGATCAAAAGATCAATCTCAAAGCAGGGTATTTTATCGATGAGACAAGTGAAATAACTTTTGGATATATCAACCAAAAAGGCGAGAAAGAGCAGCCACCTGCAACAGATACCGAGTATAGTAAAGAGAAGTATTGGGATTGGCCTTATTGGGATAAGGAGACGATGTATGTAACGGGGGAGAAGGAGTTTGCGCATAGCTCCCTTAAAGCCTTGGCTTACTATGACAAAATCAAAAACTCTCTCTACTCATATGCCGATGATACTTACAGTACATTTAATACCAAAGGATCTACCTTTAAAAGCAGGTATGATGATTATAGTTACGGTACGCGTTTAGAGTATGTGATGAATTTTGATAAAAATGATTTGACACTTTCTGCCAATTATAAAAAAGATGTGCATAGAGGGCATGATATCAGTAAGACAGATTCGAGCGAAGAGCTTGTAGAGCGATATGAGGACACTACGCTCTCGCTTGGCATAGAAGATGTCTATGAGATCACAGATAAGTGGCAGCTCTTGGGTGGCATAAGTTATGATAGAAAAGAAGGTGATTACGCCTGGGATGAGTCCTCTGCGACAGAGGCGATCCCTCTTGGCTCATCAGATAGTTTCAACCCACAGGTTGCACTTGTCTATAAACCTGATGCTACAAGTGCTCTACGGGCAAGCATTTCTCGAAAAACATATCTCACTTCTATGAAAGATAGATATAGCAGAAGACTCGGTTCAGCTGAGCCAAATCCTGATCTTAAAGCTGAGAAATCAACCCATTATGAGCTCAACTATAGTAAAAGTTTTGAAAATCTAAAATTGGGCATCGCAGGATTTGTAACAAAAATTGATGATGCGATTCAAAGTGTAGTTATTGATTCTGTGAATGATATCTCGCAAAATCAAAATATAGGTGATTTTGAACATAGAGGTGTTGAGTTTGATGTGAGTTATACAAAAGATATCTATGAGGTAGGCGGTAATTACACCTACATCTCTCTTAAAGATAAAAGTGATAGTGAAGCAAAAATGACCGATGTGCCGGAACACCAACTCTTTTTCTATGCACAAGCTGAGATTTATCCTCATCTTTCATTGTATGGAAATATGAAATTTAGAGAAGGAGGGTATGAGCAAAAAATGGATAAAACTTATGTGCAAGCGCAAACATTTGCTACTTTTGATACGAAGTTGATCTATACTCCAACAGAAGCACTCACCGCAGAGATTGGGGTGAAAAATCTCACTGATAAAAATTATGGTTATGACAGAGCCTTCCCGATGCCAGGAAGAGAGTTTTTTGTATCGATGGAGTATAAGTTTTGATCAAAAAGATATTTCTTTTCATTGCCCTTCTGTTTTCTACCGCTCTCTTTGCTCAATCGCAACCTATACGGGTTGCTGTTATCGGCGGGATTACCATGAGCGGGTTGTGGGATCAGATATCTACGGCTTTTGAGAAAAAATATGGGATAAAGACAGAACTTGTTATCACCGGACCAAAAAGGATCTTAGGCCCATATTGCAAAAACCATGATGTTGATCTTGTGACGATGCACTCGAGCGATACCATAGCAAATCTAGCGGCTGAGGGTATCATAGAAGAGTTGACTCCTTGGATGCATAACTCGCAGATGCTCATCGCGCCTAAAACAAATCCGGCCAAATTGGAACAAGGCGATACTCTTCAAAGCGCACTTCAAAAGATAACTGATTCAAAAAGTAATTTTTTGATCCATGCGAGTGGCGGGACTTTCGAGATATTTCATGCGATAAGCATGCAGTATGCGTTTCAACCAAAGATCATCTTCACGCAAAAAACAAATGGTTTTTTAGAGCAAGTTGTTACCAATGATGCCTATACTCTCTTTGGTGTGATTCCTTTTTTGATGAAAAAACATTCTAATGCTAATGTGCAAGGATTTATATTTGAAGATGAAACACTCCGACGACCTTATCTTGCGGGTATCGGAACGATAAAACAGATAGGCAAAGAGCGACATAAAAATGCAAAATTATTACAACAGTATCTTATTTCGCCTGAAGTGCAGAGATTGATCCAAGATTTTAGACTCAAAGATTTCTCAGATACACTCGTTTTCTTCCCGATAAAGGAGAAATAGCACTCATTGCACATAATATTATTTTAGATAAAATATTCTAAATCACATAAATGCAAAAAAGGAAAACAGATGAGACTTCTTAAAATAATGATTATATCAATAGTTATAGGTATAGTTGGTGGAACAGCAGACGAATTCATTTTAGGGCAAACAGATGAGCAGTCTATAGAGCAAAAAATAGAAACGAAAGATGGGTATGTGAGTATTACTGTTCCATTACGAGAGAAAAAAGGTCTCCAGTATGAAGGGATTCATCTATGTAAGCCGGCAGGGAGTGAAGATGATATGTT
>JAFGVX010000071.1 GCA_016937775.1 Campylobacterales bacterium | reverse complement strand
TTTATGCCTTTTGGTGTGAAAACGGCTCACCCACTCATAGGCTAACTCTTTTTTCTCTATAATCTCGCTCGAATTATGCTCACTTTTAAGAAGTACTTGCTCAAGCGCATCTTCTCTGAGGTTCACGATACGCACGAGTGCCGCCATCGTACTCTCTTCATCTCTTTGCAGTCCGATGGAAACCAAAAAATCCTCCACGATCTCATCGGCCTCTTGATGCTTGGCATGTGTGAGTTTAAAATAATCATTGAGCACTGCTTGCCGTGCACTCAACTCATCATACACTTTTTGAATATCTGCTATAAATTGCTCTTTTGTCATTGCTTATCCTTTAACATCTCTAGTATCGGCTGCATCAATCGTAATGCTTTCGAGCGGTGCGAAAACTCTTTTTTGACCGCCTCATCTAGTTCGCCAAGCGTTTTATCAAATCCAAGTGGAATAAACATCGGATCATACCCAAAACCACCCTCGCCCCTAGCCTCATCGATCACATCTCCATGCATCCAGCCGTGCGTGACAAACTCGCCCTCATTACACACAAGTGCGATCGCTGCGGTATAAAATGCGGGAGTTTGCGCTACCCCTTGCTCTTTGAGCTTATCTATGAGAAAGCGCATATTATCACCATCACTTACATCAACGCCTGCAAATCTGGCACTATAGATCCCCGGTGCTCCACCAAGTAATGGCACACTGATACCGCTATCGTCTGCAAGCACGATGTACTCTCTGCTCAACCTCTCTGAGATAGCGCGCGCCTTAAGAAGTGCATTCTGCGCGAATGTCTCTCCATCCTCTATGATCTCAAATGGGGCAATAATATCGCTATAAGCGACAACTTCGTTGTCAAAAAAGCAATTAAACTCCCTTATCTTTCCTTTATTTGAGGTCGCTAGAACAATTTTCACTTTAAACTTTTCCTTAATATTATCTCACTATAATTTAGACCGATTTTATCCAAGCTAAGGTATAAAAATGTTTAAACAAGCATTTCCTTTGAGCCTCATTATAGGCTTAAGGTTTTTTGGACTCTTTATTGTCCTTCCAGTTCTCTCTGTGTATGCATTGCAAATGAATGACGCCACTCCTATTTTGGCAGGAGCCGTTGTCGGGAGCTATGCTTTTACTCAAATGCTATTTCAGGTTCCTTTTGGAACGATGAGCGATAAGATCGGTCGTAAAAAAACACTTCTTGTAGGTCTTCTCATATTTATAGCAGGCTCCATTATCTGTGCTTTGAGTGAGCATATCTACACGCTTATTTTAGGAAGGTTTTTGCAAGGTGCGGGTGCCATTGGTGCGGTTGTAAGTGCCATGATTAGCGATCTCGTCAAAGAAGAAGAGCGCTCACATGCTATGGCGATCATGGGTGGTGTAATCGCTGTTAGTTTTTCGGCTGCCATGATTGTAGCACCTCTTATTGGTGGACACTACGGGATCGATAAACTCTTTTGGCTTACGGCATTTTTAGCACTCGGCGCTATTGTGATACTCTTTACTATGGTACCTGAAGCTCCAAAGATTATTCATAGCTATGACAGTATCAAAGTCAAGACAAAAGATGTCTTTCAAGATGCCGCGCTTGTGCAGATGTATATCACATTTCTTTTTCACTCCTCCATCATGACTATGGCATTTTTCATCATCCCTATCGTGATGACGCATGGTATCAATGAAGACGGTTTTGAATGGAGCAAGCACGAACTTTGGAAAGTCTATGTACCTGCTGTGATATTTGGTATCCTTGCTATGGGACCTGCTGCAGTATTTGGAGAAAAATACGCGAAAGGGAAACAAGTATTTATCGTCTCTATCGTTTCTATACTACTTGGATTTACAGCAATGGGCTTTAGCCATAATGCGATCATTTTCATCATTGGTGTTGTACTCTTTTTTATAGGTTTCAATATGTTTGAACCGCTCTTGCAAAGTTATGTAAGCAAATTTGCCAAAATACACCAAAAAGGTACGGCGCTTGGTGTTGCCAATACTTTTTCTTACACGGGTATCTTTATAGGCGGACTTATGGCGGGGTGGATTATGCAACATTTCAATCGCGAGATACTTGCTCTTTTTGTTATCTTATTGTGTCTTATTTGGCTTGTTTGGACAATTCGCATGCATGATCCGCATGCAAGAGCGAATGCTTACTTCTCTCTCGATACTTTTGAGCGAGCAAAAATCATGGCACTCGATAAAAACCCTGCAATTTTTGAAGTCTATATCAATGAAAATGAAAAAATGGGTGTTGTGAAGTATGAAAAAGATCTCATCGATGAAGAGGGAGTCAAAGCGCTTTTAGCATGATGCTCTCATAGTTTTTTACATGAAACTATAAAATCCACATGATAGTGCTCATCATGGCGAACCCATGATCTTTTTTTGGAAAAATTGATATTTCTTTTGAGATAATCCCCCTGTTTTGTTGCTAAAAGATACTTTTGTAACTTTGGATCAAATATCACTCTCCATATTTTCACACCTGCTTTTTGAGCCTCTTTGTGTAAACTCACTATATGTGCCGCCATCGCCTCATAATCAATCGTATATTCATCATAATGACCTTTTGAGTCAAACTCGATGTCATAACCAAATTTATTGAGAGGATTTGTAGGTAAGTGAACCGAAATGCCTGCTTCATTTTTAACAGGCACCATAAAATCTACCGAGAGACCGTTTTGATGTGTTTTGTGCGGATACAACGAGCCGCCTTCCTTATGCCCCGTTTCGGCATACTTATAGACTCTGTTTGGCATAGATACTTCAAGTGATTTATAGGTTGCCGTTACGATGTCTCTTACTTTAGAGTGAACATATGTCCTACCGGATAAGACTCCAACCATACTATAGTTTGTAAAATTTTCGCCACTCATTGGAAGCTGCACACCATTTTCCAATCTTCCCTTAGAAGTTGTGCCGTAGCAGACACTCTCATCACCATATAACGAAGAAGCAAGGAGCATAAACAAAAGAGTGATAATTTTATGCATCTATCACTCTTTCTTGGGGTCTGCTTATCGCAATAATGCAGCTGCTCTTTTGGCGATATTCTCAGCCGTGAAGCCGAACTTCACAAAGAGTTTATCTGCCGGCGCACTTGCTCCAAAGCCTGTCATACCAAGCACATCATCGGCATATCTATAGTACTCACTCGCATTGGCTGCTTCGATCGCAAGTACTTTTGTATCTTTATTGATGACTCTCTCTTTATAGACGCTATCTTGTTCATTGAAAAGATCTAGACACGGCACAGAGACCACATTGGCTTGTATCCCTTTTGCTTCAAGCTCTTTGGCTGCATCCAAAGCGATACCCACTTCACTTCCACTCGCCATTAGAGTGACCTTAGCATCACTCTTTTCTACTAGCAGATATGCCCCATCCCCTGCACTACCATAAGCACTACTGCCACTTATCATCGGCAATTTTTGTCGGCTTAGCACAAATGCACTCGGTGCTTTTATCTTCAATGCTGTTTTCCACGCCTCAACATTT
>JAFGVX010000009.1 GCA_016937775.1 Campylobacterales bacterium | reverse complement strand
AAAGTAGCAAAACTGTTTGTATGATACCAGACGCTTATCTTGATCCCGTAAGGCTCTATGAAAGTATATATCCTCGGCTCCACGTTGATACCCTTCATGCTGTAATGACTTCTCATTTTATTGAGTCTTTTTTTTGTGATATCAGTATAACCTTTTGAGTATTTTTTAGCTATCTGTTTTACTAAAGTTGTAGCTTTCTTATAGTTAGAATCAAATGTAATCACAAAATCGATACCGTCCCAAACGGTACTCAATCCATCATGCGAATAGTTTGCAATCATATCAGTAAAGATATAGTTATTTGGTATAAAGATCATACGACCCGATCTTCTATTGAACATGAGCGTTGTCAATGTAATATCTTCATGAAGCGTCATTCGCAACATTGAAATATCGACGATATCTCCGACATACACAGCACCGTCTTTTATAAATTTTACTCTATCACCTACTCTAATTGCGCCACCCAAAACGATAACAAGCCATCCCATGAGACTCATGAACCAATCTTTCATCGCAATAGCAATACCCGCTGAAGCAAAACCGATAACCGTCACAAGATAAGAGACATTTTCTATGTATGCAGAGAGTACAATGAGTACAAGAATAGTGATAAATGTAAAATTGAGTGCTTTATTAATCGTATAAAATCGCTCCGTATCAGACATATAGCGCTTTACAAGATATTTAAGCCCAATGATTAATATAAGGAAAAAGAGCACAATACCACCTAATGAAACAAGCTTTTCAAACTCTTTTTTTATATTTAAATCAAGCGAATAGAGAGTCTCATCAAGCTTCTTTTCGTATGCATCATAGGTAGTTTTAAATATATCCAAAACAGGCAAAAAAGTCTCTATTTGTAATTTTGTCTTTTCAAGTTCTTTTTCATAAACAACTGCCGATTGAGAATTTGAACTACTTATGATCTCGCCCAATATATCTTTTTTCTTTTTCAGGTTTATTATGATGCCTTCTAGAGATTGATACTTATTTTTATACTCAAGCTTGTCACTGTTGAGCTTCTTTTTATAGGAAATTTCGCCCAATATAGCAAAGGGATTACCTATAGTCGGTGCTTGCTCGATCTCAGGAGGCGTAAGTAATTTTCTAAAAGGATCGTCTTTGTAGTCATCTAAAAGTTTTATTTGAAGCTGTATCTTCTCATTGACTGTATCTTTTTCCTTGGTCAACTCTTCTATCTGTTTTTGCACGCTTATTGTTTGTTTTTTATTTAAGAGTGAACTTATCTCATTGGTAAGGATATCTTTTTTTGTCAAAAGGTCTCTATAGGTTGTGTAGTTGCTATATATTTTATACCAAATTCCGCTATCGTTAAGCTCTTGATTTATGGCATCTTTCTGTGAAATAAGCTCTTTGATATACTCCGAGTTAGCATCCTCGGAATCTATGTTTTGGGTACTCTCTTGAGAAGCAGAGGTTATATTTTGCTCCATATTGAGCGTATCGTTGAGATCATTTTGCGCAAAGAGCAATAATGTTGTAGCGCAAAATATGATTAATAATTTCCCAAGATATCCACTATTCACCCTTACCTCCAAAATCTCTTAATACATCTTTTATAAGTTTTTTGTCGATATCTGACCTTAACTCAAAATCTCCTATGCCTTTAGGTAAAACAAAAGTAATTTTATCGTTTGCACTCTTTTTATCTAAAAAGAAATGCTCATAAAAACTCTCAATATCTTCTATCATATACTCTGTCGGCAAATCATAGTGCTCTAAGAGTGATTGTATTTGTTTTACGGCATGTTCATCAAGCAAACCAAGTTTATACGCCAATGCATTTGCCATAATGATACCTATAGATACGGCTTCACCGTGAAGATATCTTGAGTAATTAGTCTCATTTTCTATCACATGCGCAAATGTATGCCCATAGTTCAAGACTGCTCTAATGCCACTCTCTTTTTCATCCTTTGCTACAACATCTGCTTTTATAGTAACTGCTCTTGCTATCGCGTCTTTGAGCATCTCTTTATCGCCAAGATCAGCACTTTGCAAATATTTAAAGTAATCCGCATCAAATGTAACGGCTATCTTGATCATCTCTGCAACACCTGCTGCAAATTCTCGAGAAGGAAGCGTATCAAGAAAATCAGGATCGATATAGACTGCTTTGGGTTGATAAAAGGTGCCGATTAAATTTTTACCATATTTATTATTAACACCCGTCTTACCTCCAACACTCGCATCGACTTGAGAAAGAAGCGTTGTTGGAATTTGGATAAAATCAATTCCCCTTTGATACAAACTCGCACAAAAACCGGTCATATCACCTATAACACCACCTCCAAAGGCTATAAGCATAGATTTTCTATCCAATTTAAAACTAAAAAGCTTATCTAGGATAAACTCTATGCTTTCCATGTTTTTATAAGCTTCACCATCGGGTATTTCAACGATATGCAGCTCTTTTACTTCAAGTTTAGAAAGTAGTGTTTCAAGATGAAATTTTGCAACGGTCGGATTTGTAATGATTGCCACCTTTTTATCAAAACGCAAACAGGGCAACTCATCGATAGTTATCTCATAGTCTATGGAAGATTTTGGCTGAAAAAGGATAGGAATTGTCATATATCGACCTTAAAATTTTAAAATTATACACCTTGATTGTATCTTAATTATGGTTAAATTTTCTCTACTCATCGTCGATATCATAAGGAACAAGTATCTTCGGATGTTTATGTTTTGTTAAGAGATAATCAGAAAATTTCATCGCAAAAAATTGAAAATAAGAATCTGCTTGCCACTTTCCGTCAAACGGTGCAACCTGAAGTATATTTTTCATACCTGATATCTCGCGTATAGGATTGGCAATCTTCTGCTCTATATCAAGCTCTGTGTTAAATATATGTGAGAGCGCCTCGTAGTGCTCAATAATCATCTTTTTATTTTCAAAATCACCTTCGGGATCATAATCACATAACACCAATTTAAACTTAAAAGTTTCGGCAACATCAAAGGCGCTAGAAGATATCGACTCCATCTTCTCTTTGTCATTCATGGTAACTACACAAGAATTTATATACTCCAAGGAGGTGTCTCCGAAGATATAAACAAGCTTCTTAAACTCATAAAATCTTTGCATACGCCCTTTTTTTGAAAATGTCTCAACACTTGCAAGCACAATACCAACATCATATTTTTGTATATCTTCAACGATATAATACTTCTCCTCTTTTACACCGTAAGAGATCGAGAGAATCAACTTATCATCTTGCATTTCTTTTAACTTTTCGATGAGCAAAAAGTCTGTCGGATTGACGATTCTGACTATCAACTGCTTATTCTCCAACTTACTTGCAAAATATCTTGCTTCTTCAATGTAGCGCAAAGCATTCTTTCTGTCCTCATTAAAATCAAAGAAAAGATAGATATTTTTTCCGAAAGGCTCAGGAAAAAGCCCTTTATGACTATTAACCCCTCTATAAACACTATCAAGCACCAATGGTCTGCCGATTGCAATGATGTTATCATTTGGTTTTATCATCGTTGCACTTGTAGGAATAATCTGCTTGCCATCTCTATAGATAGCCGTTATTTTCCATTTTTTCTGCACGATAGAGCCGATATGTCTAAAAGCATACGCACTCCCAAAGGGGATACGCATCTCCATAATCTCACCTTCACCCAATCCTACATTCTTAGCAATAACCGGAACATTTGGAAGATGATCATAGATATGCGTTGCAATAAGATCAAATATATCCAATACTGTAACATTATTGTATCCTTTGCCAAGCCTTTTATCTTCCCATTGATTCACAAGTACGATGCGGATACGCTCATCGATTGTTCGTATATTCTTAATAGCCTGCTTGACATCATCAGCAACATCGAGAATAATGAAAACTTGCGAATATTTTGCATTGTCAAAAAGATTGCTCATCCTGCTAAAACTTGTTGGATCGGCTTTGGAAAACATGATGTTTTGACTATTTTTAAGCTCAGGCATATCGCTTTTATAGCTCACAACGTGGTATTGATTTTGCGCTACTCTTTTCTTGCTTATTCGTATCACAAAATGTTTTGCAATCTCACCTTCAGCTAAAATTAGTATCTGTTTCATATAACTCTCTATATAGTGTTGGTAAAATATCACTATTATTTTAAGGATTATTATATCAAAATGGAATTTCAATTAGATAAAACGGATAAAAATGCTCGTGCTTGCACCATCAAAACGGCACACTCTACGATACAAACACCTGTTTTTATGCCCGTCGGTACCGTGGGTGCTGTCAAATCGCTTGATGCTATCGATTTACAAGAGATACTTACCCCAAAGATCATCTTAGGTAACACCTATCATCTCTACTTAAGACCCGGAGATGAACTCATCCGCGATATGGGAAGATTACAGGGCTTTACACAGTTCCCTCATAGTTTTCTCACTGATAGTGGTGGCTTCCAAGCCTTTTCACTCTCGAATAATGTCAAGATCGATGAAGGTGGCATCACTTTTAGAAGCCATATAGATGGCTCAAAACACTACTTTACGCCAGAAAAAGTGCTTGATATCCAGTATAACCTGGGCAGTGATATCATGATGATACTCGATGATCTCGTAGCCCTGCCCGCAACCAAAGAGCGCATCAAAGAGAGTATTGAACACACCACAAAATGGGCGGAAGAATCTATCACTTATCATAGAGGTAATCAAAAAAAAGGCATTGCTACAGAACAAAATATCTTTGCAATTATTCAAGGTGGCATCGATAAAGAGTTTAGAGAAAAGTCCGCCAAAGAGCTTTGTGCGCTTGATTTTGACGGATTTGCTATAGGGGGTCTTAGTGTCGGGGAACTTAACGAGCAGATGTATGATACGGTCGAATACACGACTTCGTTTATGCCCGAAGATAAACCGCGCTACCTCATGGGTGTAGGTACACCCGAGGACTTAGTAGAAAATGTAAGCAGAGGTGTGGATATGTTTGACTGTGTGATGCCGACACGCAATGCAAGAAACGGCACACTCTTTACTACTTTTGGAAAACTCAATATCAAAGCAAAAGCGTATGAGAGAGACGGTAAACCTATCGATGAGGCATGTGATTGCTACACTTGTCGCAACTACTCAAGAGCCTACCTAAGACACCTCTTTCGTGCACGAGAACTCACCTACTTTAGACTTGCTACGATTCACAATCTTCACTACTACTTAAAACTTATGAGCGATATGCGAGAGGCTATCTTGGAGCAACGATTTAAAGCATTTAAAAAAGAGTTTTATGCGATGAGAGATGTAAAATAATCAGTCATGCTGAACTTGTTTATCTTTCAGAATTTGCTTCACTACATCAGCATCAATATTTTTAGACCCTGAAATAAATTCAGGGTGACGAAATGACCAAAGCATTTTTAACGCCCCGATGGTTCTTAAAGAAACATATATGATGATTGCATATGCACTCCCACGCAAAGTATGTCCCTTTACGATTGTATACTATGTCTGTTGTCTGTACAGCATGGGAACGAGAGTAATAACCCCACTTAATTCTTAATGCTTAATGCTTAATGCTTAGCGCTTACAATGCTAGGCTCCTGCCTCCATAGGAGTGACGGATTATTTTATGGAAATCATGGAAGCAAGCTGAAACATCGCCCTATCGAAACAAGCTCTGTTCATACCCATAGATATCATCTCTAAATTGGATGATACCATCATCATCTACCCAAAGCGTATGATACTCCACATAGACAGGTATTTGTTTCTCTAAAGTAATCCATTTATTCTTTTTTGTATCATAATCAAATCCCAACTCATTGAGCAAAGCTATAGGCTTCTCTAGCCTGATGCAACCATGCGAAAACATTCTCACCCTTCTGTTAAATAGTGATTTCGTCGGAGTGTCATGCATATACACATTAAATCTATTTGGAAAGAGAAACTTTACCACCCCTAAAGCATTATTTTTGCCCTCTTTTTGATATAATTTTCCCTCACTATTATATGCAAAACCATTTCTTTTCAAGTAACTCTCTGATTTATGTGCATACTCATTTCTATAGATTGCCAAAGGCACATTCCATCTTGGGTTTTTAACGATATATTGCATCATTCCATTGAGTATTGGGGTTCTCGCACTCCTTTTACCTACAATAACCTTCATGTTTAAAACTTCTTCGCCATTGTCATAATAGTGCATTTTAAATTCCGGGATATTAACTAAAACATAGTTTGCGCCTTTGGGGCTAGAGATTCTCTCTAATGTTAGATTCTTTTTAGCTTTTATGATGATCTCATCTATCGATTTTTTTAGTTCTCTTTTTGTGCTTGGCCCTATCTTCCCATCCACTTCTAACCCGTGTCTTTTTTGATACTCCAACAACTCAACTTCAAATTCTTGAGTGTAGTCGGAATTTTCTTCTAGCCTAGCAAATTGCAAGAGATTCAATACTTTTTT
>JAFGVX010000070.1 GCA_016937775.1 Campylobacterales bacterium | reverse complement strand
CGCACGCGAATACTCGGCTGATGAAACGAGAGATAGCCTTGTGTGAGCTTTTTGCCACCCGTAAGCTTGGGGAGTTTTTCTTTGTTGATTAAAAATTTTCTCTCGATTTCCATTGCCATCTTTTATCCCTTGAGTTTTATCTCTTCTCTAAGCTTTTTGCTCAAAGATGCAAATACAAGTTCATATGAGTGGTCGATAAGCTCTCTAAGCAAACCCTCATCTGCATGATTGACAATCGTAAAGGTGTTCCAATGCTTTTTATTCATATGGTAGCCAGATTCTATATAGGAGAAGAGGGAGCGAAGCTCAAGCGCATAGATAGGGTCGCATTTGAGATTTATAGATATCGGTTTTTTTGTATCATCGAGTAGGGCAAATATTTTGTTTGCGATTCTATAGACTTTCGTTGTTTCGTCGAAAGGATAGTCAAATGATGCTCCCGTTTTTGAGAGAAGGTATCTATCGAGTCGTTTAAGATCCATGCTACTCCTTTTTTCTTACTATTTTTGCACCAAGTTGTGCCAATTTCCCTTCTAAATTATCATAACCTCTATCGAGATGATAGATGCGTCTTACTTTTGTGGTGCCATTAGCCGCTAATGCTCCAAGAACAAGTGCGGAACTTGCTCTAAGGTCTGTCGCCATTACATCTGCACCATTGAGCTCTTTGACCCCATGCACAGCCGCAAGTGAGCCTTTGAGCCAAATGTCAGCTCCCAAGCGATTAAGTTCGCTTACATGCATAAAACGATTTTCAAAAAGTCGCTCTTCAATGATACTCTCACCTTGTGCAATTGCCGCTATCGCCATAAATTGCGCTTGCATATCAGTTGGAAATCCCGGATACTCAGAGGTGGTAATGCTAATAGGCTTCAATTTTTTAGGCGCCTTTATGGTGATACTGTTTGCTTCAATTTTTATGGTACTTCCCATTGACTCTAGTTTATCGAGAATTGCTTTAATATGATTACTCTCAACATCTTCAAGTATAATGGTTGAACCTGTAATCGCTCCTGCACAAAGATAGGTACCTGCTTCGATTCTATCGGGGATGATCTTGCAAGGTTGAAACTCAAGCGGTTTCCTGTCTGTGCCCATGATTGTTAACTCACTTGTACCAACTCCTGTAATCTCTACGCCCGCACTTTGGATAAGTTCACAAAGTTGTACAATTTCAGGCTCTTTTGCGGCATTAACAATTGTCGTGGCTCCTTTTGCCATAGAAGCTGCCATGATGATGTTCTCTGTGCCTCCAACCGTAATCTTATCGAAAATGATCTTTGCGCCTTTGAGTCCTTTTGGAGCTTCAGCTTTGACATAACCGCCTTGTATTTCTATTTTTGCTCCCATCGCTTCAAGTGCTTTTAGGTGCATATCTATAGGGCGTTGACCAATCGCACAACCTCCGGGAAGACTCACTTCACAGTGTTTAAAGCGTGTGAGTAGAGGACCAAGGACGAGTATGGAGGCTCTCATTTGCGAAACGATCTCATAAACAGCTTTTGTAGAATTTATTGAGCTGTTGTCGATTGTAGCGGTTGTGTTGCTATGTACAACTTTGCCACCAAGCATATCTATGAGTTTAAGAAGTGTTCGGATATCTACGACATTTGGGAGATTTGTTATTTCAAAAGGTTTATCACTTAAAATGGATGCTGCAATTACGGGTAGAGCAGAATTTTTTGCGCCGCTTATCTTGACCGCACCTTTAAGTTCGTATCCGCCTTCTATCTCTAAATAATCCATTTGCAGTGCCCTTAATATGTTGAGTGCTTTTTAAAATATCGAATTTTACCTAAAAAACTATTAATACAAAGAGAATTTTTTTTAAAAATTTTAATAAAAATTCATATTTTAATATATTATTAAGAAAACATATTATAAAATATAGACCAAGATTAACAAAGGTAGTTAATGTCGAATAGTTTAGATAAGCTAAAAGCACTTACTGATAGGTTGGAAGAGAAGATTGCTACACAAAAATCTCTCTTTGATGAGCCTATAAAAACGGAAGAAAAAAAACCTCAATTAGAGCGTAAAGAAATTTCCTTATCTTCTGTAAATAACGATGCAATCGATATCAAACAGGAAAATACTGTTTTAAATAACGAAAAAAAACAAAGCTTCCATCTCGGGGAAGATAGGGATTATAATCTTAAAAGATTTAGAGAATTATTTACGATTTTAGAGATAGATAAAAAGTGCGAAAACTTTATTGATATTTTTTCATATAAAGCTATGAATTTAAGTGGAATCGGCATTAGAGATGAAGACTTTGGCGAAATAAGAGACGGTAAATATATCCAAATAATTGTTATAAGTTATGAGAGTGAAAATGACCAAAAAAAGAAAGCAAAGAATATATCTTTAGGATATTTCGGAAAAGGCGAAACACTCTCGCTTAAAAAGAAAAACCATATCATAGAATTTGTCCTGCGATGGAGATATGAGAAAGTTTATCAAAATCTTAACCACTACAAGCATCTTATCGAAAAGATTAAATACTAATTTCTTTTTTTCTTTTGAATATGTTGCAAAATTTAAAAGAATCCATACCTAAAACTTGCTAAAATCTCACTCTCAAAGAAGGAGAGATTTTGGCACTACACGGACTCAATGAAGAGCAGCTTAATGCAGCAAAAGCACCTTTTGGAAACAATCTCATCATTGCAAGTGCAGGTACGGGAAAGACCTCTACAATCGTAGGTAGAATTGCACATCTTCTTTATGAGGGGGTTGATCCTTCTAAGATACTCCTTCTTACTTTTACCAATAAAGCCGCAGGAGAGATGCTTGAACGTCTAGAAGGGCATTTCGATAAAAAAATTGTTTCTAAAATCGAATCGGGAACATTTCATGCCGTAAGTTATAGATGGCTTAAAATACTTGATCCAAAGCTAAGTCTCAAACAACCTTTTGAACTTAAAACACTCTTTCGAAGCGTTTATGAGAAACGAGATTTTGCAAGGCTTAATTTTGAGCAGAGCGCCTTTTCTCCGGCATTTCTCTATGATATCTACTCTTTGTATCAAAATGCTTCCAATGACGGTTTTGAAGAGTGGTTTTTAGAACGATATCCGGAACATAAACCGCTTGTTACTATCTATATGCATATTATTGAAGAATTCGAGCAGGAGAAAGAACAATTTGGTTTTCTTTCGTTTAATGATCTGCTTATTCAAGCCATAGAAAAAATCGATATAATGCAAAAAGAGTTTGCTGAAGTGCTTGTCGATGAGTATCAAGATACCAATACTCTTCAGGGTATCCTCATAGATTCTCTAAAGCCAAAATCACTCTTTTGTGTCGGTGATTATGACCAAAGTATCTATGCATTTAACGGTGCAAATATCGAAAATATCTCCACTTTTAATAAACGATACAAAGACGCAAGTATCTTTTCTTTAAAAACCAATTATAGATCGGGTGCGTCGATACTCTCGCTTGCCAATAGAGTCATAGAGCATAATGAGAGAATATATCCAAAAAGACTTGAAGTCGGCAAAGAGGGAGAAGATATATCTCCGAGACTTCTTGTCTATAAAGAGCTTTTTGAACAGTATCAAGCCATTGCCGATATGATTCGCGCTTCTTATACACCCGCAAGTGAAGTTGCCGTTATTTTTCGTAATAATTCAAGTGCGGACGGCATCGAAGCGAGTTTGCGAGAACGCGGTATTTCGTGCAAGAGAAAAGGAGGCATGAGTTTTTTTGAGACAAAAGAGATAAAATTTTTGCTCGATATGCTCACTCTTCTTGTCAATCCAAAAGATATGATGGCATTTATTCATCTTTTTGAATATGCAAAGGGAGTCGGTTCGTCTCACGCCAAAGAGTTTTACAGTTCACTATTGCATTGTGGTAATGGAAATCTCTTTGTAGGCGTACTTGATCCAAAAAGTGACGATTTGCCGCCGAGTTTGGCAATCAGTAATCATCAGCTTGGACTCTTCGGCGATGATATACAAATGAGCAGTGCATCGAGATTTACCTCACTTGGACTCAGTAGCAATGTGCTTAATCACCCGCTTTTAAAACATCCAAAGATGACAACAAGTGGCGCGATTTTTTTTCAAGGATTTTATGATTTATTAGCACGCTATAAAACCGGCGGACATCCTGTTTCGGTACTTCAGAGTGCTATAAAATCAAAGATGTATGAAATTTTGATTGATTTTCTCTCTACTCAAAGAGCGAAACTAAGAAACGGTGAAATCGATGAGTCCAAAAGAGAAGAAGCTAAAGAGAGCATCACAAAAAAAAGTGCACTTTTGCTTGATCTTGCAAAAAACTATAGTGATCTTAATAGTTTTTTAAATGCAATGATTCTTGGCACGAATGAGCTAAGTGAAGGCGAGGGGGTTAATCTGTTGAGCGTACATGCAAGTAAAGGGCTTGAATTTCGTGATGTGTATGTGATTGATCTTATGGAAGGACGCTTTCCTAATCATAAACTTATGCGCCAAGGCGGTGAGCTTGAAGAGGAGCGTAGGCTTTTTTATGTTGCCGTAACAAGAGCAAAAGATAAACTGATGCTTTCGCTTGCACAGTACGACAAGATCAAAAAGATAGAGTTTAAGCCTTCTGTCTTTCTTTATGAGGCAGGGATACTTAAATCAGATAAACCAAAAAGTTAATCCACTTTCTTGCGGATGCTCATCTGTTTGCTTTGTTCATCAAGATGGATGTCAAACAGACCGATTTCTTTGATGAGATTGCTTAATTTCTTATATCCGTAGTTAACGGTTGAAAATGAGGAACTATTGTTGATATAGGTGCCTATGTCGGCGAGATTCCCCCAACCATATTCGTCTGCCGTCTGCTCAAGTGCAGTATACAGAAGATTCACAAGCCATTCATCTTCTCGCATCTCTTTGCCGCTCTTTTTCTCATCTATAATACTTACTTCACTACTATTATCGTCTGCGCCCATCAATTTTTCAGTAAATATAAACTGCGAGCATGCTACCATAAATGGTTTTGGTGTCTTTTTTTCTCCAAATCCAAATACCTTGATGCCCTCAGCTTGCACACGCATAACCACGGGTGTGAAATCGCTATCACTTGTAGCAAAGGCAAAGGCGTCTATCTGTTTTGTATGTAAAAGATCCATCGCATCAATGCTCATAAGAATATCGGTTGCATTTTTATGTTTACTATAATCAAACTGCTGTATCGGCTTAATGGCAAGCTCTAAGAGTTTCTCTTCCCAATTTTTGAGATTGTCTTTTGTCCAATTACCGTATGCTCTTCTTATGTTGACGACACCGTAATTACTCAATTCGTTGATAATCCCTTTAATTGCCTTATGGGAGATGTTGTCGCAATCTATAAAAAGCGCTATTTTGTCTTCTTTTGGTGTCATATTGTATCCTTAATTATAAGATTCTTTTTGATTGGTAATACTTTGAAGGTAATCACTTAGTTGAATAAGGGCGAATGTCACTAAAAATATCATAAAACCCGGGAAAAAACTTACCCACCAAGCAATCTCCATCACACTCTTGCCTTCGCTGAGCATACTACCCCAACTCATCTGCGGAGGTGTAATACCAAGACCGAGGTAACTCAATCCACTCTCTGCAAGTATAGCACCGCTGAGTGCAAAAGTAAAACTGACAAAAAAGATAGGCGAAACTAGTGGCAAAAAATATTTAAAGATAATAATCCATTTTGAAACATTAGCAATTTTAAGCACTTTGATGTAGGGTTGTTTTGAGATATTGTAGCTCTCTTGTCTGATAAGCCTTGAAGTGCCCATCCAGCCCGTAATGGAAATAACGATGATAAGTATTGCGATGGAGGCATCGATATAACTTATAAGTGCAAGGAGCAAGAAAAAAGTAGGGAAAGTTAGAAAAAGATCAACAATAATCACGAAAATCTTATCAAAATTTCCCTTGAAATAACCGGCACTCACTCCCATCATAATGCCGATAAAAGAGGCAATGAGTGCTGAGCCAAAACCGATACTGAGTGATATCTGTCCACCGTATATAATCCTTGCAAAAATATCTCTACCGAGTCTATCCGTGCCTAAGATGTGCTCTAAAGAAGGAGCGTCCAAGATAGCGTTCGGATTGAGACGAAAAGGCTCAAACGTTACAAAAAGCGGCAAAATAAAAATGAGAAAGAAGATGAATGCAAGCACCCCAAGACTGATATAGGGAATCTTTACTCTCAAATATTCTCCTTTGGTTCATAATAGCTGATTGTCGTTCTGCCGAATTTTTTTGATCGCAAAAGCTTATATTCGCCTATAGATTTTGGGATTTTGAGTGAACTCATATGCTCAACCATAATCATATCGCACACATCAGGTTCAATGCTTTCTATAAGTTCCATCGTTTTATCGTAGATATCATCCATTCCTTCACGTATACTAAAAGGGGGATCAAGATAGATGTAAGACTTTTTATTGAGTGATTTAAGTTCACTATAGACTCTCTCAAAAAGCTTAAAACTATCGCCGAGATAGGCATTGCATTGCAAAGGGTTTAGTTTATCTATATTGCTTTGGAGTATTTTATAAGTTTGTGGGTTTTTTTCTATAAAAAATACCTTGCTAGCACCTCTTGAGAGTGCTTCAAGTCCTACCGATCCGCTTCCGCCAAACACCTCGAAAAAAAGTTTATCTATGATCTTGAATTGCAGTGTATTGAAAATTGATTCTTTTAAGATTGCTTTTGAAGCTCTTGTAGTATCGATGTTCGGAATATCGAGCATGATACCCTTATATATTCCTGCTATGATCTTTGTTTTGTGTGTAGCATTTTTTTTCATATGAAATTATAGCATAGCAAGCACATTCAAAGAGTTAAAATCCTTAGAAAATAACGATCGCCTTCAGTGTTTTGATAAGTGCAGATTCTTCTCTGGTACTTTCAAGTTCTTTACCGGGCTGTGTCGTCGTAATGATTGTCCGTGCCGTGATGAGCTTGCTCCAATCCTCTTGTCTTACCCCCCAATAGGTGTGTAAAATAACCGGCTCATCTTTGTATCTACCAATATAAATAACTATATGTCCGGGAACAAAGAGCATAGAGCGAAACGGCTTTGCATATTTTAAGATAGCATCTTTTTTTGCCCGTATATCATCGATCTTTGAGATATCAATACTATATCTGCCGTCTTTAGACTGTTCGGCCGAGTTTCTCTCTAAAAATATCCCAAAAATTGCAAAGAAATCTCTTGTTGTTGCAGAACAATCTCTCGTTTCATAGCATTCGCCCCATCCATAGGGTTCTCCTTGAAATTCTGCAGCTATCATGGCAACATTTTCTGCATTAAATTGTAGAGGCTTGTGAGAGATAATCCCTTTTGTGGTCGCTTTAAAATAAGTTATCTTTGCCATACCGTTTTCATCTTTAGTGGCAAACATATATCCCTTTTGTTTATAAGGGAAGAGGGTGCCGAGTTTTATGAGCGAGATATCCTTATTGTCATCAAAAAGCCTAAGGTTGTCTTTGATAGTCATTGCGTAGTTGCCATTTTTAAACTCTTTGATAAAGGCATCATCAACAAATGCTATATCTTTTGTCTGAACCCAGCCAAATGCATATGCACCTTTTACAAATGCCCACTTGCCGTCTTTTGAGAGATGCGATACAAAAAGAGGCATATTGATAGGATAGGCACTGTTTTGATTGTAATCAAAGGGAAAACCTTCTCCCGGGCGTTTTGGATTTTTAAAATACTGTGTTGATGTTGGAAATGCTTTAAGATCAATTCTGCGCAGCGTAATTGCACGCAATCGTTGCGTGTCAAATGCATCCATATTTTCATTTTCGATCCATTTTTGAATCTCTGATTGCTTGATAAGTTTGCCAAAAATCGTAAATATCTGCTCTTTTTGAACAAATCGTACTTCCCAGCCAAGTTTATCTGCATCTATTTGAGCGCTTGTTTGAGTCCATGGATTAAAGTATTGACGATTATATTCTATATCAAGCTCTTTTTGGATCTTTGAATCAAATGTGTTGACCTGAGCGGCATAAAAAGAAAGATCCTGCGAGATCTCTTTCATATCCGCTACGGAATTTTTTGGCAGTTTGTCTATTTTTGTTTTCTCTCTATAGCTTGGTTTGAGTAGATACTTAGCATCCGAAAAACTTAACAATAATAAAAAGACTACCAATATTTGTTTCATAAAACTCCTTTGTGAAATTATATATCCAATCAATTAATACAGAGTGTAAAAATGCTATAATCTTTTAAAAAAAAGAGTAGTTTTTGGCATATGAACTAAAAGATAAACTTGTCATTGCGATATCTTCAAGAGCATTGTTTGACTTAGAGATTGAAAATAAGATTTTTGATGAAAAGGGTTTACAAGCATACTATGACTATCAATTAAAACATGAGGATAAACCTCTAGAGTTGGGGACTGCATATAGATTTGTAAAAAATTTTCTATCTATAAACAAAAAGTTTGATGACAAACTCATAGAAGTCATCATCCTTTCTCGTAATAATGCGGCAACAGGGCTTAGAATAGGGCGAAGTTTGGAGCATTACGGTATAAACATAGAACGCTCCGGATGGACAGCAGGTACGCCCGTGGCACGATATCTTGAAGCTTTTAAAGTTGATCTTTTTCTCTCTGCAAATAGTGATGATGTTCAAGATGCTATAAATGCCGGAGTTGCGGCTGCAACTATATTGCCGTATGCAAATCAAAATACAAATGATTCTGACATAGTCCGCATAGCTTTTGATGGAGATGCTGTACTTTTTGGAGATAAGAGTGAAAAGATATATCAAGAAAAAGGGCTCGAAGGATTTTTGGAGCACGAGAGAGCAAATGCTAAAAATCTACTTAGCAAAGGACCATTTTTCAAATTTTTAAAAGTTATATCAAGTATCCAAGATCGTTTTAGCATGGAGCAATCCCCCATACGAACGGCTTTAGTAACCGCTAGAAATTTTTCTACACATGAGCGAGTTTTAAGAACACTTAACGCATGGGGAGTAAGGGTAGATGAAGCATTTTTCCAAGGAGGAGTGCGTAAACATGAAGTTATACAGGCTTTTGGCGCAGATATATTTTTCGATGATCAAGACGCTCACCTAGAAGATACTTCATCATTCACACCAAGTGCAAAAGTGCCATATAAAAATTGACTTATTTGTATTTCTTTTTATAAAACTTTTCGCCTCTTTTTCCTTTAGCGTGGCACTCGTCACATATAGAGAAGCGATATGAAAAGTCAAGCACCTTACCGCATCTTCGACACTCTTTCACGAAATGCCCATGTTTTAAAGAGTACTCTATAAAACTATTGAGCCTCGTACGTGCTTTGATTGCTTGTTCCGTATCTTTAAAAAAATCAGGAAATCTAAAAGAGAGCCATAGGTAAAGTGATATTTCTCGGACTCTATCTTCGGCATTGAGTAGCATTTCATTTGTTTGTGCAAATTTCGGTAAATCCTTCGGAGGTATGTAATGTACCTCTTTGTTTTGTTCTATAAGGCGAATATACTTATGCATAACACTTTCAATATAAGGTGAAGAGATTGAAGCAGGTGCGCAAGCCAAGCGATATCGTGTAGCAAGGTCGATCTTGTATTCATCAACTATAGCGGCAATTTCCATCATAGAGTCTATATTTGCAGCCACAAAAGGACCCTCAAACTCCATATTTTCCGTAAAAAACTCAAGAATAGATGTAAGGTTTTGCGTGTCGAGTATCTCTCCTATAAGCATCACATGTTCTAAGCTCGCCATAACACTCACCGGTAACGGAATATCCTCTAAGGGTGTTGCTAAAGCCTTTTTAATATTATCTAATATACTTTTATCGAGTGCGCCGATATAGCCTTTCTCTTTTATGCCGTATCTTCCTGCTCTTCCTGATATTTGTAAAACCTCCGATGGTAGTAGCTCTCTTCGTCTGAGACCGTCAAATTTATTATCTTTTGCAAATAGGATTGTTTTGATAGGAAGATTAAGACCCATAGCGATTGCATCAGTAGCAACAAGTATATCGCTCTCACCGTCCCTAAAACGTCTAGCTTCTTCTCTTCTAACTTCAGGAGAAAGATTACCGTATACAACGGAGACACGGTATTTTTCGGAGAGTTGTTGTTTGAGTGCCAAAACTTCTCTTCTTGAAAAAGCAACAATAGCGCTTTGTTTCTCTATTTTATTAATAGAGGTTGGATACTCAAGTAGCTCAATAGGGTTTTTACGCTCAAATGGTTGGATGATGAGTGTCTCCCCAAGATAGTCGCAAAGTTCTTTGATTGCTTCTACGGCATCGCTAGAGCCCGTGAGGATGATTTTTTTTGCCGGTATGCCGATAAGCGCATTTGCCCATGCCCAGCCTCTGTCTCTATCATTAATCATCTGTATCTCATCGATGACGCACACATCAACGGCTACTTGTGAGTTCATCATCTCAATTGTAGAGCTTACATGAGTCGAATCTTCATCTATGATCTCTTCTTCACCCGTGATAAGTGAGACTTTAACATTGTAGCTTTTGAGTGTTTCGTACCCTTCGAGTGCTAAGAGTCTCAATGGAGCGAGATAATACCCCGTTGTAGCATTTTTGAGTTCTTGGAGTGCAGCATATGTTTTTCCGCTATTTGTTGGACCGACATGAAAAATAATCTCTCTTTGAAGTGATCGTGCAAGTGGGAAAAGAAGCTTAAAATCCCGGATAGTTTTTGCCAAAAGCTCTTCTCTGTTTTGGCGCTCTTTAAAAGGCTTAAGATACTCTTGCCAATGGTACATAATGCGTCTTTTTGTTTTTTCTTTGAGCTTTAGTGTATGTGATGAGATAACTTGCGGTTCAAAGTAATCCATGATGAAATTAATGATGGAATCTTCATTGATTTTAAGATTAGAGGCAACATCGAGCATGTCATCCTTCATCTCTTCTATTGCAATCGTTAGGTCTTCAAGAAGATTTTCATTGACATCTTCGAGTTCATTTGCGATCGGGAGTGCTTTATTTTGCCAGATTGTTTTATAGATAAAATCTTTTGTATAAGAGACTGAGATATTATAAATCAGATCTCTTGCATTGAATGTAAGTCTTTTTTCTTTCTCGATGACATAGTGGTCTTCGCTTGATATTATATAATATTTTTCATTAATATTTTTAATAATATTTTCAATAACATCAAAGGCAATAGGGGAATGATAGAGTTCAATCTCGGGAGACATGGCACTAAGAGATTGCACTATGGTATTGGCATCAAGGTAGTCGTTGTTTTTGCAAGAACGTAGAAAATCATCAATCTCCTTTTGTTTATTGGATATTGTTGTTTCTTTGATTTGAAGTAGCTTTTTTATAGTCTCATCTTTTGGAAGATCGAGTATATCTTGTGCGAGGGGAACGCTTTTGCAGTGAAGGATTTTACGAAAATCGCCAAAATCAAATGAATGATACCATGATATCTCATCGAGTGTCGTAATTTCAGCATCAATAGCTTCTTCTATACTTTTAAAATATTCTTTTTTTCGGAGATAATTGAGCTTTGAGACAACTTTCTTTTGCGTAATCTTTTTGCTTTTTATATCACTGAAAAGTTCTATGATTTTTTTTGCTTCCTCGTCGCTATGTTCTACATTTTCAAGTGCATGTTCAATTCTTTCATACTTTTGTGCATGTTCAATCTCACTTTTTTTATTGAGACCATTATTGGATATAAATTTGACGATATCTCTTTTTGGAGATACGTCTCTCCCACTCCACAGTCTTCTTAGAAATTTTATAAGAGCTTCTCGTTCGTCAATATTGCTTCCTTCTTCAAAAAGTGAAGCTATATTTTTAAGCTGATCATTGCTAAGTTCCGTGATGCCTTCTTCAAATGAAGTACCGTGAAAGAACTCTTTAATCTGTTTATTGTGTTTTTTGGTTGTTTTTGCCATATATTTTTTATCTCATTATAGCAAAATCAAAACCAAAAAAGAATGAACGTATCAAAATAGTTTTTATTGTTAATCTTTATCAAAAAAAGTAGTTTAATCTTTTTTTATGAAACATCTGCTACTATTTTTATAATTAAGGAGTGGCAATGGAAAATAAAACTTTTGCTCAACAGTTTACTACAATGCGCTTCATACACATTTCAATGGTTTTTGCAACTATCATTTACGGTATTATATTTTGGATTATAGATCATTATGCCCCTTTAGTGCCCACGATTGAAGATGTTTCACTGATGAAGATACTGCAAATAGCTATTTTGATTTATTTTGTTCTTTTGGTATTTATTGTTGTGAGATTAAAAAAACATCTTTTTTCTTCGGCTGAAATAAATTTCTTAACAAATACACCGCAACTACAAAATAGAGATAAACCCCCATATTACGCTAAATATATGACGATACTTTTTGTTCTTTGGTCTATCATAGAGTCTCTTGCTATATTTGGTGTAGTGTATTATATTTTGTTCGTCGACTTAAAATATGCACTGTTGATTATCGCATTAAGTGCTATGCTGATGCTTTATCATAGACCAAGAAGAGATGAATTGGAAACTTTGGCTGCAAGTTACAGAAAAGATGATATTTTAAGTGAGTATGAAAAGCTCTAAAGATGCGATGTTTTAGTTGTCATAAACCTAGCATTAGTGTGCTTTGTACAAGGTGTAAAGAGACACTGCTGAAGCCTGAAATTACCGTAAGGAAAATAGGTTCGCTTGATGTTTATAGTTTTTATAGTTATGCGTCAATTGAAAAGCTATTGTTTACTAAGCATACCCCGATAGGTCACAGAGTCTATAAAGAATTGGCGAATATTAGTTTCAAACCCTTTATGAAGCATTTTGTTGTCAATGATCCAAGAGATATCTTTATCATAGGGATAGATGAGCGTATCAAAAGAGGATACTCTCATGTTGCTCTTTTGACCCATGCGATGAAAACGAAACACTCGAAAGTTCTGCATGCCTCGCTATTGGCGCAAAATAAAATAAGCTATTCCGGTAAAACTCTTGAATATAGACTAGAAAACCCAAGAGATTTTCTCTATAATGGTAAAAATGGTATCGATGCGATATTGATTGATGATATACTCACAACGGGTACGACAATAGGTGAAGCAAGAGCGGTATTGCAAAAGAATAAAGTGAATGTGCTCTTTGCGCTTACGCTTGCAGATGCTAGATAATATTTATTTAATTGTTTAAAAATATTTAAATTTATGTTAAAATTATATGAAATTATCTAAAGATGAGGTGCTTATGGATAAAAGTATATTATTGAATCTTGCTAGAAATGCTATAAGTGATGTATTGTACGGAACTCACAGCGTAGATAATAAGCTTAAGGAGAAGTATGGTGAACTTCAAGAGCTTAGAGCTACATTTGTGACGCTCAATCTCTCCGGAAATCTTAGAGGCTGCATCGGTTCACTTGTTGCGAGAAGATCTCTTTTTGATGATATTGTTGAAAATGCGAAAGCGGCTGCTTTTAGTGATCCTAGATTTTTACCCTTAAGTGTAGAAGAGTTTAAAAATATAGAGATAGAGATTTCATTGTTAACACCCCCTAAAGCATTGCAATATAGTGATAGAGGTGATCTAAAAAATAAGTTAAGAGTGGGAATTGATGGTATTATATTGAAAAGTGACGGCTATCAAGCAACCTTTTTACCGTCTGTTTGGGAGCAATTGCCGACATTTGAACTTTTTTTTGCACATCTTTGTGCTAAAGCGGGTTTGGAGCAGGATTGTCTTCAAAGACATCCCGATATATATGTTTATCAAGCCAAGAAGATACAATGAACTATTATGAATCTAAAGCCGACACAACAAAACTTGTATGTATGCTATGCAGCCATTATTGCAATCTCAAGGAAGAGCAAGTCGGTATTTGCGGAGTCAATAAAAATACAGGAAATAAGATAGAATGTTTAGTGTATGGCTATCCGAGTGCGCTCAATATTGACCCGATAGAAAAAAAACCCTTATATCATTTTTTACCCAACAGTAAATCACTTTCACTCGGAACAATCGGCTGTAATTTTAAATGCTCTTTTTGTCAAAATTGGAACATATCACAAGAGAAGAACATTGATAAAAGTAGATATTTTTCCCCGCAAAATATAGTAGATATAGCTAAGGAGTACGGTTGTCGCTCTATAGCATATACTTATAATGAACCAACAATATTTTACCCTTATGCAAAAGATATTGCTCTTTTGGCGAAGCAAGAAGGTATAAAGAGTGTATTTGTCAGCAATGGATATGAATCAAGTGAACTCATAGACGATATGGTAGGTTTAATCGATGCTGCAAATATAGATCTCAAAAGCTTCAATGAAGCATATTACAAGAAAGAATTAGGAGGAGATCTCAAGATAGTTTTGCAAAATTTGAAACATTTTGTTACAAATAAAATATGGATAGAAGTAACTACGCTTATAGTGCCTACAAAAAACGATTCAGATGAAGAATTAAAAGATATTGCATCGTTTATTGCAGATGAATTGGGCGTAAACATACCTTGGCATATTTCTGTTTTTCATCCGGATTATAAAGAACGCTCACTTCCTGTTACTCCGCTTGAGTCACTGCAAAGAGCTTATGATATAGGTAAAAAGTGTGGTCTTTCTTATATCTATATGGGAAATATCCCGCAAGACAACAATACATATTGCCGAACTTGCAATGCAAAACTTATATCTCGAGAGGGATTTGGCGCAAGTGAAAATCTACTTGTAAAGAGTAGATGTCCGCAGTGTGATAAAAAGCTTGAAGGGGTGTTTGAATGAGCACAAGAAAAGCTTCTGTTGCCGGAACTTTTTATCCTGCTGAGTGTAGCGAAATAGAAAAATATATTGAGCATTTTAATGCAATTTTCAATGAAAGTGGCTATAAAGAGAGAGTTGATATTACGCCTAGAGCGATCATTGCTCCCCATGCAGGTTATGTTTATAGCGGTTTTACTGCTAATGCTGTCTATAGAACAATACAACATATGAAGCCAAAAAGAGTCATAGTTGTAGGACCAAGTCATAAAGTTTTCATTGAAGGAATTTCCATAGCAAGATATGATATGTATGAAACGCCTTGCAAAGAACTTATGATAGATAATTCATATTCTCAAAAAATAGAGGATAAATTTGATTTTATCTTCTTTGATCCTGCAGCACATAACGAGCATTCGACAGAGACGCAAATACCTTTTATTGCGCACTATTTTAAAGATATCGATATAGTTGAGATGGTTTATGGTAGAGTTGATTATCAGAAGATATCGGAGGTATTGGATTTTGTATTTCAAGATAGAGATAATCTTTTAGTCATTAGTACAGATTTGAGCCATTTTTATGATCTTCAAAGCGCAAACACTTTAGATAACATTTGTTTAAAAGCCATTGTAGAAAAGGAGATAAGATTACTAGATGCCGGATGTGAAGCTTGTGGTAAAATAGGCGTGAAAGCTCTTCTTGAGTCGGTCAATAAGATAGGTTTGCAGAGTGTTGTAGTGGATTACAGAACAAGTGCCGATATGAGTGGCGATAGTTCCAGAGTTGTAGGGTATGTATCAGCTGTTTTTTATGAGAGTTAGATTTTATTTATTTTGTAATCAAATTTATGTAAAGGATTTTTTATGAGCAAAGCAAAAGAGACAAAAGCGAAGGTAAAACTTGAAGATGATACAGAGTTGTTTTCAAAAATAGGCATAAACGTAGAAAACGAGAAACTCTCCATAGATTTTGCAAAGACAAAAGAGTTTTTTGATTCACTCAAAAAGAAGATGGAGCTTGTTTCAAAAAATATTGAGAAAAATTTTCAAGAAGGTGCCGATGAATTTAAAGAGAATCTCGGTATTAGGGTTGATGAAGAGCGCATTGAGATCGATTTCGGTGAGGCAAAAAGTTTTATATCGGATGTCGGCGCTAAGATAGAAGAGCTTTTAGCAAGTTTAGAACATAGTGTAGATCAGCTTAACAAAAAGAGTTAAGAGCGTATATTTAAAAAATGTTTTGTTGAGATATCATCCCATTTTTTATTGAGTTTGTAGAAATTCTCATGGCTTTGCAGCACTCTTTTGAAATCAGGATTTTTTTGCGCTTCATCTTTGAGCACTTGATCGAGTGCTACTTTTATAGCATCCATGATTTCGCTTGAAAATTCCCTGAGATTGATTTTTTCTTCTAGTTCATCAAAAGCAAGTGCATTTTTGTATCGAAACTCTTCATTTATCTTTGTGTTCATCTCGCTTGCAGCCGCTTCTATGATGGCTCTATGCTCATTGCTGAGCTTTCCCCATTTTTGTTTATTGAAAGTAATCTCAAGAACAGAGCCGGGCTCATGCCATCCTTTGTAGTAATAGGGTGCTATCTTTGGAAAACCCATCATATTATCAAGATAAGGACCAACCCATTCACTCGCGTCTATAAGACCTCGCTCTAATGCTGTATATATCTCGGCTGCGGCAAGTAAAACAGGTGTGGCTCCAAGTCTTTGCAATACCTCTCCTCCGATGCCCGGCATTCTAATTTTGAGTCCTTGAAGGTCGTCAAGACTTTTTATCTCTTTTTTAAACCAACCACCCATTTGTGGTCCTGTTGTGCCTCCTATATGCGGATAAAGGTTAAATCGATCATACATTTCTCTCCAAAGTTCATAACCACCTCCAAAATCCATCCATGTCATCATCTCTTCACTTGTGTGGCGCAATGGTACGCCACCAAAAATCGAAAATGCACTATTTTTCCCTTTCCAGTAATAGACACCCGAGTGGAAAGCATCTATCTGCCCCGAAGAGGTAGCATCAAATACTTGTAGGGCAGGGACGAGTATATCTTTGGAATAGATTTTAATATCAAGCGTACCGCCACTGAGATCTAAACATCTTTTTGCGAAATTCTCTATGCCTGTTCCCATGATAGGAAAAGCGGCAGGCCACGAGGTCGCAAGTGTGAGTTTTGTTTTTTTACCTTTATTGAAATTAATACCGTAGATATTTTCTTTTTCATCTCTTCTGCAGCCGCTCAATACCAATGAAGCTCCTCCTATAAGGGAAGCATGCATAAAATCTCTTCTTTTCATTAGGACTCCTTTTAAAGGTCGAACAAAGAATACTCTTTTTTAATACTATTTAATATATTCTTATCAGAGCTATAGATAAAAGCGTAGTTGAAGTCTCTTGCTTTGAGTAATTCCCTTAAGTGTTCCTCATCATCAAACCAGACAGGTTTCTTTTCGCTATCAAGTTTGGATTTTGGAGGTGTAAAACAGATACTTTTTACCCATTTCATTTTATGAGTGATATACTCTTTTGCATTCTCTATATCTTTGATATTGTCTGCAAATATAGCAACTTTTTCGCTTCTGCCTTGTATGATCTGCTCAAGGTTATTGTTGATAAAAATAGGATAAAGATGTTTAGTGTAGCGTATTTTATCAAGTGAGATATCCAACTCATATTTTTGACAAAAATCGGTTATTTGTAAGACACATTTAAAATGAAAAGGGAAAAGATCCATATCTTGATAGATAAATCCATTTATCTTAAAGCTTGTTTTAAAAAGGGTAGATGCGATAATCTCCCCATCAGCACTACCCGCAAACTCCTTTATATCAGTTGAAATGATATGTAAAAGTTCTTTATTGCTACTTGCAAAAAGTCTATCGCTTGAGTTGACGATCTGCTCAAAAGCTTTTTTATAATCATTTGAGAGAAATGTAACCCGTTTTTTATCTTTAAGTATCATCTTGAGAAGACTTATCTCGTGAATATCAAAAAGATAGATATCAAGCTCTTTTTTCAACAATACATAACGCACTAACTTCATACTGGCAAGCTTTACGTCGTTAACCTTAATCCATGCAATCTCGCTATCACTCGGAACAATATCATCTCCTTCATAGACAATAGCATATGCTCCGTTTTCGATGGCATTCTCTATCTCTTTAATATCGTCAGAAAAGAAAAGGTCGCCCCTATCAACTTTAGATTGATAGGTTGTGGCAGCATTAATAGCTTGAATTTTCGGAGTGTTTTGCAGTTCTCCTTCTGTTATATTTACAACATCACTTATATTCATCAGCCGACCGTTGTTCCGTTTGTTTTCGGCGCTTCAGGTCTTATAAGGGAAAGTCCGTTTGTATCTTTTGCAGCAAGTATCATACCTTCACTTTTATTACCCATTAGTTTAGCAGGTTTAAGATTGGCTACAAGGCATATTTGTGTATTTAGCAGATCTTGAGGGGAGTAAAACTCTTTAATGCCTGCTACAACCTGTCTAGGAGATGATTCTCCTATATCGACTTTGAGCAGTAGGAGTCTATCACTTTTTTCTATCTCTTGCGCTTCGATGATAGTGCCTACTTTGATAGATGTTTTGAAAAAATCATCAATGCCGATAAGCGCAACACCTTCTTCTTTTTTACACTCTTTTTTCGGTTCTTCTTTGAGTTCATTTTCTTGAAGTTGTGGCTCTTCTATCCTTGGAAATAGTGGTGGCACTTGCGCGATTGTGAAAGTTGCAAGCAAGTCATTGTTAACAATAAGTTTTTTCCATGTAGCGTTGGTTATCTCAAATCCAAGAGATGCAGCTATCTTTACCGTTGTTTTTGGCATTACAGGATGTAACATCACGGAAACACGAGCCAAGATATTGGCTATAAGTGCAACAAGCGCCATTGCTTCATCGATTTTTTCTTCTTTCATCAAAACCCACGGTTGATGCTTATCTATGGCTTTATTGGCAATATTAAGAGGTCTCCAGAGCTCTTCAAGGTATTTATGTATCTGCATCTCAAAAAGCAATGGCTCAAGTTTGTCGATAGATTCTTTTACTTGATCAAACTCTTCTTTATAGTAGTGTGCTACATTAGATGAATCTATCGTGCTTTCAAAATATTTACCGCTCATACCGATGAGTCGATTGAGCAGATTGCCGAGATCATTGCCGAGATCGGAATTTATTCTATCAATAAGAGCTTTTTGGCTAAAGTCTCCATCACCACCAAAAGGTACCTCTCGAAGCATAAAATATCTAAAATTCTCAAGTCCATATGCATTGGCAACCTCTTTTGGATTGACGACGTTACCTTTTGATTTACTCATTTTTTGACCGTCTCTTGTCCACCATCCGTGAGCAGCTATGTGTTTCGGAAGTGGTAGGCTAAGACTCATTAAAAATGCCGGCCAATAGATCGCATGGAAGCGCAATATATCTTTCCCTATAAGATGGACACGCGCAGGCCAGTAGTGCATATTTTTTTCATCGCCTCCATACCCAAGTGCAGTGAGATAATTCATAAGCGCATCAAGCCATACATACATCACATGCTTAGGATCGTTAAAAGATTTGGGGATCTTTACACCCCAATCAAAGCTCGTTCTCGTAATTGAGAGGTCTTCTAGTCCGCCTTCAACAAAACGGATGACCTCATTTCTTTTGCTTTTTGGTAATATGCATGAGGGATTTTGTTCGTACCATTCAAGGAGTTTGTCTTGATATTTTGAAAGTCTAAAAAAGTAACTTTCTTCTTCCACAATCGTCGTTGCTTTGCCGCATTCAGGACAAAATTCCTCTTCGAGTAGTTGATTTTTAGTAAAAAATGTCTCGCAGGATATACAGTAGTGACCACTATAGACATCTTTATAGATATCGCCTTTTTGCGCCATCACTTCAAATGCTTTTTGCGCACCGATTTTGTGATTTTCATCAGTCGTTCGTATAAATACATCATAGGATATTTCAAACTCATCCCAAAGGTTTTTAAAGGTTGCGCTTATTGCATCGGCATACTCTTTTGGACTTTTGCCTTTTGCTTTGGCGGATTCTTCTATCTTTTGACCGTGTTCATCAGTTCCTGTTAGAAAGAATGTATCATGACCGATAAGCCTTGAGTAGCGCGATATGCTATCGGCTATGATGGTGGTATAGGCATGTCCGATATGGGCGATATCATTGACATAATAGATAGGAGTGGTGATGTAGACAGATTTTTCGCAAGACATTATGTGTTTCCTTAACAAATGAGTTTTTGGATTTTACATTTTAGGTAAAATATTGTAATGATTCTAACTAAAAGATGCTGTAGGGGTGATGAAAATTGTAACCTGAATTATGCATTTTAGGCATGAAATTACCTCATGATGGAAGCCACATCTGAGTTTATCTAAACTTTTTATTTGCTTGCGAGTATCTTTTTGATAACTTCAGAGCATATCATCAGACCAAAACTTCCTGTGACGCCGACAAATGAGCCTTTCTCTTTGCATTTTGCCTCTTCGCTTGAAAAGACTACCGGAAAGTTTCTATCGAATTTTGCTTTCTTAAGCTCAGCGCGTATCTTGCTTGCGAGTGCATCCCCGTGTGTTTTCCATATGGAAGAGACCTCTATCTTTGAAGCATCAAAACGTTTCGCAGAGCCGAGTGACATGATGAGCTTTTTATACTCTTTTTTTGCCAACTCTATCTTTACTTTTGTGGTATCACAGGCATCTATGATGATATCGTAAGGGCTAAAATCAAAACTCTCCACCCATGCGATATCTATCTTTTTTTCAATGCTATGGATACCCGGATAAAGTATTGTAAGCCTATTGGTTTTGAGTTCCCCCATGGCCTCAGAGCCTATTTGTCTGTTTTGATTGGTAATATCATAACTATCATAATCAACAATCGTTATATCGCTTATACCGCTTCTATAGAGGCAGTCAAGTGCATAAGAGCCTACACCACCCACGCCCAAAATGATAATCTTTGCTTTTTGTATCTTGGCAAACTCTTCTTCACCGAAGAGTTCTTTACATCTTTTAAATCGTTCTAGAGCCATTTTTTCACTTTTGCTATGTCATTATGACTTGTCATATCAAGGTGGATAGGAGTAACAGAGATATATCCTTGTGCGATTGCTTCAAAATCACTCATGATTTCACTCGGAATATGCTCCCAATCAAGTTTCGGTAATCCTATCCAGTAGTGCTCTATGCCTCGCGGATTCCAATGAACCTGAGCATCGTTGCCATATATTCTTTTGCCTGCTCTTGT
>JAFGVX010000008.1 GCA_016937775.1 Campylobacterales bacterium | reverse complement strand
ATTCCATTGAAGAGATAATCTGTTTGCATTTTTCACTCTTTAGTTCTCCTCTAAAGAGTGCCATATGTTTCTGAACTTGTGCAGCAAAGTAACAAATATTTGTGTAAAAAAAATGAAACTCTCTACCGGATATCTGCTTTTTTAAAGATATCTTCTATATTGAGTTTGATCCAATTCGCATCCATCCACTCTTCCGGTCTTACCTCAACACCTTGGATTAAAATGCCAAAATGAAGGTGATCTCCAAGTGCTAAACCACTTGTGCCTGTTGTTGCTATTGTTTCACCGGCATGAAGTTGATCACCGTTTTTTACAACTATTTCACTACAATGACCATATATCGTATAGAGTCCCATACCATGATCAAGTGCCGGCATATTGCCATATATTCCGTCATCACCCGCATAAACAACTTTTGCATCATTAGAAGTTACAATGGAAGCATTTTTGATACTTGCAAGATCAATTCCCATATGATGCGAGAGGGATACCTCTTCTTTTGTCTCCGGATTATAATAATAGTGTCTCGTATCGCCGAAACTTGCAACTTTAGCGCCATTTTTGAGAGGATAAAATGGCTTGATATCCCATTTTTTAACAATTTGTTTATCAATACTCAAAGTTTTTTGAACTATAAGTTCTTCATTGGCTATACGCATCGTCTCATTAACAAAACGAAATCGATCAAATTTATCATTCAACATAGCACCCTCTTCCAAATTATCCGCAAGTTGGGCTATCTTACCGTCTAAAAAACTATCACTTATCTTAATCCAAGAAACAGCATACTCTTTGCTTTTAAGATAAAACGGCACTGTACGTTTTGATATATTTTTTGCCTTATCTTGTGCAATAATATCTGCTTTAAAATCCTTTTCCAAAAAAGGCCAAGCAACCAAGGCTGCATAATATCCCTCTTTTTTATAGGGAATTGCTTTAAATTGTTTCACCCCGATATCAATATAAACACTCTTTATATTTTCATCACTTGCTCCAAAAACCACAAGTGCACTACCACCTTGAGTAATAGAATAAGAATGAGATAAAAGTTCAATATCGGGTTTTTTCTTATCAATATTTATATCAATAATCTTTATTGTTTCATTACCTTGAAAAAAATTCCAAAGACTTGCATCTCTCAAAACAATCTTCAACTTCAGATGTTTTGCATTTACATCCAATGTACCCTTAGGATACACGACTCCAAGCTCTTGAGCCTGACTACCCAAAGGAAAAATACCTTGCGAAAGAAGCACTTGCGTCTTACCATCACTTATGATAAGTTCGTAACTCTTGAGTGCCGTATCATCTTTAACCCCTATCATAAACGGTTCATGCGTATTCCAATCAATCATTTCAGCGATATTGATCTCGGGTGCATTTCTCTCAAATTGTGGCGAGAGGTATATAAAACCACCGCCTCCTATAAGTGATAATAGCAAAAGTATGATTATGAATTTTTTCAAAATGACCCTTTATTATTGATAAGATTTGTGAGTACAATGATGCCGAAAATGAACTTTATCGGAAGTAAAATTAGATATCCATTTTCATAGAAATATCTATCCAAGTTGCCTGATGAATAATGCTTCCCGTTGAGATTGCATCGATACCACATCTAGCAATATCACCTATAGTATCAAGCGTAACATTACCACTTGCTTCAATGAGTATATAAGGATAGTTAACGTTTTTATAATGAACTACTTTTTTCATATCGTCGATATCCATATTGTCACACATCACGATATCAGCCCCTAGTTTCATCGCTCTTTGCGCCATCTCTACACTCTCACACTCTATCTCGATAGCCGTCGTAAAAGGGATGCTCCTTCTTGCTTCTTTAATGTAGGATTCAAGATCATCGATAGTTGCTAGATGTGTATCTTTAAGCATCAATGCATCATCAAGCCCCATACGATGATTGATCCCGCCCCCGCATCGCACTGCATACTTTTCAAAGACTCTTAAAAGCGGTCTTGTCTTTCTAGTATCTAAAAGCTTGACGCTACTACCTTCAATCGCCTTGCAATATGCATTTGTCAAAGTTGCGATTCCGCTTGCATGCAAGATGATATTGAGGATCGAACGCTCCAAAGAGAGAAGTGTTTTACTATCGCTTGTTATATGGAGTAATTTATCGCCTGCCCTAAAGTGCTCTCCGTCATCGATATGCCACTCAATTTTCACAGGATATAGCTCTTCAAAAACACTCACATATTCTTTTGAAGCAAACACACCGCTACTTTTTGCCAAAACATACGCTTTTGTCTCTTTTGATCTGCCGAAAAAAGAGAAGAGATCTCCTCTGCCTATGTCTTCGCTCATAACTTGACGAATAAAACTCTCTTTATGCATATGTTTCTCCTATTTGATTGCCAACATTCTATCTAATGCCAACTTGGCATATTCTCTTGTATGTGCATCAACTTCTATCTCGTTGATGGGCGCATTATCTTCTATGGATTTGAGTGTTTTATAAAGATCTTCAAGTGTTGTCTCATTCATCGTCGGACACTCCGGTTTTGTGGAAGAGAGCACGTAAGTATTTTTTTTTCGCATTCTGTGCACGAGATTATACTCTGTGCCTACAGCTACTTTTTGATTTATATCAAGTGAATTAACATAGGTGATAAGTTGTGAGGTCGAACCGACAAAATCAGCAAGTGCGGTAACACTTGGGTCACACTCTGGATGTACCGCTATCTTGATGCCCGGATACTTTTGTCTAAAAAATGCAACATCACTTGGCATAAAAAGTTGATGCACCGAACAAAAGCCATTATAGCAGATGATATCGTTCTCTTTTGGATTACACTCACCCTCCCCTATAATACACGATCGAAGTCCCATGGAGATAGCAAAATTTTGCCCTAGACATCTATCGGGCACAAAGAGAATCTTCTTGTTGCTCTCAAGCGCGCGTTCTATGATTTTATAAGCATTTGAACTCGTGCAAACAAGCCCACCCATCTCACCAACTTTTGCCTTGACACTGACATCAGAGTTGATATAAGTTATAGGAAGAATATCTTCTTTTTGTATACCTCTTTGCATCATATATGCAACACTCTCGTCAAAACAGTCTTCATCAATCATTCTAGCCATAGCGCAACAAGCGATGCGAGGCATTAGTACTCTTTTTTCAGGCGCAATCACTTTTACACTCTGCCCCATAAATCCTACACCGCAAAAAACAATCCATCTATTTTCATCTTCTTGACATTTCCGCGCAAGCTCAAGCGAATCACCGGTAATGTCTGCCATTTCAAAGACTTCATCTTTTTGATAATAGTGCGCAACGATAGTCACCGAAAGCTCTTTTTTAAGTCTTTTTATCTCTTTTTTGTAGTCCATTTTTACCCTTAAAACTTCTCTCAATCCTTTTATAGTGAAACTATTTTATCAAAAATAGGATAAAATTGCACCAAGGAGAAACGATGGAGTTTTTAAATCAAAATTTAGTTCTTTATGTTGTAGCATACTTTATGGGTGGCATTCCTTTTGGTTATCTACTTGCAAAATTCTTTGCAAATGTTGACATTAAACAAGCAGGTAGTGGCAATATTGGAGCAACAAATGTATTAAGAGTAGTCAAAGAGAAAGATGCCTCATTGGCAAAAAGGCTAGGAGTCATCACGCTGCTTCTTGATGCGCTCAAAGGAGCGTTGATCCTAGTCATAGCAATACTTTTGGGTGTCCATACCGATACACTTTGGACTATAGCAGCACTGAGTGTTTTAGGGCACTGCTTTTCACCTTATTTGATGTTTGAGGGTGGCAAAGGAGTAGCAACCGCATTTGGCGTGCTTATCATTTTAGCACCTCTTCCTACACTTATAGCCTTAGGCGTATGGTTTGTATGTGCAAAAGTATTTAAGGTCTCTTCGCTCTCTTCGCTTCTTGCACTGATTGTTTTAATGATCGCAAGCTATATATTGATGCCGCATACACCACATGCTCCACTTTGGATTATCGCTTGGGTTGTCTTTTATAAACATATTCCAAATATCAAAAAACTTCTCAAAAGAGAAGAGGCAAAAGTGATTTGATGATTATACACATCAAAAACCTCACGATAGATGCCCTCATAGGCATCCTTGAAGAAGAAAAAACAGCGCCTCAAAAACTTATTATTGATATTGACATAAAATATATGCAAAAGAACAAAAAAGATTTCATCAATTATGCCGAAATTGTTGCCTTGGTTGAGAAAAATATCAAAACTAAACGATATGGACTCCTCGAAGATACGCTCAAAGGACTCAAAAGAAACATTAAAAAGAGTTATCCGAATATTGAAAAATTAAAAATATGTCTTATAAAACCTGATATTATTACAAATTGCAAAGTCGGTGTAAGCAAAAAGTGGAAATTTTAACGATTTAGTTTCCAAACTCTCTATTTTTTTGCTATAATTAAAAAAATCTTAAAAAACAACAATTTGGAGCCAACAATGAGAATATTGATTATTGAAGATGAGGTTACATTAAGTAAAACACTTTCTGACGGGCTAAAAAGTTTTGGCTATCAAAATGATGTTGCAGAAAATCTAAGTGACGGAAAATATTTTCTTGAAATTAGAAATTATGATCTTGTGTTGCTTGATTGGATGTTGCCTGACGGAAACGGCATTGATATCATTCAAGACATTAAATCAAATGCTCCAAAAACATCTATCATTATGCTCTCAGCAAGAGATGACAAAGAGAGTGAAATTGAAGCATTGAGAGCCGGTGCCGATGACTATATCAAAAAACCTTTTGATTTTGAGATTCTTTTAGTAAGAATAGAAGCGAAACTCAGATTTGGCGGGACAAATATCATAGAGGTTGAAAACCTCATTATCAATCCCGAAGAAGAGAAAATCATCTATGACGGCGAAGAGATAGAGCTCAAAGGAAAACCGTTTGAAGTACTTACTCATCTTGCGCTCCATAAAGATCAAATTATCTCAAAAGAGCAACTCCTCGATGCTATATGGGAAGAGCCGGAACTTGTTACTCCAAATGTTATAGAGGTTGCAATAAATCAAATTAGACAAAAAATGGATAAACCTCTCAATATCACAACGATAGAGACAGTTAGAAGAAGAGGTTACAGGTTTTGCTTTCCCAAAAAAGCATAAGGGTTCAGTTTCTATTAAAACTTAGTATCGCTATGGCGATACTTTTAGTTTTTTTCTCTACTATACTTTATACATATATCACTTATAATGTTGACAGGCAATCCAAAAGTAATATCATCGAACAAGCCAATTATCTTTTTGCCACATATGATAATGTACAAAAAGCAATAGAAGAACAAAGAGGTGTCCTCAAAGAAACACTTAATATCGATGCCTATATTGGTTACATTCCTATTGATATGCCTTTTCAAACAAAAATATACAAATATAAAAAACATGAAAAATACTATATAGAGATGCAACTTCCTTATAGGATACTCAAAGATGAAGGCAAAAGAAGCTATATCTCCATAAGAAAAGATATCACCGATTTGCAAAAGATACAATCACAAATATACAATGGTTTTATCTTCGTAAATATCTTAAGTATGGGAATCATCATAGTATATGCATTTTTTATATCGGGTATGCTAACAACACCTATAAAAGTATTGAACAAAAAACTCTCAATAATTGATGAGACGATGATTGATACGCTTGACACTTCAAAACTGCCCAAAGAGTTCGAAGTGCTAGGGAAAACACTCAATAATCTCTTGCTTCGAATAAATAACTTCATCCAATACAAAAAAGAGCTCTTTATAGGAAGTGCGCACGAGCTTAAAACTCCCCTAGCGGTTATGAAGACGAAAAATCAAGTAACCCTTCTGAAGAAAAATCAAAACATAGATGATCTTAGAGAAGCGATTGAGCAAAATGTAAAATCGATTGATGAGATGAACAAAATAGTTACCTATATCCTCGAATACGGTAGAGCAGAAGGCGCACAACTTGAATCTTCTCAGCAAGTTGATGTGATGGGATACCTCAAATCAAAAGCACAAGAATTCAGTGTATACGCCAAAACACAAGAGGTAAACTTCACTTATGATCTCTCTCCTGCAAAATATATAGCTAAAATACAAACAATCCTCTTGACCCAAATATTACAAAATTTTGTACAAAATGCCATAAGATTTACCCCAAAAGGCAAGCATGTGCTGTTAAAAAGCTACAAACAAGAGAATGATCTTATCATAGAAGTAATAGATGAAGGTGTTGGTGTTGATGAAAACAAAGACTATTTCGCCCCGTTTGTACGAAGTAAGGATTCTCAAGGAGTAGGACTTGGACTTTTCTTAGCGCAAAGTGCCGCAAGTGCACTAAGAGCAAAGATAGAACTTAAAAACAGAGAAGACAAAAAAGGTGCAATTGCAAGACTTACACTCCAAAATAAAATGTAAATAGATAAAAAAAATAAAAAAATAAAAAAATTCAATAAAGCATAAGCTTTAATGGGTTATAACTCTTAAAATTTTAATTTTAAGGATTAAAAAATGGCTCTGTTTATTAGTGATGAGTGTATAGCTTGTGATGCATGTCGCGAGGAGTGTCCAAACGAAGCGATAGAAGAAAATGAGCCTGTATATATAATTGATCCGGATAGATGCACGGAATGCGTAGGATATTATGATGAACCTTCTTGTATAGCCGTATGTCCTGTTGATTGCATCATACCTGATGTAAATAACATTGAAAATGCTGAAGAGCTTATGTTTAAATTTGAGCAGCTTCAAAAAGAGATTTAACTCTTTTTGATATGGCAAAAAGAACAGCGATCATCGACATTGGCTCCAATTCTGCAAGAATAGTAATCTTTGAGAAAAGCAGTCGATACGGATTTTCGCTTATATGCGAAGAACAAAGCAAGGTAAGGATAGGAGAAGGAGCTTATAAAAAAGATGGCTTCTTACAACCTCAAAGTATCAATAGAGCCTTCTTGGCGCTTCAGTCCTTTAAAGAGACAGCAAAAGATTACGGGGTCACAAAGATACTTTGTGTTGCAACTTCTGCATTGCGAGATGCACCAAACGGTAAAGAGTTTGTACGCAAAATTAAAGCAACGCTTGGACTGCAAATCAAAATCATTGACGGTAAGTGTGAAGCAAAGTATGGAGGTATAGCAGCCTCTAATCTCTTACCTATTAGTGATGCTATCACTGTTGACATAGGCGGTGGATCAACAGATATTGCTCTTATAGAAAACGGCAAAGTAACGCAAACATACTCTCTTGATTTAGGAACGGTGCGACTCAAAGAGCTCTTTTTTGATGGCTCCGGAGATACACTCGGTGCACAAAATTTTATTCGAAAAGCATTAGAAGAATTGCCTAAGAATTTCAAAAATAGAGATATCATCGGCATCGGTGGAAGCGCAAGATCAATCGGAAAAATGATTATGCAGTCTCTCGCCTACCCTTTTGATCAACTACATGGATTCTCTTATGATCCTATAAAACAAAAGAATATTCTCGAAGAGCTTATCGCAAGCAATATCAAAAATCTTAAAAAATTAGACATCAGTCCAAGCAGATACGACACTATCCGTGAAGGCGCACTTATATTTTTAGAGATCATAGAGCACATCAAGGCAGCAAATATTATCACAAGCGGTGTCGGGCTAAGAGAGGGAGTCTTTTTAAGCTCTTTTTTAAAGAACTCACACTATAAATTTCCGCCACACATCAACCCAAGCATTGTCAGTATTACAGATAGGTTTAGCAATATACTCATCGCAAAAACTCAGCAAGATAAACGCTCACATGCAAAAGTGCTTGCGGCTATTTTTCAAAAAGAATTTGATCTTGACTTGCAACACCTAAATGAAATACAAAATGCCCTCAGTATCAGCAATATAGGAAAAGATATATCTGTTTACAGGTCACATAAGCACTCTTTTTACATCGCCTCGGCAGAACTCAATTACGGTTTTACACATAGGCAAATCATCCTTATTTCTGCACTTCTTGCTACAAGAAAGAATGGGAAAATAAAGAGGATTATCTACGAAAAATATAAAGATTTGCTTCCTGAAAAAGAGATACTCAATTGGTACTCATTTATCTACAAACTGTCTCTTATCTTAGGAGAGAAGACGGGAGCTAAAAAATGCACTTTTAGCTATAAAAATCAAACTCTAACTATAGAGACGAGCGCCAATCTTTATCTTGCTAAAGAGTCCATAAAACTACTAAAAAAACCGACAAGCTTTGCGATCAATATCAAAGATAAAATAATCGCCCAAATTGTCGATTAAAATTTTGTCCCCATTGTAAATTCAAAGCTTGATGTATCATCTTCAGGTTCCGGACTGATTGCTTTTGCAAATACGAAATTGATAGGTCCAAATGGAGAGTTCCACTCGATCGCGGCACCCACTGAACTTTTATCAATCGTATCAAAATCTTCAATAAAATGATCAGATTTTACGATACCGTAATCGGCAAAGAAAGTTAGACGCATCTTTGCCTCTTCAGAAATCGGAATACTCGCTTCAATGGAGTTTGAGAATGTTTGTGTACCCCCGACTCTATTGGCAACACTGTCAGTATCATAATATATCGGAGAGATCGAGTAAGCATCATACCCTCTCACACTTCCTATACCACCAAGATAGAGTCGCTCAGCGATTGGTACATATTTATCATCATCTGCAGCTTCTAAAAGAGTATATCGAGCCTTATAGCGCAAGATAAGATCATAATCTATAAGATCTTCAAGTCCGTAGTAAGCGCCGAATTTTAAACTCAATTTTGCAAAATCGGAAAAATCGCTATAGCCATATTCCGTTGCTTTGCCTGCATCTATATCACCGTCAATCATTGCATATTCAAGATTTGCACTTGCTATAAACCCTTCTCTTGGCACATAATAATCATCTGTATTATCAAAGGTTATACCAAGAAGTCCGGAGAGTTTTTCATATTTATCCGAATAAAGAAGTTTATAAGTATAGCTTGTAGAATCACTATTTGCCTCTGATTCATTATCGATGTAAGAGATTCCCGTCGAGATATAAAGGTTTCTAAATAGCTGTCTGCCTAAAGTAAGCGAACCACCAAATTGATCAAGATCATAGTTTGTATACTCATAATCTCTTTTAAAGAGATTGACACCTAGACTATATTCGCTATCCCAAAGTCTCGGATTGGTAAAGTTAAGAGAAAAGTTTGTTGATATCTTTGAGAGATCGGCACTCACGCTTGCAGCGATACCCGTACCGAATATATTTCTATCTGAAACCGAACCGTTGACCATAAAACCTTCATAACTTCCATAACCGCCACCCAAAGAGATACTGCCTGTCGGTGCCTCTTTCACATCAACGATAATATCCATTTTATCTTCTGAAACTCTTTGTGATTTGACATCATATTTTTCAAAAAAGCCTGTTCTTCCGAGTGCATTTTTACTATCTTTGAGATCACTATATTTATAAGTGTCTCCGGGAGCAAGATAGACATAGCGTCTCACAACTCTATCTTTTGTCGTATCATTGCCTGCGATGATAACATCATTGATAGTTACTTTTGAACCCGGTGTAACTATATAGCTGATATTGACGATTTTCTTCTCTTGATCTTTGTTTATTTGTGGAGAAACTTCGGCAAATGCATATCCAAGGTTACCGACCTCCTCTTTGATATTTGCTATATCTTTTCTCATTTTCTCGATATTGAAAGTTTTACCTTCATTGAGCTTGAAGTCATCTTTCATATCTTTAATATTGACTCCGCTCGGTGTTCCCGAAACAACAACCTGGCCCACCTTATACTGCTCGCCTTCAACGATGTTATAATCAATCTCAGCCTCATATGAACTAAAATCAACTCGCATAAACGGTTTACTCACTTCTGCGTCTAAAAAGCCTTTTCTCATATAGACATCTTTAACTCTAAGGGGATCAAGTTCAAGTTGCTCAACATTAGCAACACCACTATTTCTTAAAGGCAACCATCCCAAGAAATCTTGCTCTTTATTTGCAAGAAGCTCATCAAAATCAGATGCATCAAGCTCTTTAGCTCCATTGAGATTGAGTTTCTTAATCTTAATCTTCTCGCCTTTATTAACATCAAAAGTAACCGATACACTACTATCGCTTACCGGAGTTGTAGTAACCTCAACGACGGTATCGTAAAATCCTTCACTTTGAACAGATGCAATGATAGATTGTTTTGCTACTTGAATCTTTTTGGAATCATAAAAATCACCTTTTTTGACTCCTGCACTCTCTAATAATCTTGTTGCATCATCCCCACTACCGTATCCGTTAATCTCAACATTTGATATAGCTAATTTTTCATCAAAGTGAAACACTAAAATGCCGCTTGAAGGTTTTTCAACCCATACATCTTTGAAATATCCCTGCTCATAGAAATTCTTGATAGACTCTGTGATCTTATCATTGGTAATATTTTCCCCTATTTTTAACCCCGATATATCTGTTGCTGTTTTATCTGAGAGCGTATTGAGACCTTCAAATTTTATCTGTCTTAATTGTTCGGCAAAGGCAAAAGAGCCAAGCACTAAACAAGCTATTGATACTTTTTTCAACATGAGAGATCACCTTTTTGTTTTTTAAATTAAATAATGACAATAGTTTATCTTTTTTTGACTAAAAAAAGCATAAATAGAATTCCATAATACTCAATGTGCTATAATGCAGCAACAAATATAACAAAAAAAGAGAATTATGGGTATAGAAAAGATCGGTATTGTGGGACTTGGATTAATGGGTGGTTCTCTCGCTTTAGCTCTACGAAAAAAATATCAAAATATCAAAATTTATGGCTATGATCACAATAGTGAACATGCCGAAGAAGCACGTGAGCTTGGACTCGTCAAAGAAGTTGTTGATGATTACTCAAAATTAGATATGTGTGATGTGATATTTTTAGCAACTCCAATTGACGGAAGTATCGAAATCTTACAAAATCTCTCCAATATAAAAAAAGAAACAACCATTGTAGACCTTGGGAGCACAAAAGCACTTATCTCCAATACAACTCCAAGTACAATACGTGAAAATCTTGTAGCCGCCCATCCGATGACGGGAACGGAAAAAAGTGGTCCTAGTGCATCATTTGAAACACTTTATGCAGGCAAAACAGTTGTGCTGTGCGACATAAACAAAAGCGGGGAAAAACAACAAAAACTGGCGCAAAAAATATTTACGGATATTGGAATGAAAATCGTATATATGGACAGTAAAGAACATGACAGGCATGCTGCATATATATCTCACATGCCCCATGCTATTAGTTATGCGCTTGCAAATTCGGTTATGAAACAAGAAGACCCTAGAAGTATCATCGCGCTTGCCGGTGGGGGGTTTCGAGATATGAGTCGTATTGCTAAAAGTTCTCCTAAAATGTGGAGTGGGATATTTAAAAGAAACAAAGAGCATATTTTAGAATCGATTGAATCATTCAAAAATGAACTTGAAAAGTGTGAAAAATTCATAGAAAATGAAGAGTGGGATCTTTTGCAAGCGTGGATGAAAGAAGCAAACAAGCTTCACGATATCTTATAAAAAAACTTTTTTGCTTTTTTAGTTAATGACGATATAGGTGCATCGTCAAAAGCTCTTATATCTACCCATACAGCATTAAAAGGAGCTTCATCTAAAGCATACAGATGAACATTTAAGCGGTACTTTGTGTAGGAGTGTTTAAAATTTCCTATATGCCACTCTTCTATTGGATCAATATTTGGAAGCTCAAGCATTCCTTTGTACATATTTCCTTGCGCATTTACCAAAGCGATGCGATCATCTTCGATAAACACACCGTAAAAAAGCTCCATCGCCTCATATCTTGTCTTTTTTGTTTTTGCATAGAATTCCGGATTTACTTTTCCTTGACACATCTCATTTAAAGGACAAAATTCACATTTTGGATTTTGTGGCAAACAGACCAAAGAGCCTAAATCCATAAGTGCCAAATTATGCGCCCTTGATGCTTTTGTGTTGAGGAGTGATTCTGCTTTTTGCCAAAGTATTTTCTCATCTCTCTTTTGAATAGCAAACACTCTTTGCAAAACACGTGCGATATTTGTATCGACTACGGGCACATTCTGATTATAACCAAAACTACAGATAGCACTCGCTGTGTATTTTCCGATGCCGGGTAACTTTAAAAGCGCACTCAGCTCATCGGGTAACCCTTTTGGGTTTAGCTGTGCTGTTTTGTGCAAATTACGTGCACGAGAGTAGTATCCAAGTCCGCTCCAAGATGCTAAAACATCATCAAGCGAGGCAAATGCAAGTGTTTGAAGTGTTGGAAATCGCTTTAAAAATTGAGGATAATATTCTTCTAAGACACGGTTGACCTGCGTTTGTTGGAGCATTATCTCACTCAAATAGACATGGTAAATATCTTGCGTATTACGCCACGGCAGATCATGCCTACCACTTTTTTTATACCAACTCAGTAGAGCATTTTGAGCACTTTTTATTCTATTTGTCATCGATATTTTTAAGACTTTCTAGTATTTTTTTCACTCTCTTTTTGTCTATCGTAATGCTCTTATCTCCTGCTTTTTTTGCATAGAGTTCTCGAACAAACGCTTCTATCTCTTTGTCTTTCGAGATGTAGGGATAGAGTTTTGCCAAAAGAGCATCATTACTCATTGTTTTGTCTCTTTTGTCAT
>JAFGVX010000069.1 GCA_016937775.1 Campylobacterales bacterium | reverse complement strand
TCTTGCGCATCATCTCCTTTAAATTGTGGTGGCGTGTATTGGTCTTTTATAGAATAGAGATGATCGATATACTCTTTTAAAAAAATGTATCTTTTTGTCTGCGGCATAAGGCTCATAGTATAGTCATATATATCGCCGTTTTGCACCGCTGCAGCTATACTCCCTCTATCGATAAATCTATAAGCATATTTATCTCCTCTGAGTCTGGAGTAGTTTAGATTACCGTTTAACAAACATTGAGCTATGCTATAGTCTGTCTTTTCCTTGCATATGCTATATCTCTCTTGATAATCTAATAAGCGAAAGTCGGGAACTTCGGCATATATAAATGTAAAAATAAGTACAAAAAGTATATTTTTCATAAAAATATCATATCATAATTTTCTTCTCACTCCCATACTTTGCGTGAGAGTGCATATGTAGTTTTATTAATTTGCTCTTTCTGTCGCTTTCACACTTCTTGTGCAGTTGTGAATGCGAGCACTGCGAAGCACGAGCGTTGAGCAACGCCCGCACAATTGTGAAATGACGATTTTCTTTTGATACTTTTCTTTACTAAAAAGAAAAGTTATAGAGATTTCTTGTTTTCTTTTTACTACTTTTTTAGAAAAAGTAGCACAAAACTAGCGAATAGCGATTTTGCAAAGCAAAAAGTTTCTTTAGAAAAAGCGTCATGCTCACAAAGTCGCGGTCGGTATATCCATGCTTGCTATCTGTACCGCCGCGGATATGCCTGCTTTACAAGGATGCTCGCATGACAGTTATTTGATAATATATGGATTACACCAAATTCAATTACTACAAATCCTTGATATCTATAAAATGTATCTCGCCATCTATCACCGCCCCAACCTGCTCTTGACAAGCAAGTGACGGTAAAGAGATATATCTGCCTAGCTTTTTAGCTTGATGAAAATGCCCCTCTATGATAAAATTGGTATCTTTTTGGTAATGCTCACTGATAGCTTTCGCTTTTTGTTCAAAATGCTCTAGCTTGGCACAAATGTTTTTCTCTCTTAACTTTGTGAGTCTATGGTCAATGATTTGCTTTTGAAACGGTTTTAGAAGCGTAAGTGCAACTTTATTCCTTAGTAAAAAACAATACACTCCATACCAAAAACCTGCCTCATAAATATCGCCGTGTGAGATGCCGATTTTTTTCCCTTCTAGCCCCATATATACGGGCTGGGAAGCTCTATCATATATTTTAATATTAGAAAATATAGTCTCCAAACAGAAGTCATGATTTCCCTCAAAATAGTATATCTCGTGCTTTTTTGAAAGCTTCTCTAGTAAAGCGATTGTTCCGCTAAGCGGTTGCTTGATATAGTCGTTATATCCAAAGAGGAGATCAAAGATATCACCCATGAGAAATATCTGTGAAGCATGAAGCTCTTTTCGCTCTATCTTTTTTAAAATCTGCAAAAATGCATCCCCATGATGCGGATAGTGTGCATCGGCGATAAAAAGAGCCCCTTCTTTGATCTCTACCATGGTAACCTTACGGGACGTAAGCTATTCGAGGAAGTCCAAGCGACTCATCAAAACCGCACATGAGGTTTGCAGCTGCAAGCGCCTGCGAAGAAGCACCGCGCAAGAGATTGTCTATCGCACTGCTTATAAAGAGCATATTACCCTCACGCGCTGCAAATATATCGCAAAAATGCGTTCCTGAGACACTTTTTGTATCAACAGGCATCTCTCTTATTCTAACAAAAGGCTCATTAGTATATCGTTGAGCAAGCACTTTTTGAGGCTCTATATCACTTTTGAGCTTCGCATATATACTCACAAGTTCACCTCGCGTCATCGAAACAAGATGAGGAACAAAAGCAAGCTCTATATCTTTTAAGCAAAGTTTTTTGACCTTCTCTTTGATCTCGGGTGTATGGCGATGCTTAAGCGGATTATAGGAAAATATATTATCATTTACATTCACAAAAGTCGTATTTTCCGAACACTTTTTCCCTGCTCCGCTTACACCTGATTTTGCATCTATATAGATAGGTGAGCTTATATCTATATACTCTATAAATGGAAGTAGTCCTAGAAGGGCTGCTGTCGGATAGCATCCCGGAGAGGCTACAAGCTTCGCATCCTTAATCGCATCTCTATAGTACTCTATGAGTCCATATACACCATTGTGTGCATTATCTGGATCGACATGTTTCTCATAGTGTTTCTCATAAGTCTCCATCTCTAAACGATAATCAGCTGAGAGATCAACTATCTTAACATCACTATCCCAAAACTCTTTCACAAACCCCATAGAGGCTTTGTGGGGGAGTGCTAAAAAGACAATTTCACAATTCTTTTTTATCTCTTCGATAGAAGCCTTTGATATTACAAGATCACTCAAACCCTCTAGTGCAGGATGAAGCTCGCCCACACCGCCACCACCCTCAGTAGTTGCTAGATATGCAAGCTCAAATTTAGGATGATTTAAAAGCAATTTTATAAGCTCAAGCCCGGTATATCCACTCGCTCCTACAATCCCCGCTTTCATTTTTTTACCTTTATACATATCTCTTCAAAACATATCTCTTCAAGCGAAAACTGTTTCACGCCGCTTGGCAAAGTAACTTCTACTTCGTCGCCCTCTTCTCGCCCCATAAGTGCTTTTGCTAAAGGAGAAAAAATCGAGATAAGTCCTTTAGAAGGGTTGGACTCTTGTGCGCCCACTATCGTGTATTTGCATTCGCTATCATCATTTAAATCACAAAGTGTAATAGTTGAACCAAAGGATACTCTTGTGTGTTGAAAGCTTGCGGGGTCAACCACTTGGGCGCGAGAAAGCAAGTCTTGCAGTTCTATAATCCGTGACTCCATATGCCCCTGTTTATCTTTAGCGGCATGATACTCTGCATTCTCCTTGAGATCTCCCAATGCTCTTGCTTCATCGATAATTTTTGCTATATTTGCCCGCTCTACATTCTTGAGGTGCATAAGCTCTTTGGTAAGGCGTTGATATGTATCATTCAACATAGGCTCTTTTTGCACTTTATTACTCCTTTGGTAATATTTTACAAGTATTATACCAAACATGGTTATAATACGCCAATATAAAAATAGCGAGAAGGTATATGAAACAGATATTGATTACGAATGATGATGGATTTGAATCAAAAGGACTGCATGCGCTCATTGAAGCACTTAAGCCGCTAGGCAATGTCACAGTAGTAGCGCCAACCGTTGAAAAATCAGCCTGCGGACATTCACTTACACTCACGCAACCGCTTAAATTTGTTGAACTTGATGATGACTTTTTTAAACTTGACGACGGAACACCAACTGATTGCATTTTTCTAGCACTCAATAAACTTTTCAATGAAGAGCATAAACCCGATATCATCATCTCAGGCATCAATAAAGGTGCAAATATGGGTGAAGATATCACCTACTCGGGTACGGTTGCAGGAGCCATGGAAGCAGTTTTGCAAGGTATTCCTGCCATTGCTGTATCGCAAGTTTGCAGGGATCAGTGCCAAAATATCGATGATTTTGGTTATGAACTTGCAAAAGATGCTATTCAAACACTTGTCACAAAGATATTTGCCGATGATTTTCCTCT